>DASTKC010000237.1:0-6023 GCA_035716085.1 Candidatus Eiseniibacteriota bacterium | reverse complement strand
ATCCGCTGATCGTCACGCCGGACGGCGAGGTGCGCGCGCTCGACTCGAAGTTCACGGTGGACGACAGCGCGCTCTTCCGGCATCCGGACATCGCCGAGATGCGCGACGAGGATGCCGCCGACCCACTCGAGGCCCTTGCCCGGGCAAAGCACGTCACGTACGTCAAGCTCGACGGCGAGGTCGGCGTCCTCGGGAACGGAGCGGGTCTCACGATGTCGACCGTCGACGTCGTGACGTTCGCCGGCGGCCGTCCTGCGAACTTCTGCGACCTCGGCGGCGGCGGCGACGCGCAGGGGGTCGTCGACGCGCTCGAGGTGATCACCGCCGACCCTCAGGTGAAAGCGATCTTCTTCAACATCTTCGGCGGCATCACGCGTTGCGACGACGTCGCGCGCGGGCTCCTGACCGCCCTCGACCGGATCTGCACGAAGACGCCGATCGTGATCCGGCTCACCGGCACGAACGAGAAGGAGGCGCGCGATCTCCTGGGCGCGCGCGGCATGACCGCCTTGAGCGACATGGACGAAGCGGTGCGCGCGGTGATCGCCCGCGCGGCGGAGGCGGCATGAGCATCCTGGTCGGGCGGGGGTCGAAGGTTCTGGTGCAGGGGATCACCGGGAGGGACGGTTCCTTCCACGCGAAGCAGATGAAGGAATACGGGACGAAGGTCGTCGCGGGCGTGACTCCGGGCAAGGGAGGCACCGACGTCGGCGGGATCCCGGTCTTCGACTCGGTCAAGGAAGCGGTGGCGCGCACGCGCGCCGACGTGTCGGTGATCTACGTGCCGGCGGCTCTCGCGCAGGACGCCATCTACGAAGCGGTCGACGCCGAGGTTCCGCTCGTCGTCTGCATCACGGAAGGGCTCCCCGCGCGCGACATGATCGAGGTCGCCTCCTATCTCGAGGGGCGCTCGACGCGGCTGATCGGTCCGAATTGCCCGGGGCTCATCTCGCCGGGGCAGTGCAAGGTCGGCATCATGCCCGGATTCATCCATACGCCGGGGCGGATCGGCCTCGTCAGCCGGAGCGGCACGCTCACGTACGAAGTGGTCTGGCAGCTCACGCGCGCGGGCATGGGACAGTCGACGTGCATCGGCATCGGCGGCGACCCCATCGTGGGCACGCGGTTCGTGGATACGCTCGCGCTCTTCGAGGCGGACGATTCGACCGACGCGATCGTCCTGATCGGCGAGATCGGCGGCACCGACGAGGAGGACGCGGCGGCGCTCATCGAGAAGCATGTCTCGAAGCCGGTGGTCGCGTTCATCGCGGGACAGACCGCCCCGCCCGGCAAGCGGATGGGGCACGCCGGAGCGATCGTCTCCGGAGGCGCGGGCACGGCGCAGGAGAAGATGGCGCGCTTCGAGCGCGCGGGCGTCCCGGTGGCCAAGGTGCCGTCCGAGATCCCGGGCTTGATCGCGGCCGCGCTCCGGGCGAAGCGCCCCTCGCGGCTCAAGCTCGTGTCGCGAGCGAAGGCGGCGGCCTCGAAGAAGAAGACCGCCGTGAAATCGCGCAAGGCGAGCGCGGTGAAAACGACCAAGGCCAAGACCGCGAAGTCGAAGGTCCGGTCCAAGGCGAAGGCAAAGCCGGCCACCAAAGCGCGCGCGAAGCGCGCTCGGTGATCGACGTTCCGCGCGATCGCTTCGCGATCGCGCGCTTAATGGGCTTCCCCGAGCGGGGGAGCCCATTTCATGACAGCGACCCAGGAGGAAGTGTAATGGCGGTGGAAGAGACACTGTTCATGATCAAGCCGGATGCGGTGGCGGGCAAGAAGGTTGGACTGATCCTCGCGGAGATCGAGAAGGCGGGTTTCGAGATCCTCGCGATGAGGCTCGTCCAGCTCACGCCCGAGAATGCGCGGCGTTTCTACGCGGTGCACGAGGGGAAGCCCTTCCTCGACGACCTCGTTCGGTTCATGTCCTCCGGTCCCGCGGTTCCCTGCCGGCTCCGCCGCGACAATGCGATCCTGTTCCTGCGTGAGCGGATCGGCGCGACGGATCCCAAGGAGGCCAAGCCGGGCACGATCCGCGCGCTCTACGCGGAATCCAAACAGAACAACGCGGTCCACGCCTCGGACTCCCCCGAGTCCGCGCGGACCGAGATTCCGTTCTTCTTCTAGCGGGGCGCCGGGGGCGCCGCGCATCGGTTCAAGGCCCATGCAGATCGATCTGAAACAGCTGCCGCAGGGTGTCAGCACGCTCGACTACGAGCTGCCTCCCGCATCGGTGGGAATCACGCCCCAGGACGTCACCGTCGAGGGGCCGCTCAAGGTTCGCCTCTCGCTCGACCGGCGGGGGGACGAGATCTGGGTTCGAGGGAAGCTCCAACTCGTTGCGGTTCAGGAATGTAGCCGCTGCCTGACGGACTTCAAGGAGCCGCTCGACTTGGCGTTCGAGGTCTTCTGTGCTAAGGTGCACAGCCCCAACGTGGTGAGCGCGTCCGTGGTGGATGAGGACGATGAGGGGGTGCATGTCCACGATGGCCGGATTCTCTCCGTCGATCATGAGATCCGGGAGGCCGTGATCCTCGGCCTCTCCATGAAGCCGCTTTGCAAGGAAACGTGCGCGGGGCTTTGCCCCACATGCGGCGACGATCGAAACCTGGGACCTTGCCGCTGCGCACGTGCGGCCGCCGGGTGATCCGCTGACCGTGGATCGCCGGGCCGGGCCCGCCTCCATCTCGACACGAGGGTTCACGACGAATGGCCGTTCCCAAGCGAAGGCACTCGAGCACGCGTGGCAAGAAGCGCCGCACCAACTGGAAGCTGAGCGTGTCGGCGCGATCGCTCTGTTCCCACTGCAGCCAGCCCAAGCTCCCCCACCGCGTCTGCGGTCACTGCGGCTACTACGCCGGGGAGGAGATCGTCACCCGGGAGGCGTCGAAGACCACCTGAGGCGTCCAGAGGACTGACCCATGGGCCGCCAAGGAACAGGACCGGTCATCGGTGTCGACGCCATGGGGGGCGACTTCGCCCCTCGCGTCGTCATCCAGGGGGCTCTCGAGGCCCTGCAGGAGTCGGGAGCGATGTTCGACGTCGCTCTCGTCGGGGACGAGTCGGCGATCGTCGAAGAGGCGGATCGCCTCGGCGTCCGCTCCCGCCTTCCGCGCATCATCCACGCCTCCGAGCAGGTCGAGATGGCCGAGTCCGCGGCCGCGTCGGTGCGGAAGAAGCGCGACTCCTCGATCAGCGTCTCCGCCCGTCTCCAGAAAGACCACGAGACGGACGCGCTCGTCTCCGCGGGCAACACCGGAGCGGTCGTCGCCGCCGCGCTCTTCGACCTGGGCCGGATCGAATCGATCCAGCGTCCCGCCATCGCCACCGTGCTCCCGACGCCGCAGGGGAATGTCGTCGTGCTCGACGTGGGCGCGACCTCCGATCCCAAGCCGGTCCACCTCTACCAGTTCGCGTTGATGGGAAGCATCTACGCGCGGCTCGTGCTTCACGTCGAACGCCCGCGCGTGGGGCTCCTCAACATCGGCGAGGAGGCGGAGAAGGGAAGCGAGCTCTACTACGAGGCGCATCAGCTCTTGAAGCGGAGCCCGGTCCACTTCGTCGGCAACGTGGAAGGACGGGACATCATCCTCGGCACCGCGGACGTCGTTGTCTGTGACGGCTTCGTGGGCAACGTGCTCCTCAAGTTCGCCGAGAGCGTGATCCCGTCGATCTCGGGCATGATCAAGGACGAGATCCAGCGCCATCCGCTCTCGATGATGGCGGGCCTCCTCTTGAAGCCCGCGTTCCGCCGCCTGCGCCGCCGCCTCGACTACTCCGAGGTGGGGGGCGCGCCGCTGCTCGGCGTCGACGGAACCTGCATCATCGCCCACGGCCGCTCGAACGTCCGCGCCATCAAGAACGCGATCCGGGTGGCGGCGCGATGCGCCGAGGCCAAGGTGGCCGACTCCATCCGCGCCGAGCTGCAACGGATCGCTCCGGAGGCAGCCTGATCGCCCCTCGCCGTGACGTCCACATCATCGGGACCGGCTCCCACGTTCCCGACAAAGTGCTGACCAATCAGGACCTGGAGCAGATCGTCGACACATCCGACGAGTGGATCACGAGCCGCACCGGGATCAAGGAGCGGCGGATCTCCGATCCGGCGACGCCCTCCTCGGTCCTCGCGACCAAGGCGGCGGAGCGCGCGCTCGAGATCGCGGGCCTCAAGGGAGCGGATCTCGATCAGATCGTGGTGGGCACCGTGACGGGGGACCGCACCTTTCCGTCGACGGCGTGCATCGTGCAGGACCGGCTCGGCGCGACGCGCGCGCACGCCTTCGACATCTCCGCCGCATGCGCTGGCTTCCTCTACGGGCTCTCCGTGGGACGGAGCGCGATCGAGTCGGGCGCCGCCGACACGGTGCTCGTCATCGGAGTGGAGACGCTCTCGAAGATCGTCAACTGGACCGACCGGAACACTTGCGTGCTCTTCGGCGACGCGGCGGGAGCCGTGGTACTCCGCTCGACCGGCAAGCCGGGGGGAATCCTCGCGACGCGGCTCCACAGCGACGGCTCGCTCGTGCATCTCCTCGAGATGCCGGCCGGGGGCTCGCTCATGCCGCCCTCGCACGAGACGGTCGCGCAGCGGCTCCACACGATCCACATGAGCGGGAACGACGTGTTCAAGCACGCGGTCCGCGCCATGGAGTCGGTCGCGCTCGAGGCGCTCGAGGCCGCGGGACGGAAGCCCGAGGACCTCTCGCTCCTCGTGCCGCACCAGGCGAACTACCGGATCATCGACGCCACCGCGCGCCGCCTGGGTCTTCCGATGGAGAAGGTCTTCGTGAACCTCGACCGCTATGGCAATACCTCGGCGGCGTCGATCCCGCTCGCGCTCGATGAAGCCAATCGCGGGGGACGCATCCGGAAGGGGGATCTCGTGGAGATGGTGACCTTCGGCGGCGGTTTCACATGGGCCGCGGCGGTGGTCGAGTGGTAGGTCCAGCGCTCCTCTTTCCCGGCCAGGGATCGCAGTCGGTCGGTATGGGCAAGGCGCTCGCGGAGCGCTATCCCAAGGCACGCGCCGTCTTCGAGGATGCCGACCGGATCCTCGGTTTTGCGCTCTCGAAGCTGTGCTTCGAGGGGCCGATCGAAGAGCTGACGCGCACCGAGAACACGCAGCCCGCGCTGCTCGTGACGAGCCTGGCCGCCTATCGCGTGCTCGAGGACCGGGGCGTCCGGCCGGCGGCGGCCGCGGGGCACAGCGCGGGCGAGTACGCCGCGCACGTGGCGGCGGGATCGCTCCCGTTCGACGAGGGGCTCCGGCTCATCCGGCTCCGCGGCGAAGCGATGGCCCAAGCGGGCTCGGATCGTCCGGGAACGATGGCGGCCGTCCTCGGGCTCTCCGCTGAGGAGATCGACGAGGTGCTCCGCACGGTCAACGCGCCGCACGATCTCGCCGCGGCGAACTACAACGCCCCGGGGCAGGTGGTCCTCTCGGGCACGCCCGAGGCGGTCGCGCGGGGCACCGAGGAAGCGAAGAAGGCGGGGGCGAAGAAGATCGTCCCTTTACAAGTAAGTGCGGCGTTCCACTCGCCGCTCATGGAAGGAGCCGCCCGGCGTCTCGGCGAAGGAATCGACAAGGCGCCGGTTGGGCGCGCGGCGTTCCCGGTCTACGCCAACGTGACCGCGGGGCCGGTGACGGAACCGGACGCGATCCGGCGCACGCTGAGGGAGCAGCTCCTCCAGCCGGTGCGCTGGGAGCAGACGATGCGCGCGATGGTGGAGCAGGGCATCCGGCGCTACATCGAGGTTGGAAACGGACGCGTGCTGCGCGGACTGCTTCGCGGCGTCGACAAGGAAGCGCAGGTGTTCGGCACGGACGACCCGGACGCGCTCGAAGCTGCGGTCCAAGGGCTCGCGGAGGCGGCGGCGCGGTGAGCCGGCCGTTCGAGGGACGCGTGGCCGTGGTCACGGGCGGCGCGAAGGGGATCGGGCGGGCCATCGCGGTCCACCTCGCGTCGGGGGGCGCGAAGCTCGTCCTCGCGGGGCGCTCCGAGGGACCGCTCGAGGAGCTCAAGGCCGAGATC
>DASTKC010000236.1:0-4125 GCA_035716085.1 Candidatus Eiseniibacteriota bacterium | reverse complement strand
CTCGCCTGGGTCGATCCCACGTTTCGCGAGGCCGAGCCGCTCCGCGCGCTGATGGAGAAGGGGAGGGGATTCACCGAGGAGGAGAAGGGGATGCTCCTCGACTGGGGCGTGACCTGCGCGCGCGATGCGGCTCTCGATTATCGGAAGGCAGCCGCGGCCGGGCAGGTGGAGCTCACAACGTCGGCCTACAACCATCCGATCCTCCCGCTCCTCATCGACTCGATGGCGCCTCGGGAGGCGTCGCCCGGCGCCGTGCTGCCGGACCCGCCGTTTCGCGCGCCGGAGGACGCGGCCGCGCAGATTGCTCGAGCGCGCGAGTCGCACGGGAGGCGCTTCGGCGCGCCCCCCAAGGGCACCTGGCCGCCGGAGGGTGCGGTGAACGATGCCGCGCTCGCCGCGCTCGCACGCGGCGGGTTCGCGTGGGCGGCATCCGACGAGACCGTGCTCCAGGGAGCCCTCGCCACCCGGGACGGCTCCGTGCGCGACTGGCCCGCCGCGCTCTACCGTCCGTATCGCTTGGAGACCGCCGGAGGCCCGATCGCCATGGTGTTCCGCGACCGCGCGCTCTCGGACCGGATCGGATTCACGTACGCGAGCTGGAATCCAGAGGACGCCGCGCGAGACTTCGTCGAGCGAGTGCGCGCGGCGGGGGACTCCGCCTTGGGCGACGGTCCTGGGCTCGTCCCCGTGATCCTGGACGGGGAGAACTGCTGGGAGTCCTATCTCGACGACGGACGGCCGTTCCTGGAAGCGCTCTACGGCCTGCTCGAGCGTGACGGCCAGATCGAAGCGGTGACGGTGTCGGAAGCGATCGAGCGCGTGCCGCCGGCCGAGACGCTGGAGCGCGTGCCGGTGGGAGGATGGGTCCGCGCGGATCTCGGAATCTGGATCGGGCAGGAGGACAAGAACCGCGCGTGGGTGGAGCTCACGCGAGCGCGCGCCGCGGTGGAGGAGGCGCGGCGATCGCGCGCGGCCGATGCGGACCTCGCCATGGAGGAGATCTATGCCGCCGAGGCTAGCGACTGGTTCTGGTGGTACGGTGACGATCATCCGAGCGCGCATCGGGCGATGTTCGACCGGCTCTTCCGATCGCGCCTCGCGCGCGCGTACGAGCGCATCGGCGCGGCCGTTCCCGATTCACTGAGGTCGAGTCTTCGTCGCGACGCGGACCAGGCGGAGGCGGATCTGGCTGGCGTCTCGGGACACGCTCCGTCCGCGTTCCCGTTCGTGAAGCCGACGATCGACGGACGGAGCTCCGACTTCTACGAATGGATGGGCGCGATCGAGCACGGCGCGTCCGGCGAGAGCGGAGCCATGCACCGGGCGTCCGCGATCGTGCGCTCCGTGCGCTTCGGGGGTGATGGACTCAACCTCTACGTCTGGATCGACGCCGATCCGCGCGCGGCGGCGGGATCGGTGATCGCGATCGACACCGCCCTGGGACGCGTCGCGCGCGTTCCCCTCCAAGCAGGGCGCGGGGCGCCTTCATGGAACGGCGGTTTGGCCGGAGGCGACGCGGGGGAGTACGCCGCGGCCGAGGTCGTGGAGCTTCGGCTTCCCCTGGCCGCGCTCGGCGCGCGGGCCGGGGAGCCCACGGCGTTCCGGGTGTCGCTCGAGCGGGACGGCGCGCGCGAGGAGATCGTGCCCGCGGCCGGATGGCTGACCCTGCCCGCGGCCGGCGCCCATCCGGAGCTGGACCTCTGGTCCGCGACCTGACCGCGCGTCCCGGTTTGCTTGACGCCTCCGGTGTCGCGTGCTATTCGTGCGCCGTGAACGTCGACATGCCGCAAGGCGCTGTCCCGGATGACGAGATCGAGCGGGGACGGATCCTCGCGTCGGTCGCCTATCTGCCAGGGCTTTGCTTCATCGGCCTGCTCGGCGCGCCCGACAATCGCTATGTCGGGTTCCACGCGCGCCAGGGCTTCCTCCTCTTCCTGGTCGAGGTCGTGATCGCGATCGCGCTTGCGATCTACGACGGTTCCATCGGAATGATCCCGGTCGTAGGATTTCTGGTGGGGGCGCTCCTCAAGTTCATCCTTTGGATGAGCATCCTCGCGTTAACCATTTACGGCGTTGTGAAAGGAGCATCCGGCGAGATGGCCCGAATTCCGGTTCTGGGCGAAGCGGTCGAGAAGGTTCCGTTCTGATGGCCAGCCCCGGCGAGAAGAAGTTCTGGCTCCTGCGGCGCTTGGCGAGGGCCTTCAACGTGGCCGCCTGGATCGTTCTCGGGCTGGTGGTCCTGGTGACGCCGGTCGCGGTTGCCCGGTTCCTGCTGCAGCGGAACCAGGAGGAAGTCGTCTTCTGGCTGAGCTACGCGGCTTCCGGGCTCCTGATCTTCATCAATCTGATCTGGGTGGCCCAGTCGATCCAGGTCATCCTGGCGATCGAGGAGAACACCCGGCACGCCACGTTCGTGCTGGAGAAGCTGACGACCCTGGCGCAGCAGATCCGGGACCGGCTGCCGGACGGCGAGGCGGGGACGACGGGGTCGGATGCGGGGGTTGGCGGGTTGGGACCGCCGGGGGTTCGGTAGGCGCCTCTGGGCGTACCAAGGTTTGTCGGATAAGAACTATTATGTCAACTTCCACCACGGGCGTCGCAGCCTCTCCAGCGCTGGCTTGGGTGGAAGTTGACATCAAATAGTCCGGGCGCCAGCCCGGGCTGGGTCGGGGCCCCCTACCTCAGAAGGACCATCTTGCGGGCGGCTCGGAAACTGCCCGCTCTCAGTTGGTACCAGTAGACCCCTGCGGCCGCGGCGTGGCCTTGGCTGTCGCGGCCGTCCCAGACTAGCTGAGCCGGCCCCGGGGTCATGGCTCGGTCGGCCAACCTTGCGACAACCCGCCCCCGTACGTCGAAGATCGTCAGGGTCACCTGCGCGGGCTCGTCCAGGGTGAACGCGATCCCGGTTCTGGATGCAAAGGGGTTGGGGGCGTTTTGAGCGAGGTGTGGGCGCGGAGATGGGGCCTCGGAGACGCCGGTCGTTGCCGAGGGCCCACCATCGTGCTTGTAGACCCAGATTTGCCCTACGAGGCTGTTGGGCCATCCGCCGACGTCGTTCGGGGTCTCCTGCGGATCAATCTTTAGAAGGAAAAAGACGTTGTTCGTGGGGTCGTACACCAAGGACGCCCAGGCATGGGTCCGGTCATTCGCAGGAGCGTCCGTGATCGGGTCGTTGGCGGCGTCCATCTTCTTCCAGACGTTGAGCCTCGTGTTGTAGGCCCATGTTGGAAGGCACTCGCCGTCTCCTCCGAAACCCCACAAGAGCATCGTTCCGTTTCGTCCCATCGCCGCCGACGGCGCAGCCGCCGGAGGGACGCCATGGACCGGGTCAGGGATCGGTGACCGGAGCGTCCATGTGTCCTCTTCCTGGTCGTAGCACCAGAGATCGCTGTCTGTCGGAAAATCCCCACCGAAGCGATACATCTTTCGGGTGTCGGGGTCGTACACGAGGTCGCTGTCGAACATGTTCGGTGCGAGGACGGGCGGTTTCTCGGTCCACGTGTCCGTCGTCACGTCGAGCCACCAGCGAAAGTTGAAGCGGTCCGCGCTCGAGTTGTAGCCGGCGTGGTGCCACCAGTCGTGGTTCACCGCCACCATCCGGAGGTTCACCGGGTCGAACGCCATGGCGCCGCCCTGGTGATAGAGATGTGGGTTGTTCGCGAGGAACCTCCACGATCGGAAGTACGGATCGAAGGTGTAGGAGGCCCGGGCTGCGAACCACGCGTTCGAGTCGGGCATGAGGCCGATAAGGTAGTTGGGACCGTAGATGACCAAGCGGCGGTTGTAGGAGTCCCACGCGCGCTGCGAGTAGTTGTGGGAGCTCCACGGCGCACCGGAAGCCGTCGATCCGATGGGGAGATTTGCGGTGGGCTGACATGCGGACCAGAAGTACGCGAACGAGCTGTCGTTGTTGCAGTAGTCGCCGAGGTTCGGAGTGGGCAGCCCCGGATTGGGATAAGACTCGATCGGATCACCCGGAGTGACCTGGCGCCACTCGTTCCGAGCGGTGTCGTACAGCCAAACGTCGTTCCCCACGCGCGAATGGCCGTGTCCCCCACCCCCCCAGTAGATGATGGATCCATACTCAGGTGCGAATACGGCGCGCCCGAACTGCATCATGGGAAA
>DASTKC010000235.1:0-7424 GCA_035716085.1 Candidatus Eiseniibacteriota bacterium | reverse complement strand
ATCGCCTGTTCCCGCGACGGTCGCGATGGAAGCCGTCGCGATCTCGATCCGGCGAATCCGCTCGTTCCCGGTGTCCGCGATGTAGAGGTCCCCGCCGGGGCTGGTTTCGAGCGCGCGCGGTCCCGCGAGCGATGCCAGCGCCGCGGCGCCGCCGTCCCCGCCGAAGCCCGGCGCTCCGGTGCCCGCCACGGTCGTGATGATCCCGGTCGCGCGCGCGACGCGGCGAATGGCGTTGTTCCCCGTGTCGGCCACGTAGAGGTCTCCGTTGGGGCCGAGCGCGACGTCCTCGGGCGCGCGCAGCCGTGCCGAAGCGGCGGGGCCGGAGTCGCCGCCGTAGCCGGCGGCGCCGCTCCCCGCGACGGTGGAGATGACCCCGTCCTCCGCGGAGACGAGCCGCACGCGATTCCCTCCCCGCTCCGCGATCAGGAGATCGCCTCCCTGCGTGACCGCGATGCCGCACGGAGCGGAGAGCCGTGCGGAGGTCGCGGGACCGCCGTCCCCCGACGATCCCGGGTCGCCGCTTCCCGCGACGGTCGTGATCACGCCCGACGCGGCGGATACCTTGCGCACCACGTGCGCCCCCATGTCGGCGATGAAGAGATCGCCCCCTGGACCGAAGCAGACCCCGCGAGGCGACTTGAGCCGCGCGTTCTCGGAGCGGCCGCCGTCGCCGGTCGAGCCCGCCACTCCGGTTCCGGCCACGATCGAGACGACGCCGGTCACCAGGTCGACGCGCCGCACGAGATGGGCCAGGGGGTCGGCCACGACGAGATCGCCCCCGGGGGCCACCGCGAGTCCTTCGGGATCGCACGCGCTCGAGTCCCCGCCGGCCACCGTGCTGATCGTTCCGGGCGCGACCTGGATCTCGAGCACGCGCGTCGCCGCGCCCACCTTGCCCACCGCGACGATGCGCTTGCGTCCATGCGGAAGCGGCCGCTTGCCGGGGTCGAGGGTGTCGGGCGGCTGGATCCAGAACGAGCCTAGGCCCACCGCCTTGCCGGGGGACGGGAGCCCGTTCCACGTCGGCGACGAGGCCGCCTTCTCGGCCGCGTACTCGAGGCCGGCCTGCGCCACGTAGAAGGCCTGATCGGAGGCGACCTGCGTGCCGGAGAGATCGGAGTCCTCGGTGACGAGCGTGACGACGCCCAGGCCGAGGACGATGAGGACGAGGATCGTCGACACGACGAGCACGATCGAGAACCCGGCGTCGGGCGCGGCCAAGCGGGCGCTCATGTCGCGGATCTCAGAAAAGCGCTCCCCACACCCGAGACCTCGTGACCGTCCCGCGCGAGGCGGAGATAGATCGAGACGCGGCGAAGGCTCGCCAAGTCCGCCGATCGAAGCAGGCGGCCGGAGCCGTCGAAGTAGGCGAAGGCGAGCGAGTCGACGTTCGACGCGAGCGGGGCGCGCGATCCGTCCCGCACGCAGACCAGATCGCCGCCGCGGACGCCGTCCCACGCGAACGTCACGAGGGCGGAGTCCGCGTCGACCACGGTGATCGATCGGGGATGGGCCGCGCGGATCCCGCCGCGGGCGGCCCCCATGACCTCGCGGGTCATGCGCTCCTTGGCGTAGCGCGATTCCTGGACCAGCTCCTTCTCCACGTCGATGAAGGCGTACGTGCGCGCGGCTTCGCGGAGCACGCCCGAGAGGACGAGCCCGGCGATCGACACGACGACGATCACGATGAGGAGCTCGATCAGCGTGAAGCCCTCCTGGGACAGCGGACGCAGGGCCATCAGCGCCCCGCGAACCAGGTGGTCAGCGTCACCGGCGGAATCGCGGACGTGGACACCGTGACGTTGACCGCGCGGAACCGCACGCCGTCGAAGGTCGAGTCGGCCGACACGAGAACCGACCGCCGGAACCGAGGGAACGCGACCACCGGGTTCTCCGGCGGATAGTTGGCCGTGTCGAGGTAGTCGAATCCGCGCGCGGGCGAGCTCTTGTCCGCGGCGATCTCCTCCATCTTCGCCTGCGCGAGCTGCGCCGCCGTGGTCGCGTCCCGCGCCTCTCCGGAGCGCATCGACGCGTTCGCGAAGAGAAGGCTGAGCGGCAGGATCGCGACCCCCACGATCACGAGGATCAGGACGACCTCGATGAGGGTGAACCCGGCCTGCTTCATCGGACGGTCACCTTGCCGGTGCCCGGCGCGATCTCGACCGAGGACGTCATCCCGCCGCACGCGAGCACGACGAGGCCGGGGCGCCGGATCTCCCGCCCGGCGATGTTGCTCGGCACGCCGAAATAGTCGAACGACACCTCGGGCGCGCCATCGAACGAGGCCGACACGAGCGTGACGCCGTGCGCGACGGACGGATCCTTGAAGGAGACGACGAGCGCGTGGCCGCGCGCTCCGGGGTCCTCGATCGGCTCGCCGCGTCCCGTCGCCACGACCTCGTAGCGCTTCTCCGCCGGCTCGAACCGGACGCCGTGGCGGATGCGCCGCGCGATCGACTGCCCCTGCGCGTAGCGGAGATCGGACGCGAGCCTCCGCGCCGCCGACCGGAGCGACACCTCGTCCACCGCGCTCCGGTCGGGAACGGCGATGACGACGAGGAGTCCGAGGATCGAGATGATGAGCACGAGCTCGACCAGCGTGAATCCGCGCGCGGCGCGCTTCGATGCGTGGGCCCGGATCATCCGGTGCGCTCCCTCCAGTACCGCGACCGCTCGACGTTCCCCGCGCGCGCCCAGGCTCGCGCCGCGTCGGTGGCGAAGGTGGGAAGCGGATCGATGCGATAGGCGCGCTCGAACCAGCGGGCCGCGTCTTCGTGGCGGCCGGCGGCCGCGAGGAAGACGGCGACGCGCGCGGTCGGCTCCGGGTCGAGCGGCGCGACGGCGCGCGCGGTGAGGAGCTCGTCGAGCGCGCGCTCGGGCACACCGGCCGTCGCGAGCGCGGTGGCCAGATTGAGGTGCGCTCCCGCGATGTCGTAGCCCACGCGCGCGGCGTCCTCGAACCACGGGATCGATTCCACGACGAGCCCCTGGCTCCAGAGGGCGCGTGCCGCGGCGTCCGAGTACGAGACCGCGAGCTTCCGCGTCACGAAGTCGTAGCGCTTCGGCTTTCCGCCGAGGAGCGACGCGCTCTTCGGCCAGTCGGCGGGCGGGAGCCACGGCTTCGGCTCGACGCGCCGGGGCGGCACCTTCCAGTCCGGGAGCGGCGGGAGGGCCCGGCTGACGAGCCCTTCCTGGCGGAACACGACGCCCGCGTCGATCAGATCCTCGGGGGGCGTCGTGTAGTAGACGGGGACCTTGCTCCCGCGCCGGCGCTCGAGATCCGCGCGATGCGCGATCTCGGTCCAGCGCGACCGCGGCATGCCCGCGAGACCGTAGACGTCGCCGAAGATGTACCCGCGACGGTGGATCAGGGTGACGTCGGGACGGAGCCCGCGCAGCCGGGTCGCGTACGCGGTCAGGAAGGTCTCGTTGTCCCCGTCGAGGATGAGCGTCGCGCCCTGCGGCAAGGGAGCGAGGAGATCGCGCGCGTAGCGGTCGGCGAGGTCGAAGTCATGACGATCCGAGAGCCCCTGGTGCGCGATCACGGTCGCGAGCGCGCACGTCGCGGCGGCGGCCAGGACCGGCCAGCGGAACGCGTGCGGGACGCGGCGCACGGCGGCCTGCGCGCCGGCTCCGGCCATGAGGCAGACGGCGGCCACGACCGGCGCTAAGAACGGCGCGATCTGCGCGACGTGCTCGGCGTCGGGCAGGAATCCGACGAGAAGGACGAGCGCCACCGGAATAGTCGCGGCGGCCACGGCGACGAGGCGCAGCGTCGCGCGCTCGCGGCGCGCGAGCCAGGCGCCGAGGAGGGCCAGGAGCGCAGCCGCCGCGCCGATCGACGCGGCGACGTTTCCCGCCATCGCCCCCAGCTCCGAGAGCGCGAGGCGGGTGGACATGGGGTGCTGGCGGAGCGCGCCATAGCCCTGACGCAGGATCCCGTCCACGGCGCCCAGGACGCCGGTTTCGGGGGCGAACGTGAAGCTTCCCGGCGCGCCGCTCCGGAGCGCGACGACGAGGAAGAGCGTGGATCCGATCGACGACCAGACGAGGCCGCGCAGGACGCGGGCGAGCCGCGCGTCCCGCTCGAACATCCAGATGCCGAGGAACGTGGCCGGGAATGCGAGCGTCTGGTGGACGACCGGCGCCAGGCCGATCGCGAAGAAGGCGAGCGCGTCGCTCCGCATCGAAGCCGTGCGCCGGGAGCGGGCGCGCCAGGCGAGGAGCACGAGCAGGAGGAAGCATGGAGCGGCGAGGGCGTAGACCTCGGTCTCCACCGCGGCGCTCCAGATCGTGATCGACGCGGCGTAGAGCGCGGTCGCGACGAGCGCTGCGAAGGGGCGGAGCCCCGCGCGGCGCGCGAGCGTGTGGAAGAGGCCCGCGCCCAGCGCGGCGAAGATCGCCGAGAGCGCGTTCACCCGTCCGGCGACGTCGCCCCACGGGAGCATCGCGGCGACGCGCGCGAGGAGGGTCCAGAGCGGGTAGCCGGGAGGGTGCGGCACGCCGAGGGTCTGCGCCGCGAGCAGGAGCTCGCCCGAGTCCCCCGCCCCCACGCCGGGAGCCAGCGTGGCGGAATAGAGCGCGAGCGCGCCCGCGGCGACCGCGGCGCTCACGAGAGCCGGTCGAATCCAGAGCTTCTGCGTCACGGCAGGGAGGGCCTCTCCGAAACGTTCGAGGCGGAGCGGGAGTCGGGCCCGCCCCGCCAGGATTCGTGCTCCCGCGTCGTCGCGGGGGCGATCAGTACGACGAGTAGGCGTTCAGGTTGACCTTCACGATGCCGGTGTTCTGCAGATAAACCCATCCGCCGGAACCGTCCACGCCGGGCGTCGTCTTCACGTTGCTCACCTGGTTGATCGGCTCCTTCGGGACGCGCCCTTCGGCGAAGATCGTGCCGTCGAGCGGTGGGAATCCTCCGTGTCCGTTCAGCGCATTGCGCGCGTACTGGATCGCGACCGCCGAGCGGATCGCGCCCAGCTGCCCCTTGATCGTTGCGACGCGAGCCTGCTCGCGCATGTCCTCGTACTTCGGAATGGCGACGGCCGCGAGGATGCCCAGGATCACGATCACGATGACCAGCTCGATCAGCGTGAAGCCCGACTCCGACTTCGTCCGGTGCATAACGGCCAACCTCCTTGGATTGCGAGACGCCCCGCCCCTGGGGCGGAATGGCTGCCTGGGGCCCTTGACCCTTGAATCTTCGGCACGACGCCCCCCCACCTTGAACGCGTTCGGCAAGCCCTAGTGGCGGAAGGCGTTCATCAGGTTCCAGAGGGGGAGGAATACGGCTAACGCCGTGAACAGCACGGAGATACCGAGAACCACCAGGAGCGCAGGCTCCAGCGCGGTGGCCAGGTTCTTGACCGTGTAGTCGACGTCCCGGTCGTAGAACCGGGCGGTCCGAACCAGCATTTTTCCCAGGGATCCGGTCTCTTCCCCCACCGCGAGCATCCGGACGAGGAGCGGGGGCACGGTTCGGCTCCCTTGGAGCGGGGCTGCCAGCCCCTCTCCGGCGATGAGGCCGTCCCGCATCCGGTCGATCTCCACTTCGAGACTCCGGTTGCCCAGGACCCCGCGCGAGATCGCGACCGCGCGCACGATCGGGACGCCGCTCTCGACGAGCGCCGCGAGGACGCGCGCGAAGCGGGCCATCGCCACCTTTTGCATGATCGGCCCGAAGAGCGGGATGCCGAGGAGGAGCGCGTCGAAGCGACGGCGGCCGCGCTCGGTCTTGAGCCAGAGCACCGCGCCCACGCCGAGGAGCACCGCCAAGACGAGCGCCTGCCAGCCGTACGCGTCGAAGAAGTCGCTGACCGCGATCAGGACGCGGGTCGGAAGCGGGAGCTCCGCGTTCAGGTTCCGGAACAGGGTCGCGAACTTGGGAAGCACGAGCTTGACCAGGACGATGAACGCCACCAGGAGCTCCGAGAGGACGATCAGCGGATAGAAGACGGCCGACTGGATCCGCTGGCGCGTCTCTTCCTGGTGCTCGAGCACCCCGCCGAGACGGTCGAGCATGGCGGGCAGGAGGCCCCCCTCCTCCCCCGCGTGGACGAGATTCGTGTAGAGCGTCGGGAAGCAGTGCGGGTAGGCGCGCATCGCCTCGGTGAGCGTGCTCCCCCGCTCCACCGCCGCGCGCACGCCGCGCACCGCGTCGCGCAGCGAGGCGTCCACCGCCTGGGACTCGAGCGTCTCGAGCCCGGCCAGGAGCGGCAGCCCTGCATCGAGCATGGTCTCGAGCTGGCGCGTGAAGAGGATGAGCTCGGAGGCGGAGACGCGTCGCTTCGGGAGCGCCCACCGCGGCCCCGCGGCGCGCGCGCCGGCCGGATCGAGCTGGATCGGCGTGAGCCCGAGATCGCGGACGCGGCCGATCGCCTGGTCGAGATCCACCGCCTCGACTTCGCCGACGCGGGTTCCCCCTGCGGCGGCCGCCGCCCTGTACCGGAAGGATGGCATGGCGCGCTACCGGGCCACGCCGGCCCGCGCCCGAGCGCTGTCCCCCGCCGTGACGCGGAGCGCCTCGTCGAGCGTGGTCAGGCCGAGCGCCGCCTTGCGGAGCGCATCGTCCTTGAGCGTGGCCATCCCCGCGTCCCGCGCCGCGCGCGCGATCTCCTCGCCCGAGGCGCGCGTGTGGATCCGCTCGCGGATCGCGTCGGTCATCTCGAGCACTTCGAACACGCCCACGCGCCCCTTGTAGCCGCCGTGCCCGCACGCGACGCACCCCTTGCCGCGGAGGAAGCGCGCGTCGGCGGGGAGGCCCAGCTCCTCGCGCAGGTTGCGCGGCACGTCCGCCGTCATCTTGCAGCGGTCGCAGACGCGCCGCACGAGGCGCTGCGCCACCACGCCGGCGAGCGCGGACGACAGGAGGAACGGTTCGGTGTCCATGTCGAGGAGCCGCGGAATCGCGCCGGCCGCGTCGTTCGTGTGGAGCGTCGCGAGGAGGAGATGCCCCGTGAGCGCCGAGCGCACCGAGATCTCGGCCGTCTCGGCGTCCCGGATCTCGCCCACCATGATCACGTCCGGGTCCTGGCGGAGGAGCGCCCGCAGCCCGCGCGCGAACGTGAGCCCGACGTCGGGATCGACCTGCGTCTGCCGCACGGACGGGAGGTGGATCTCGACGGGATCCTCGAGGGTCACGATGTTCCGCTCCACCCCCTGGATCCGATGCAGGCAGGCGTAGAGCGTGGTCGTCTTGCCGCTCCCCGTGGGGCCGGTCACGAGCACCATCCCGTTCGGACGGTCGATCATGCGCGCGAGCAGCTCGAGCGGCGTAGGCCCGAGCCCGAGCTCGGCCATCCCGATCAGCGCGGCCGAGCGGTCGAGGAGGCGGAGCACGACGTTCTCCCCGTGAATCGTCGGGAAGGTCGACACGCGGACGTCGAGGTCGCGCCCTCCCACGTTGATGCGGAAGCGGCCGTCCTGGGGGA
>DASTKC010000234.1:0-17233 GCA_035716085.1 Candidatus Eiseniibacteriota bacterium | reverse complement strand
ATCTCGTTCAGGTAGTGATGGTCGAGCCGCGCGCGCAAGGGCTCGGCCGCTTCCTTGATCTCCCCGTAATCGAGGAACCATCCCGTCGCCGGGTCGACCGGCCCTTCCACCGTCACCTCGACCCGGAACGAATGCCCGTGGAGACGGCGGCACTTGTGCCCTTCGGGAGCGTGGGGCAGGCGATGCGCCGCCTCGAACGTGAATGCGTGCGTGAGCCGGACGTTCAATGGAGCCCCATGGACTTGTGCGTCTGCGGGATGAGGCGCGCGTCCGGATAGCGCGCCCACGGCCACGCCGCGAAGATTGCGTTGGCGCTTCCGGCGCCGTGTTCCGGCTGGAGCACGATCGAACCGCGATAGCCGAGCGAGTCGAGCAGCCGCACCGAATCCTCGATGTCCTCCTCGCCCTGGATCACGAACTTGAGCTGGCGCCGCTCCTCCGGGAGCTCGAGCAAACGCTTCAGCGTGGGGAGCTGCGCCAGGACGGGATCGCCGGCGAACGTCCGCGCGCTCCGCCCCTTCGGCGCGATGGTCCAGAAGTCGATGCGATCGAGCGCTTCCTCCACGACCCTCGAGCCGCTCGTCTCGACCGAGATCCAGTAGCCCGCGCCTCGGAGCTCGTCGAGGAGCCGCACGAGCGGCTCCCGGTGGGCGATCATGGGCTCCCCCCCGGTCAGGCAGACCCGGCGAACACTTGAGAAGGCCAGGACTTGGTCCCGCACCTCGTCCGCCGAAAGGGCCGTGAAGCGCCCCACGCCGGTATGCGCGAGCGCCTCCGGCTGGTCGCACCAGACGCACCGGAGCGGGCATCCGTAGAAGCGGACGAACACGGTCCGCTCCCCGGCGTGGATTCCCTCGCCCTGCACCGACAAAAAGATCTCGTTGATTCGAAACGGGGGCATCCGGGTAGTGTACCGCACCGAGCCGGGTCGGTTGACCTCCCTCAAAGGTGCCCTTATCATGGGCTTCCGGCGTCCCGAGGGAGCCGTGGCGCCCGCCAACCCGATCGACCAAGGGACTTCATGAAGAAGTCGAATTACGGCAACCTGCCGATCAATCACAGCCCCGAGCCGATCCGGCTCTTCAAATCCGACTTCCTCGAGTTCTTCACGCACATCCATCCCGGCGTGGTGCTCCTCCTCTTCGTGCCCGTCGTGGTGGTCTTCCTCGTGCGCGCTTACGGGGACTTCGGAGGGGCGCTCCTTCCGGTGGCGATCGGATACGTGGGGGGTCTCCTTCTCTGGAGCCTCGCCGAGTACCTGCTCCATCGCTACGTGTTCCACTACGAGCCGGAACCCGAGTGGCTTCAGCGCGTCTGGTACCTGATCCACGGCGTGCACCACGAGCAGCCGCAATGCAAGACGCGGCTCGTGATGCCCCCGATCCTCAGCATCCCGCTCGCGCTCCTCCACTACGGGCTCTTCGTCCTCGTGGTCGGCGTGCTCTTCCACGCGCCGCACTGGGTGGCGCCGCTCTTCGCCGGGTTCATCACCGGCTATCTCACGTACGACATGGTCCACTACGCGACCCACCACCTCGCCATGAAGTGGGGCTTCCTCAAGTTCCTCAAGCGCTATCACCTGCTCCACCACTACAAGACCCCCGACGACCGCTACGGAATCAGCTCTCCCATCTGGGACGTGGTGTTCGGAACACGTCCGCCCAAGGACTCCTGAGGTCACGCCGGACCTCCCGGCCCCCCTCGCATGATCCAAGCGCTGATCGAGCGCCTCCGGAGAACGCTCGAAGTCGTCCAGGACTTCTCGCTCTTCACGGCAGCGCTCCTCAAGACGGCATTCATCCCCCCGTTCTACGGGCGCGAGATGATGCACCAGCTCTACTTCGCCGGGATCGGATCGCTCTTGATCGTGGTGGTCTCGGGCACGGTCGCGGGGCAGGCGCTCGGACTGCAGCTCGCGCGCGAGCTGGCCCAGTCGGGCGCGAAGAGCCAGCTCGGCCACTTCATGGTGATCTCGGTGGTGCGCGCGCTCGGGCCGGTGCTCGTGGGGATGGTGGTGGCGTCCCGCATGGCAGCGGGGATCACGGCCGAGATCGGAGCGATGCGGTCGAGCGACCAGATCGACGCCCTGGTCGCCTTCGGCACCGATCCCATGAAGCGCCTCGTCGTGCCCCGCATGGTGGCGCTCGTGATCGCGCTCCCCTGCCTCGTCATCATCGGCGACGCCCTCGCCGTCACCGGAGGCGGCCTCGTCGGATTGCAGTACCATATCACCTGGGAATCGTACTGGGCGGGGGTGCTCCACTACCTCACGCCGCGCAACATCCTCGTCGGCATGATCAAGCCCGTCCTGTTCGCGGTCATGATCGTGGCCGTGGCCTGCTGGAAGGGTTTCACCTCGGAGGGAGGGGCGAAGGGGGTCGGTGCGTCCACCACGGAGTCGGTGGTCATCTCCTCGGTCGGGCTCCTGGTCCTGGACGGAGTCCTGACCCGGCTCATCTTCCGGCTTCTCCACTGGTGATCGGATGATCGAATTTCGAGACGTGGACTACTCGATCGACGGACGGCCCATCTTGAAGGGCATCTCCCTGGCCGTGCGGGCCGGGGAAACGCGCGTCATCCTGGGCCCTTCGGGGTCGGGCAAGAGCACGACGCTCCGGCTCCTGGTCGGGCTCGTCAAGCCGGACAAGGGAAGCATCTTCATCGATGGCGAGGACATCGCGAGGGTATCCGAGGAGCGGCTCCGGCAGATTCGCCACGGGATCGGCATGGTGTTCCAGCAGGGGGCGCTCTTCGATTCGATGACGGTGGGAGAGAACGTGGGCTATGCGCTTCTCGAGCAGAACGAGGACGAGGCCGACGTGGAGGCGCGCGTGCGCGAGGTCCTCCGCCGGGTCGGCCTCGACGACGAGCTCATCGACCGCATGCCGGACGAGATGTCGGGCGGGATGCAGCGGCGGGTGGCGATCGGGCGCGCCCTGGCCGCGCGGGATCCGAAGATCCTCCTCTACGACGAGCCGACGACCGGCCTCGATCCGCAGAGCGCCGAGCTCATCACGGATCTCATCGTCCAGCTCCGGGACACCCTCGGCAAGACGTCGATCCTGGTCACGCACGACATCGCCGACGCGTACAAGGTCGGGAACACGATCACGGTTCTGAGCGAGGGACGCGTCGTCTTCGACGGGAACGCCGTCGATCTCGACCGGTCGAACGATTCCTTCATCCACCAGTTTCTGGCGCCCTTCCGCACCGCGGTCGCGGCGGCCGCGCAGCGCCTCACCGACGCGCCCCGGCCTGCCTCGGCGCCGCCACTTAGTGGAGGAACGCCGTGAAGCGAACCGGACACGTCCCCTTCATGCAGCTTCGGATCGGCATCTTCGTCGTGATCGCCGTCATGCTCCTCCTTTGGGCGACCTTCCAATCGGGCGCCTTCAAGCTCGGCAAGGAGGAGAAGATCACGATTGGCTTCAATCGGATCGGCGGTCTCGAGGAGGGAGCGATCGTTCGACTGAACGGCGTGCCGGTCGGCGTGGTGCGGGACATCAGGCTCCAGCCCCAGTCGAACCACGTGGCGGTGGACCTCGGGGTCAAGACGGGGACGCGCTCGAGGCTCCACCAGGGCGCTGGCGCCAGCATCACGACCGTGGGCTTCCTGGCCGAGCTCTACGTCGAGCTGATCGATCCGAACCCGGAGGCACCCCCGATCCACTCCGATTCCGAAATTCGGACCGACATCCTGGCCGACCCGGCCATGATCATGAACAAGGCGAACATGATCGTCGACACGCTCCAGACCCTGGTCGGGAACTTGAACCAGTCGGGGCGCGCATTCGCCCAGGGACAGGGAACGCTCGGACGCTTGAGCCGCGACGAGCGGCTCTACGAGCAGATGGTGGCGCTCACGAAGGAGGCGACCGGGCTGACGGAGAGGATCAACGCCAACCAGGCGCGCGTCACCGACCGGCTGGTCTCGCTCACGGGATCGCTCGACAGCCTCACCTGGCAGCTCCAGCACGGGAACGGAACCGCCGCGCAATTGCTCCGGAAGGGTGATCTCTACGACCAGCTCGCCTCGAGCACCGCGCGGCTCGATTCCGTCCTCGCCACGGTCCAGTCGGGCAAGGGGACGTTCGGCCAGATGATGGCCGACACGGTGCTCTACCAGGACACGAAGGCGCTGATGGGATCGATGAAGCGGCTCATGGCGGCGATCGAGAAGGATCCCAAGAAGTACTTCAAGTTCAGCTTGTTCTAGCCCGCCGCCCCGGGCGCGCTAGCGCGCCCGCACGATCCGCCGCGTGAAGGTCTCGCCTCCAGCCGCGGCGCGGAGCCAGTAGACGCCGCTCGCCACGGGACGCCCCTTGGCGTCGTCCCCCTTCCACGTGAGCTCGAGAGCTCCGGATGGAGCGGCGCCGTGGAAGAGCATCGCGACCCGCCGACCCTGCACGTCGTAGACCGCGACCTCGACCTGCCCTGCGTCCTTGAGCGTGAGCGAGAGCGAGGAAGCATGCGACGCCGGGTTCGGATGCGGCACGCCGAGCACGGCGGCCGGCGTCGGGGGCGGCCCCTCGACGACACCGGTCGTATGGAGCGCCGCGTCGAAGAGCTCGAAGTCGTCGACCGCGGCCTCCACGATCGTGCCCACCCCCTGATCCTGCGCGATGAACCGGACGCGCACCGCGCTCCCGGGCAGGATGTAGTCCCGCACCCGGAATTCTTCCAGATGCCACTCGGGATGGCTGAGACGCGTGTTGAGCATGTTCACCCACGTGACGCCGTCCCGCGAGATGTCGCACTGGAAGGAGTCGGGCTCGCCCGGAGTGTTCATGTAGTACCAGCGGCGGAACACGATCGTCGGTTCGGTCATGCCGGACATGTTGAGGGGCGGGGTCGTGAGCGTGGTGCGCCCGGCGTCCACGTCGCCGTTCGCGGGATCTCCGCCCGCGAGGCCGTTCGCGGTCACGAAGCAATAGCCCGTGCCTGGCGAGTAGTCGTCGCCCGGCTGCACCGGGCCCTCGGCGTTGTAGCCCCCTTCGCCCGGCTCGGGGTGCTGCGCCGCGAGCGCGGCGGGCCCGCGCGGCCTCGGCGCCGCGCCCGAGCCCGGCACGCTCGAGCCGACCGGAATGGCGCGCGTCCAGAGCCCGTCGGTCGCGTTGTCCCCTGCCGCGCTCAGGGACCAGCCCTTGTCGGTGTCACACGAGTCGTACCAGGCCGCGCGCAGGAGACGGAAGTCCTGCGTCATCGATGCGCCCGGCTGCAGGGTGACGGTCCGCTCTTCCGGCACATAGCCGGGCCGGTCGGCGATGAGCCGCATGGTCTCCGGCACCATCCCGGTGAGCGAATACGTTCCGGCGGCCGCGGTCGTCGCGGCCTTCGGCGTGTCCTCGGCCTCCACCGTCGCGCCGGGAAGTCCCGTCTGATCCGAGTCCCGGCGCACGGTTCCGGCGATCGTGCCGGTCGGAGCCAGGGGGAGCGTCACCGCGATCGAATCGTGGCTCCCCATGCTCGTGGTCACCGGCACGTTGACGGTCGTGTAGCCGTACTTCTTCACGCGCAGCATGTGGGTTCCCGGGCTGAGCGCGAGCCCGGCGGTGCCCAGGCCCTGTGTTTGCGTGCTGTCCGCCTCTCCCAGCGCCGTGACGTCCACGCCCGAGAGGAGCGACTGCGCCGCATTCTTCACGACCAGCTTCACCCAGCCGTAGTTCTTGGTCGCACGGAAGATGAAAAGGCCGTTCTCGATGTCGCTCGCGATGAACGTCCCGGACGGGAAGTTCGCCGACACCTCCCACACGCCGTGGAATCCGCCGGAGAAGCTCCCGTACGTGTCGTACCAGCCCCACTCGACCGGCATGGCCGGATCGTGAAGGTCGAAGAGGTGCACGCCCTCCGTGTACCAGGCGATGTAGGCGGTCTCCCCCCTCACGTGCACGTTGTGCACGATGGAGATCGGATTCACGGTCATCTCCCGGACCATCGGATGGAAGAAGACGTCCGCGATGTCGAAGACCTTGAGCGTCCCGTAGTTCATCTCGTCGCAGACGTAGAGGTAGCGCCCGTTCGGCGACGTCTCGGAGCTGTGCGTCCGCGCCCCGGGATACGTGAAGTCCGTGATGTCATAGGGGTTCGTGGGGTCGGAGAAGTTGACCACGTGCATGGTCCCGGTGGTGATCCCGCTCGCGAAGAGGGTGTCGTTCCGGACCCAGCTATCGTGCACATAGTCCGTCTGGTACGCCCCGATCTCGACCGGGTTCTCGGGATCCGCGAGCGACAGGACGCGCATTCCCGCCGCGAGTCCGTTCAACCGCGTCCCGTTCAGGATGAGCAGCGAGCGGGTCGAGTCCACCGAAACCGTGTGCTCCTGATTGAACGTCCCCGTGTAGGTCTTGACCAGCACGGGATGCTCCGGATCGAGCATCCGGACGATCTGGACGCCGCCGCCGGCCGCCTCGGTCGTGATGTAGATGTAGTTCCGAAACTGCTTCATCTCGCGCCATTGCGAACCGAGCCCGGGAATGAACGCGACCTCGTAAGGAAGGGACGGATTCGTGATGTTCACGATCGAGGTCCCCGTCGTGGTGCCGAGGACCGCGTACTCCCTCCCGTCCGAATGCACGTAGCTGCAGCAGGCGGAGTAGGCCGCGTAGTTGTCCAGGTGCCCGAGGAGCGTGACGTTCTTCGACACGGCGTAGGCGCAGACGGACGCGGGAAGCGCGAGCGATGCGAGTGCGGCGAGGAGAACTGCGGCGCGGCGCGTAATCATGGGCGAACCTCGGCGCGGGCCCGGCGGCCCGGAGACATCGGAGTCTACACCCAACCCGCTTGACGGTACCAGTCGGCCGTGCGCTTGATTCCCTCGTTCAGGAGGAGCTGCGGCTCCCAGCCGAGCTCATGGCGGATCTTGGCGGAAGAGCAGATCCAATCGCCGGCGCGGATCTCGTCCAGCTTCTCCCGTGTGAGGAGCGGCGCCGTCCCGGTGAGGGCTCCGAATACCTCCGCCGCGATCGCGCCCGCTCCGAGAAGGAAGCCCGGAGGCGAGACGATCATGGCCCGCGATCCGAGCGCGCGGCTGACCGCGGTGCCGACCTCGACGTAGTCGGTGATCTCGGGCTCGCCGACGAAGTAGACCTGTCCCTTCGCCTTCGGCTCGACGAGCGCGAGATGCACCGCGCGCGCGAGATCCTCGGCGTGGACGAGAGTGAAGCGGGCTCCCTTTTTGAGCACCGGGAGCACGTGCCGCTTGACCGCGGCGAAGACGCGAAAGATGGCGGTGTCGCGTGGACCGTAGACCGCGGGAGGACGGATCACCGTTACGGGGAGGCGATCCTTGAGGAGGAGCGTCAGCTCCTCGGCGCGGAGCTTCGACACGCCATAGACGGACGCGGGATCGGGGCGTTCCCCTTCCGTGACGGGGCGGCCGTCAGGACCGGCGGGGCCGGCCACCGACTGGCTCGACACGAGGAGGAAGCGCTCGAGCGAGCTCCCGGCCTGCATCGCCGCACGGAGCATCCGCTCGGTCGCGCCGACATTGGCCTCGTGGAATTCCTTGGGGCTCCGCGCGCGGGTGAGGCCGGCCGCGTGCACGATCCACGTCGCGCCCTGAAGCGCCTCGGCCATGGGTTCGACGTGGTCGAGCGGCACGCGTGCGATCTCCACCTTGGATTCGTCGAGCCACCGGGTCGAGGAGCTCTTCCTGAGCAGGCAGCGCACGCGCGCGCCGCGCGCGAGGAGCTCGTCGACGATGTGGCTCCCGACGAAGCCGGACGCTCCGGTGACGACCGCGAGTGGCTCGCTCACCCGAGGCGGCGCTCGTAGACCCGGTAGATCCCCGTGCGCACGCCGCCTACTCCGGCGATCAGGCTGTTCACGTCGTCGTTGGTCTCGAGAGTCCAGCCGATCTCGACGCTTCCGTAGCCCTTGGCACGAAGCGCGAGGATCAGATCGTCCACGAGGAGCGGCCCGATTCCCTTCCGTCTCCAGTCCGATCGGACGCCGAGCGCCATGAGCCTTCCCTCCCGGATCCGAGGGAGAGTCAGGAGGAGCCGCACGATCCCGAACGGGAAGAGTCGGCCCCCGAGATGCCGAAGTGCGATGTTGATGTCGGGGATGATGAGCCCGAAACCGATGGGCGCGCCGTCCACCTCGACGAAGCGGACCAGCTCGGGGACGATCGCGGGCTTGAGCTGCTTCGCCATGTGATCGATCTCCCCGTCCGTCATGGGGACGAAGCCCCAGTTCTTCTCCCACGCCTCGTTGTAGACGCTCTTGACCCGCGTGAGCTCCTCGTCGAAGCGCTTCATCTCGACCGGACGCGTCACGAGTCCGGGCATCCGGCGGGCGGCCGAGGCGATCCGGCGGAACACCGGCGGGCTCTCGCTGGGGATTGGGGCGCGGAAGGTATACAGGTCCTTGGCTTTCACGAGGCCCGCGGCTTCGATCCAGGCTGCGTACTCGGGGGGATTGTGCGGCATCATGATCGCAGGGCGGTACTCGAAGCCCTCGATGAGGAGGCCGCACTCGTCGTTGGTCGTGAAGCTCAAGGGACCGCGAAGCACTTCGGCCCCGTGCTCCTTGCCCCACGCCGCCGCGCGCTCGAGGAGCGCCGCCGCCGCCTCGGCGGTGTCCGCTTCGAAGAATCCGAACGCGACCTGCCGCTCACCATGGATGGAGTCGTGATTCTGATCGGTGGAAGCCGCGACGCGGCCGACCACACGACCGCCTTCCGTCGCGAGGAAGTAGGCGGCCTGGCCGTGCTCGAAGAAGGGATTCTTGCCCGGCGTGAGCCGGACGCGCTCGTCCATCCGGAGCGGCGGCACCCAGTAGGGGTCGCTCCGGTAGCGCTTGTAGGGAACCTCGATGAAGCGGGCGAGGTCCGCGGCGCCCTGAACCGAAATCAGGTCCAGCGCATGCCTCCGGCGGTTCTAGCTTTCCTTGGAGACGAGCTCGAGGCCGACCTCTTGATGCACCTCGCCCACGACCTTGAGGATCGTGTCGAGCTGGTCGTCCTGGTGGGTCGCCATGTAGGACGTGCGGAGGAGATCCCGCCCCGGCGCCACGGCCGGAACCAGGATCGCGTTCAGGAACACGCCGCGATCGAGGATCTTCTTCCAGACCTGCATCGTCTTGAGCCGGTCGCCGATGAAGATCGGCACGATCGGAGTCTCGACGCCCGACCCGACCTCGAGGCCTTGGGCGCGGAAGCCGGAGCGCATCTTGATCGAGATCTGGCGCAGGCGGTCGCGAAGCCCGGCCCCTTCCTCGGACTGGATGATCTCGAGCGCGGCCAGCGCGGCCGCGACACTCGCGGGGGTCATGCTGGCGCTGAAGATCATGGCGCGCGCGTGGTGGCGCAGATAGTCCATCACCGCCCTGGGACCGGCAATGAAGCCGCCCAGCGAGGCGAACGACTTGCTGAAGGTCCCCATGACGAGATCGATCTGGTCCTCGACGTTCATCGCCTCGCACGCGCCTGCGCCGCGGGCGCCGAGCACGCCGATGCCGTGCGCGTCGTCCACCAGGAGCCGCGCGTTGTAGTCGCGGGCGAGCCGGACGATGTCGGGGAGCGGGGCGAGGTCGCCTTCCATGCTGTAGAGACCGTCGACCACGACGAGCTTCCCGGACTTGGGCGGGGCGCTGGAGAGGACCCGCTCGAGGTCACGGATATCATTGTGACGGAATCGCTTCACATCGCCGTAGGAGAGCCGCGCGCCGTCCACGATGCAGGCGTGCGCATCCTTGTCGAGGATCACCACGTCGCCCTTGTCCGCCAGCGCCGAGATGCTGCCCAAGTTGGTCAGGTAGCCCGTGGAGTAGACGAGGGCCGCTTCCTTCTTCATGAACTTGGCGAGGCGCTCCTCGAGCTGCTCGTGGAGCTCGAGCGTGCCGTTGAGGAAACGGGAGCCGTTGTTCGAGGTGCCGAAGCGGAGAAGAGCATCCTCGGCCGCCGCCATCACCTTGGGGTGCTTGGTCAGACCGAGATAGTTGTTGGACCCGGCCATGATGAGGCGCTTCCCCCCGATCGTGACCTCCGTGCCGTGGTTCTCGCTGATCGGCAGGAAGTAGGGGTAGACCCCGGCCGCCTTGGCCAGTCGGTGCTCCTTCCAGTTGCGACACTTCTCGAAGATGTCCACGCGCTTCCTGTCGTTTGGGATGGGGTCCGGCCGCTTGGCGGCGCCGTCAGAGGAGTTCGGCGGACGATACTCAATTTCGCCCCTCGGAGTCAATCCGGAGGGGCGTCCGCGGAGTCAGCTCGTTGGTGTGACTGGGCTTGCGCCCGGAGCTACCGGATCAGCCGGAGCGAGGAGGTACGGGTCTCCGCCGGAAGGGTGAGGACCGCGAAGTAGGCGCCCGAAGCGCAGGGCGTGCCGTCCGCGCGGGAGCCGTCCCACGCCACCGAGCGGTTCCCAGCGGGGGCTTCGCCCTCGGCCAGGACCCGGACGAGCCGGCCCTGGACATCGTGGATGGCGAGCCGGAAGCGGGAAGGCTGGTCGAGCGCGAACTCGATGGTCGTGTGCGGATTGAAGGGATTCGGCCGCGGCGCGAGAAGGCCCGCCCTGGCGGCCGGCGTGGAAGGCTCCACGCCCGTTCCCACCGGCGAGATGCGGTAGGCGAAGACGTCATAGGAGCCCAGCCGGTTGTCTTCCCACGCGAAGAGAGCGCCGCCGAAGCCGTCCGGAGCCGAGGCCGTGAGGCGGCGCGTGTTGGCCGCGGAAGCGATCGGGACACCGTTCGTGGCCCAGCGGACCGTACCGTTCTGCCTCACCGCCTGCGCGTAGATGTCGAAATTGTTCCCGGCGCCACGCCCGTCATCCCAACCCAGGATCACGCCGCCCGACTTGTCGGGCACGATCGTGGACAGAGACTGTGCGCTGTCCGCGGTGCAGACGGCGACTCCGTTCGCGGCCCACGCGACGGCGCCCGTCGAGTCGACCCTCTGAGCGTAGATATCGGCGTTCCTCGAGCTGACGCGCTGATCGATCCAGGCCACGATGGCGCCGGCGAGGCCGTCCGTCGCGACGAGCGCGTGCTGCTGGGTGCTGTCCTGATCGCACACCTGGATCCCGTTCGCGGCCCAGCGCGGCGTGCCGTCCGGCTTGATGCGCTGGACGAAGATGTCCGCGTCGGTGCCGTTCCGGGTGTCCTGCCACGCGACGAGGAGTCCGAACTTGCCGTCCGTGGAGATGGACGGCTCCACTTGGGTCTGGGCAGCGACCGCCACCGCCACGCCGTTCGTCGTCCAGCGCGTGGTCCCGATGGCATCGATGGATTGGGCGTAGATGTCATCGGAGAAGGGTCCGCCCCTCTGGTCCCGCCAGACGAGGAACGCACCGCCGATGCCGTCGGGCAGGATGCGGACGTCGGTCTGGGTTCCGGCCGCCGTGCAGACCGCGACGCCATCGAGGGTCCACTGGGTCACGCCGGAGCCGTTCACGCGCTGCGCGAAGACGTCGGCGTTCAGCGTTCCGTTTCTTTGGTCCCTCCAGCCGATGATCGCGCCACCCGCGTTGTCCGTCGCGATGACTTCGAGAATCTGGTTGGATGCAAAGGTGCAGATGGGCACGCCCGTCGAAGGCGTCCAGAGAAGCGTCCCGTTTCCGTTCAACGCTTGCGCGTAGATGTCGTAATTGGTCGTGCTGCGCCGGTCCTGCCACGCGACGATGATCCCCCCCGATCCATTGCTGCAGAGGACCGGCGATTCCTGCGCGTCGGACACGGTGCAGACGGCGACCCCGCTGCTTCCCCACAGCCGGTTGCCGCTCATGTCGAACCGCTGCGCGAAGACGTCGGCCAGCGTGTCGGTGCGGAAGTCCTGCCAGACGACGAACGTTCCGCCGGCGCCGTCCGAGATCATCTGCGCGTTCACCTGGTTCTTGATGGTGAGGGACGCCTGGTTCCCGTTGACGGCCCAGGACGCATCGGCGGTCGGAGCGAGCACGCAGAAGACACAGAGCATGGCGATGACGGCGCCATTCGAAAGGAGTTTCATGCGCAGGGCGTGGCTCATGAGGTTGGAGGTCGAGCGCTTGCGGGTCACGGTTGCGGCGACTAGTATGCAGGAGCCGCGCCTCACCGTAAACGATGTGGAAAGCTCGCCACAACTAGCGCCAGGGCAATCGGTTACAGCCATGGGGCTTATTCCCCATACGGGCCCGTGGCTGGGTCCAGCCGCGGGGCTGGGTGGTTTGGCGGAAGGGCTGGAATCGTTTTGGGGAAATTGCCACACGGACGGAGGTTACCGGCCGCCCGCGTCCGCACACACGTCCAGGGAGGATCTTCATGAGCGCACGGATGGGCGCCCTCGCACTGCTCGCGCTTCTCGCGCTTCCCACGCCCGCGGGAGCCACCTTCTCGATCGTCGCGCGCGACCCGGACACGGGTGAGATCGGAGTGGCCGTCCAATCGCACTACTTCGCGGTCGGACCGATCGTGCCCTGGGCCGAGCCGGGGATTGGCGCCGTCGCCACGCAATCCCTCGTCGAAGTGAGCTATGGCCCGAAGGGGCTCGAGCTCATGCGCAATGGGAAGTCCGCCGAGGACGCGCTCAAGGAGCTCCTCGACAAGGACGAGCACGCCGACGTGCGCCAGGTCGCGATGATCGATGTCCACGGGAACGTGGCGAACCACACGGGCCAACGCTGCATCGCCGACGCCGGGGACAAGAAGGGGGAGAACTATTCCTGCCAGGCCAATCTCATGGCGAACGACAAGGTCTGGGGCGCGATGGCCCAGGCCTTCGAGACCTCGAAGGGGGACCTCGCGGAGCGTCTCTTGAAGGCGCTCGAAGCGGGTCAGGCCGCCGGAGGCGATATTCGCGGCCAGCAGTCGGCGGCCATCGTGATCGTGAAGGGGAAGCGATCGAACCAGCCCTGGGCCGACCGCGTCCTCGACCTTCGCGTGGACGACAATCCGAAGCCGATCGCGGAGCTCAGGCGCCTCGTGACCTTGTGGCGCGCGTACCGGAACGTGGACCAGGGCGACGCCTACGTGGCCGACAACAAGGTCGAGGACGCCATGAAGTCCTACGCGGAAGCGTCCCGGCTCGCCCCCGGAAACAACGAGATCCTGTTCTGGCAGGCGGCCACCCTCTGGAAGCTCGACCGGGAAAAGGAGGCGACGCCGATCTTCAAGAAGGTGTTCGCCCGGGACCGCCGGTGGGTCGCGCTCGTTCCACGGCTCGTTCCCGCGGGGCTTCTCGACGACGACAAGAACGATGTGAAGCGCATCCAGGCGCTTGCGCCTGCGGCGAAGCGACACCGGTAGCTCTTAGCGACTCGGCCGGGCGAGGTGAGTGTGTGGGGGGCCTGAACAAGCACGTCCCGGCGCTCGCTATCGCACCCCTGGGGTGACTTGGTTGGCGCCGGGCGCGAAAGTTCCGGCCCCCCACACACTCGCCTCGCCTCCCATGACGCCGAAGAACGCGAAGTGCTTCGCCGGCGTGAGCGTCTCGATGTCGGGGGCTCTCGAGCGGCAATCCTCACTCCGGCGTGTGGTGGCCCCTCGATAGGCGCCACCCGTTTGGGCGAGCGCCGGTCGCTTCGCGCGCTGCCATTCCGGTGTGCCCCGTGCTCTGTCGATTTGGGAGGCGCGGGGAGGGTGTGAGGGTCCGGAACTTTCGCGCCCGGCGCCAGCCAAGTCACCGCAGCGGTGAGGTAGCGAGCGCCGGGACGTGCTTGTTCCGGACCCTCACACCCTCCCCACGCCGGCCAAACCACCCGCGCAGGCGTTGCATCAAAATGGATAAACCGACAGAATGATGCGTTCGTTCGCCGCGTCGTAGCCGAGCACCCGGAGGAAACCCATGTCGGAGCGCACCGCGCCGCCCCCCGCCACCGCACCGGCCGTGCCCTACGTTCCGGGCCTGGACGGGGTCCCGGCCGCGAAGTCGAGCATCTGCTTCATCGACGGAGACCAGGGCATCCTCGAGTACCGGGGCTACCCCATCGAGACCCTGGCGGAGCACAGCACCTTCGAGGAGACGTCGTACCTTCTCCTCTGGGGCAAGCTCCCCGCGCGCGCCGACCTCGACAAGTTCACGCGCGACCTGGCGTCCAACCGGGATGTGCGCTTCCGGCTCATCGATCTCCTCAAGTGCCTGCCCGACACCGGCCATCCGATGGAGGCGCTCCAGGCCTCGATCGCGGCGCTCGGGATGTTCTATCCCGACCGCGACGTGGACAAGCCGGAGGACCGGTACAACTCGTCGATCCGCATCATCGCGAAAGCGACGACGCTCGTCGCCGCGTACTACCGCCTCTCCACGGGACGCGACTACATCCCGCCCAAGGAAGACCTCTCGCACGCGTCGAACTTCCTCTACATGCTGACCGGCGAGGACCCGGAGCCGGACGTCGCGCGCGTGATGGACGTCTGCTTCATCCTCCACGCGGAGCACTCGATGAACGCCTCGACGTTCGCGGGGCGCGTCACCGCCTCCACGCTCGCCGACCCGTACACGGTGGTCTCCTCCGCGATCGGCGCGCTCACGGGGCCGCTCCACGGCGGCGCGAACGAGCAGGTGATCCACATGCTCCAGGGGATCGGGGAGGCCGAGAAGGCACGGCCGTACATCGAGGACCTGATCACCCGGAAGCAGAAGATCATGGGGATCGGACACCGCATCTACCGCGTGAAGGATCCGCGCGCGCTCGTCCTCCAGAAGCTCGCGGCCCAGATGATCGCGAAGCGCGGCGGCGATCCGCTTCTCCTGATCGCGCAGGAGGTCGAGAAGGTGGTGGCGGAGCACCTCGGCGCGAAGCGAATCTATCCCAACGTCGACTTCTACTCGGGCGTGGTGTACACGGCGATGGGCCTTCCGCCCGCGCTCTTCACCCCGATGTTCGCGGTCGCGCGCATCTCCGGCTGGCTCGCGCACTGGATCGAGCAGCTCCAGGGGAATCGCATCTACCGCCCCGACCAGATCTACACCGGCACCCACAACGAGCCCTACGTCCCGGTCGAGGAGCGGGTCTAGCCCGGCGCCCCGCGCCGTGTGCACGCTCCTCATCGGAATCGACGTCCTCGGACCGGGGACCGCGGTCCTGGGCGCGAATCGGGACGAGTCTCCCGAGCGCGCCACCGCCGGACCGGGCGTGCTCGTCGCTTCGCCGCGCGTGGTCGGCGGCCGCGATCTCGTCGCCCGAGGGACGTGGCTCGCGATTCGCGACGCACGCTTCGTGACCGCGCTCATGAACCGGCGGCCCCGCCCAGGCGATCCCACGGACGGGCTCCGATCGCGCGGCCTCCTCTGTCTCGAAGCGGCTTCGACGGCGCGGCTCGATCGGCCGGCGCGCATCGATCCCGAGACCGGCGAAGCGCGCCCCGACGCGTGGGACTCGGCCCTGCGGTCCCTCGGAAGCGGCGAATACGGGCGCTGCACGCTCGTCGGCATCGATCCCGATCTCGGGTCGTGGGCGGTGGTGGGTGGCGGCGGTGACGAGCCCCACGGCGCTCCGATCCCGGTGGGATGGCACGCGATCACGCACGCCGAGCTGGACGATCCGGACGAGCCACGCACCCGCCACGTCCTCTCGAAGCTCGAAGGGATGAAGCCGCGGAGCGCGGACGAGGCGCTCGCGCTCTTCGCCTCGATTCTCCGGAGCCACGGCGAGGACGGCGGGCCGGCCGTCTGCATCCACCGGGAGCACTTCCCCACCGTATCGAGCACGCTCCTCGCGCTCGGCGCCGTGGACCGGCCGCGATATCTTCACGCGGACGGCCCTCCGTGCGTCACCGAATATCAAGATCACTCCACGCTCCTCGGCGCGGACGCGCCCCACGAAGCGAGGGAACGCGCATGACCGCTCCGACCCACGATCTCACGCTGATCACGTTCTATGCCTACCTGGCGGCCTTCTTCCTCGTGGAGCGCTTCCTCACGCGATCGACGTTCGGGAGCACGACGCGCGGCGATCGCGATCCGCTCACGCCCCTCTTCTTCGTGGTTCCGGCGATCGGGATCTTCACCTGGATGTTCCTGCAGCACGGACCGCTCCCCCCGCACCCGTCGTGGTGGTCCTACGGCGCGGGACTTCTCATCGGGATCTCCGGCATGGCGGTGCGCATCCTGGGCAAGCGGACGCTGGGACGCATGTTCACGGTGCGGGTCCAGATCCAGGAGGATCACAAGATCGTCGACACGGGGATGTACGCCCGCGTGCGGCATCCCCTCTATGCGGGCTTCATCCTCGAATGGATGGCGCCGCCCCTCATCCTCGGGAGCCCGATCGGATTCCTCCTCCTCACCCTCCCGCTCGCGATCGTGGTCCTGCTCCGCATCCCGCGCGAGGAGGCGCTCCTGATCGAGACGTTCGGAGATCGGTACCGCGCCTACATGGCGCGCACGAAGCGGCTGATTCCCGGGATCTGGTAGGCGGTTGGAAGCAGGTCGAGCGGCGCCTGACTCAGCCCGCGGTCACGTCCAGCTCGGCGTGCACCTCGACTTCATCGGGAGGAAGGAGGCCGCGCTCGCCCGTGGCCTGGAAGAGGACGCGCGCCGCGAGAGGCGCGGGGCCTGGAAGGCACGACGCCTCGACCGTGAGCGGGACCCGGATCGCGATCCGTCCGACGTACGCCGGCACGCGGCCGCCGCCGAGTGGATCGACGGAGTCCTCGGGCGCGGTCATCGGTCCCGGCGTGAGTCCATCCGCGAGTCCGAGCTGGATCGACGTGGCCCGCGCCCGGCCTGCCGGCGCGTCCACGGACTCGATTCGAAACCCGGGATCGACGGCGAGGGTCAGCATGAGATCGAGCTGGTCTCCGCGCGCGACGCGACGGCGCGGGGATTCGATCGCGATGGTGACGGGAGGGCGCGCGGTCTGGGCGAGGATCACGCGCGCTCCGCGCGGGACGCGAGGTTCATGACGCGAGCGTACACTACTCCGCGATGAAACGACGAATGCGGATCGGCGCCTTGCTTCTCGCGGCGCTCATGGCCCCGGCTTCGTGCGGCCGCGTCGAGCCTAGGCGCACGGTCCTCCTCCACATGAACGGCTACGCCTTCAACGACTCCAATCCCACGCTCGCGTTTACGACCCGCGAGCGCGTTCTCTTCATCGTCAGGAACGACGAGACGACGATGGTCCGGCACAACTTCCGGATCGCCGCGCTCGGCGTCCGCTGCGACTACGAGCTCGGGCCAGGGGAGGAGCGGGCGGTCGCGGTCACGCTGCCGGACACCCCCGGCGTGTTCCCCTACGACTGCTGTACCCACCAGGGCATGGGCGGGACCATCGTGGTGAAGCGCCGCTAGCGCGGCGGCTCGGAAGCGACGGGCGGC
>DASTKC010000233.1:0-3900 GCA_035716085.1 Candidatus Eiseniibacteriota bacterium | reverse complement strand
GGTCGACTTCGGCGCGAGCGACGCCGCGCTCTCGAACCAGCGCTTGAAGGAGATGCCGCGCCCGGTGCTCCACTTCCCGACCGCGGCGGGCGCCGTCGTGCTCGCGTACAACGTCGACGGGGTGTCCCAGCCGCTCAACCTCACGTCCGACATCATTGCCGGGATTTACCTCGGCAAGATCACGCAGTGGAACGACAAGGCGATCGCAGCGGCCAATCCCGGCGTGGCCCTTCCGCCTTCGCCGATCCTCGCGGTGCACCGCTCGGACGGTAGCGGCACGACGAACATCTTCACGACGTACCTCGGGGTGGTGAGCCGCTCGTGGAAGGAGCTGGTCGGCGCGAACACCTCCGTGTCCTGGCCTGTCGGCATCGGCGGCAAGGGGAACGAGGGCGTGACCGGGCTGGTCCGTCAGACCCCGGGCTCGATCGGCTACGTCGAGCTCGCCTACGCGAAGCAGAACCACCTCGCTTACGCGAATGTGCGGAACGCGTCGGGCAAGTTCATCGAGCCGACGCTCGCCTCGACGACGGCGGCGGCCCAGGGCGCCGCGGCCGCGCTCGCGAAGGACGTCCGCTTCCCGATCGCGAACTCCTCTAATCCGGATGCCTATCCGATCGCGGGCATGACGTTCCTGCTCGTCTACAAGGATCAGCGCGACGCGGACAAGGGCAAGGCGCTCGCGGATTTCATCCGCTGGGCGAACTCGAAGGGGCAGGAGATCAACGAGACGTTGGAGTACGCTCGTTTGCCTGAAACTGTAGTGAAGGTGAACGAAGCGACCCTGATGCAGCTGCGCGTGGCAGGGCGTCCGATCGCCTCGGCCCAATAGCTCTGTGGGAGAGAAACCATGAGAATCAACCGGATCCTGGCCGCGGCGCTCGTCGCCTCGGCCATTGCAGGCTGTTCGAGCGGAGGCGGGCCGGCCAAGAAGCCCCTCTCCAACATCACGCTGACGGGTGCGGGAGCGACCTTTCCGTACCCGATCTATTCGAAGTGGTTCGACATGTACCACGAGTCGACAGGGGTCCAGATCAACTACCAGTCGATCGGCTCGGGGGGTGGCATCCAGCAGCTCAAGGCGGGCACGGTCGACTTCGGCGCGAGCGACGCGCCGCTCAACGACGAGAAGCTGGGGGAGATGCCACATCCGGTCGTCCACATCCCGACCGTCGCGGGCGCGGTGGTGCTCGCGTACAACATTCCCGATCTCGCGCAGCCGCTCCAGCTCACTCCCAAGGCTCTGGCGGGCATCTTCATGGGCACCGTCAAGACCTGGAACGATCCCGCGATCAAGGCGGCCAATCCCGGCGTGACCCTTCCCGCGACCGCGGTGCTCGCGGTGCACAGGTCCGACGGAAGCGGCACATCGAACATCTTCACCACGTATCTCTCGGCGGTCAGCCCCGACTGGAAGAGCAAGGTGGGAGCGAACACGTCGGTGGCTTGGCCCGCCGGAGTCGGTGCCAAAGGGAACGAGGGCGTCACGGGGCAGGTGAAGCAGACGCCCGGATCGATCGGGTACGTCGAGCTCGCGTACGCGAAACAGAACAACCTCACGGTCGCACGGCTCCAGAATTCGTCGGGTGCGTACATCGACCCGTCCCTCGCCTCGACGACGGCGGCCATCGAAGCGTCCGCGCAAGCGCTCGCGGCAGACGTGCGTGCGTCGACGGTCAACGCGGCGGGGCCCGACGCCTATCCGATCGCGGCGCTCACGTTCATCCTGGTCTACCAGGATCAAGCGGATGAGGCGAAGGCCAAGGCGCTCGCCGACTTCCTCACCTGGGCGATCCACCAGGGTCAGGATCAAGTCGAAGCGCTCCAGTACGCGCGACTGCCCGCCGCGATCGTACAAGTGGACGAGCAGGAGATCGCTCGCCTCACGGCGGCCGGGAAGCCCCTGGCTTCGCCGTGAGACTTCCCCTCCCGCCGCGGCGGCGCGGCCTCACGATGGACGGCATGTACCGCGGCACGCTGGCCGCAGCCGCCGCGGCGGTGTTCCTCATCGTCGCTCTCATCGTCATCGAGATTACGCACGGCTCGCTCCTGTCCATCCACACGCTCGGCTGGGGCTTCCTCGTTCAGACCCAGTGGGATCCCGTCGCAGATCACTACGGAGCGCTCCCGTATATCTACGGCACGCTCGTCTCGTCGATCCTGGCGCTCGTGTTGGCGGTGCCGCTCGGGCTTGGGAGCGCGGTGTTCCTCGCCGAATTGGCGAAGGGGCGGGCGGCCGCCATCGTATCGTTCGTGATGGAGCTGCTCGCGGCGATTCCGAGCATCGTGTACGGAATCTGGGGCTTCTTCGTGCTGGCTCCATTTCTACGAACCTTGCTCGAGCCGTGGCTGATCGCGAACTTTGGATATCTCCCTCTCTTCCGGGGCACGCCGTTCGGGATCGGCATGCTGAACGCTGGGATCGTGCTCGCAATCATGATCGTTCCCACGATCGTCTCGATCTCGCGCGAGGTGCTGCTCGCAATCCCCCGCTCGCTCCGCGAGGCGTCGCTGGCGCTCGGTGCCACGCGGGCGGAGGCGATTGGAATCACACTCGACGCGGCGAAGCCGGGGATCCTGGGCTCGATCGTGCTCGCGCTCGGACGGGCGCTGGGGGAGACGATGGCGGTCACGATGGTGATCGGGAACACGAACCGGATCTCGGCCTCCATCATCGATCCCGCCGCCACCATGGCGAGCGTCATCGCCAATGAGTTCACCGAGGCGACGGGGGCGCTCTACCTCTCGGCCCTCATCCAGATCGCGCTCGTCCTCTTTGCCGTGACCATCGTCGTGAATGCGCTCGCGCGTGGACTCGTCTGGCTCACCACGGGCGGGCGGCGCGACATCTCGGCCGCAACATGACGCCGGCCGCCGAAGCGGGAGCGGTGACGCCGGTCTGGGTGGATCGCACTCCGCGCTCGGTGCACCTCTTGCGTGCCGTGACCAACCGGGTCGTGATCGGCGCGTGCGTACTCGCGGCGTGCGTCGTCGTGCTGCCGCTCGTCCTCATCATGGGCTGCTTGCTCGCGAACGGGGTGGCGGGCCTCAATCTGGCTTTTTTCACGCACATGCCGAAGCCCGTCGGCGAAGCGGGCGGAGGCATGGCGAACGCGATCGTCGGGACGCTTCTCGTGGTAGGCGTCGCGGCCCTCATCGCGCTGCCGCTCGGGATCGCAGCGGGGGTCTACCTGTCGGAGTACGGGCGCGGACGTTTCGCCACGCTGGTCCGCTACACGACCGACGTGCTGAGCGGCGTTCCGTCGATCGTGGTCGGGGTGGTCGCGTACGGGCTCGTGGTGATTCCGATGGGGCGGTTCTCGGGCTTCGCGGGGAGCGTGGCGCTAGCGATTCTCATGCTGCCGCCGATCATCCGCGCCACCGAGGAGATGGTGCGGCTCGTGCCTCAGTCGTACCGCCAGGCCGCGCTCGCCTTGGGAGCTCCGCGGTGGAAGACCACGCAACAGATCGTGCTCCCGGCCGCGCGGGCGGGGATCGTGACGGCGAGCATGCTGGCCGTGGCGCGCGCGGCGGGCGAGACAGCCCCGCTCCTCTTCACCGCGCTCGGGAACCGGTTCTGGTCGCTCCGCATGGATCAGCCGATCGCGACCCTGCCGGTCTTCATCTATGACTACGCGAAGGCGCCCTACACGGACTGGAATCGGCAGGCTTGGACCGGGGCGCTGGTCCTGGTGCTCCTCGTGACTTTGATCTCGCTTATGCTTCGGCTTACCGTCCGGCGGGTTCGCGACCGCTAGACTTATCCGCCTCTTCGTCGGCGTGGTGCTTGATGACCCGCGCCTCGGCAACGAAGATCGTCTCTTCGGCCACGTTGGTGGCCAGGTCCGCTACGCGCTCCAGATTTCGACTCGCGAGCACGAGCTCGAGCGACTGGGGCAC
>DASTKC010000232.1:0-12136 GCA_035716085.1 Candidatus Eiseniibacteriota bacterium | reverse complement strand
CGAAGGTGGCCTGGTAGGAACCTACCGGTACGGCTCCCACTCGTAGGGCCGCGCGAAGAATCCCGGGTGACATTTGAGCTCGTCGATCCGCTTGATCACGACGGCGGGATTGCCCGCGGCGACGACTTCATCAGGGATGTTCTTGGTCACCACCGAGCCCGCACCGATCAGCGCGCCGCGTCCGATCACGATGCCGGGCAGGAGCGTCGAGTTCGCGCCGACCTTCGCCATCGCGCGCACCGTGGGTCCGCCGAGGCACTCCTTGTAGTGCGGGCAGCCCATCGGATGCGGGTCGTCGGTGAAGACGACGTGCGGACCGAGGAACACGAAGTCCTCGACCGTGGCCATCTCGAGGAAGCATCCGGAGTGGATCCGGACGTGGTGCCCCACGCGATTCCCGAACTCGAGGACCGCGTTCGTGCCAACGGAGACGTCGTCCCCTAGCACGTTGTCCTCGCGGATCGAGGCGCCCTGGCCCGACTGGAAGCGATCGCCGATGGTCGTGCCCGCGTAGATCGTCGTGAACGGCCGGATCACCGCGCCGTGGCCGATCACGAGGCGCAGCTCTCCCGGCTCACACCCGCGAGGCGGCTTCCCCAAAACGAGCGGCGGCTCGAGAACCGCGCCGTCCCCGATCTCCACGCCGGGGTAGATCTGGATGCCCGGAATCGGCTCTTCCGCCCCTCGCGCCCCTTCGGCGGCGGCACGACGGATCGCCTCGATCACGTGGACCGCGTCCTCCACGACGCCCGGGCTCACGACTCGGTTCCCCGAGACGCGGCCATCGCGCCACTCACGAGAGCCGGGACTCCCGCGGCCCGCCGCCCGTTTCCGTTGCCAACGCCGTCGAGCACGCCCGGCGCGACACCGGTGCGCTCCCAGTCGATCCGCTCGAGCCGGTTCCCGTTCCGTCCGCTCCGCTCGATCGCCTCGAGCACGCGAACCACGCGCAGACCCGACTCGCCATCCGTTCTCGGCGTCGCTCCGGTTCTCGCACATTCGAGGAAGTGATCCATCTCGATCCCCAAAGGCTCCGCCGCGCTCACGTGCGGCGAGACGATGTCACCGGTCCGGTAGGTCAGCGTGAACTCGTTGAAGGTCTGCGGATCCTTGAACTCGACGCCCCGGTCGAACACCTTCACGCGCTCCATCGCGTTCGTGTCGTCGTAGATCAGCATCTTGTGCGAGCCGACGATCGTCGTCTGCCTCAGCTTGGACGGGGAGAGCCAGGACGCCTGGATGTTCGCGATCTTCCCGCTCTCGAACTGGAGATTGATGAAGGCCACGTCCGAGATCAAAGGCTGAACGAACGCTCCGTCGGTCATGCTCACGGCCGTCGGCACTTCACCGAGCCAGTAGAAGAGCATGGACAGATCGTGCGGGGCGAGGTCCCACACCACGCTCACGTCCCGCTGGTGGATGCCCAGGTTCACGCGGATGGCCGAGATGTAGAAGATCTCGCCCATGCTGCCCGATTCGATGATCTCGCGGATCTTCACGACCGGCGGCGAGTACTCGAACGTGTGCCCCACCATGAGCGTGACTCCCGCGCGATCGGCGATTCGGATCAGCTCCTCGGCCTCGGCGGTCGTGGCCGTGAGGGGCTTCTCGACGAACGTATGGCGGCCGGACCTCAGACACGCCCGTGCGAGGGCGAAGTGGGTGGTGACCGGCGTCGCGATGAGGACGGCTTCCACCGCGCGGTCGCGCAGGAGCTCGTCCACGGACCCGACGCACTCCACGGTCGGGAATCGTTGCCGCGCCCGCGCGAGGGACGCGGAATCCGGATCGCACACGGTGACCCCCGTGCACTTCCGGTTCTCGAGCAGATTACGAATGAGATTCGGACCCCAGTACCCGCACCCGATCACCCCGACGCGCATCGTCCCCTCCCCGCTGGCCCAACCCAAGCGCATCCGCTCGCGGCCGCGTCCCCACGCGGCGCCCGAGCAGCCCACTCACAGCCCCCTAGTACCCGCCTCGCCCGCGCAGCATCGCCGGCACCGTACGGGCGATCAAGCCGAGATCGCCGCCGATCGAGCCATGGTGCGCGTAGTGAAGATCCAGGATCACCATCTCCTCGAATCCGACACGGCTCCGAGCCGTGACCTGCCAGAGTCCGGTGCAGCCCGGCTTCACGTCGAGCCGCCGCTTCTGCCACGGCCGATACATCGTCCATTCGAACGGCATGCAGGGCCGCGGCCCGACGAGGCTCATCTCGCCCCGGAGCACGTTCCAGAGCTGCGGCAGCTCGTCCAGCGAGAGCGCGCGCAGCCACGCCCCGAGCGGAGTCACGCGCGGATCGCGCGTGAGCTTGTAGATCCGCGTGCCGTCCGCCGCGACCTCGGCGGCCGCGGCCTCTCCGCCGTGCATGTACTGGCGCAGATAGTCCTGGTGCACCTTCGGATCGTTTCCGTCCTCCATCGTGCGGAACTTGAGCATGGTGAACGCGCGCCCGCCCTGTCCCACGCGCTCCTGACGGAAGAGCACGGGACCGGACGATGTCGTGCGGATCGCGATCGCGATCGCGGCCAAGACGGGCGAGAGGAGCACGAGGCCCAGGGCCGCGCCCACGACGTCCACGAGCCGCTTCACGGCGACCTCGGGGCCGGCCAGGTCGAATCGGCGGAAGCGAATCACCGGAACCCCGTCGAGGGCGCCGATCGCCGAGCGGCCGACGACGATCTCGAACCGGCTCGAGACCACGCGCACGTCGACCCGCGCGTCGAGGAACGCGAAGGCGATGTCGAGCACCTCCTCGAGGCTCCGCCCCGTCGGCTCGATCAGCACCTCGCCGAAGCCGTACGCCTCGACGAGCCGCGACGCGTCGTCCACGGACATGGGGGCGAGCGGGACGATGAGTGTGGGGCGGCCTTCGGGATCGCGCTCCTCGAGATCCACGGCCAGCCGCTCCGCCCGCTCGGAATCGCCCACGACGAGCCGCGGCCCGCGAACGAGGCGCTCGTACGCCCGTCGCGCGAGCGGCCGCACCAGAGCCAAGCGCACGGTCGTGAGAGCGACGAGCACCAGCGGCAGCGAGAGCCCCACGGCGAGGCGGCTCTCGAAGGGCACCGGCGTCTTCGTCACGAAGGCGAGGAGGTGCGTCAGCACCCAGGCGGCCACGCCGGCCTCGAGCACCCGGAGCGCCTGATCCACCTTCGAGACCATCACGCGCGGTCCGTAGGCATCCCTCGCGCTCAGCATCGCCACCCAGAGGAGAGCTCCGAGCATGAGCGTCGTCGCGCCGCTCGGCGCGAGCGCGGCCTCGAGGAGCGCGACAGGCGTGAATCGAAGGAGTGCCGGAAGGAGGAACCCGGCCGACACGGCGAGAAGGTCGAGAAGGATGGCGAGGGAAACGACGGCGACGTGACGCGAACGCGTCACGGAGGCGGGTGCCGGGCGAGCCAGCGCCAAGGCGGGCTCAGCCTCGAGACGGGCGGTACCTTCCTGGTTCAGCCCTTCCTCCCGGCGGCATCCGGGCCGCCGATGATGTTGTGACGCAGAGGCCTCAGGCCCCCACGCCTCGCAGTGAATCGCCGCATCCGCGCGGCGTCAATGAATATTTGCCACCAGATTGTGGGATTTCACCCCTTCGATGACCTCGTCGAGCTGCGCGCGCGTCAGCTCGGCGAACATGGGGAGGGACAGCCCCTCCCTCGCCCAGGCCTCCGCGGTCGGGAATGCTCCCACGCGAAAGCCCATGCCCGAGAACGCCGGCTGGAGATGAAGCGGCACCGGGTAGTGGAGCCCGGTCTGGATTCCCTGGTGCGTCAGGTGCTCGCGCAGGGTGTTTCGATCCTCGCTTCGCACGACGAAGAGGTGATAGACGTGCTCGCGCCGCGACGCTTCGACCGGAAGCCGGACTCCGGAGGCCGCGAGCCACTCGCGATAGTAGGCGGCGTGCGCGCGCCTCGACTCGTTCCACCGGTCGAGGTAGCGCAGCTTCACTCCGAGCACCGCCCCCTGGATTCCCTCCATGCGCGCGTTGTAGCCGACCTCGGCGTGGTAATAGCGCTGCGACTGCCCGTGGTCGCGCAGCCTCCTCACGCGCGCCGCCAGGTGGTCGTCGTTGGTCACGACCGCGCCCCCTTCGCCGAAGGCGCCGAGGTTCTTTCCCGGGTAGAAGGAAAAGCAGGAGGCGACGCCGAAGCTCCCGACCCGCCGGCCGTGATAGGTCGCGCCGTGTGCCTGGCAGGCGTCCTCGATCACCGGGATGCCGCGCGTCCGTGCGACATCGAGGATCGGCTCGAGCTCGGCCGCCTGTCCGAAGAGGTGCACGGGTACGATCGCGCGCGTCCGCGAGGTGATCGCGGCGTCGAGGGCGGCCGGGTCCATGCACGCCGTGGATTCGAGCACGTCGACGAAGACGGGACGTGCGCCCGTATGGGCGACGGCTTCGGCGGTGGCAATGAAGGTCTGCGCGGGGACGATGACCTCGTCCCCCTGGCCGACGCCCAGCGCCAGGAGCGCGAGCTGGAGCGCGGTCGTTCCGTTGCTCGTGCCGACAGCATGGTCGACGCCCAGGTACTGGGCGAAGTCGCTTTCGAAATCCTGAACGGCAGGGCCGAGGACGAACGTCGCGCTCTCGATGACATCCCGGACGGCCAGGTCCAGCTCCGCTCGGATGGCCCTGTGGTGCTCTCTCAAATCAACGAATGGAACTCCCAACCTGCCCTCCCTTCCCACTCGCCTCATCGGCGACCCCCGCCCGTGCGCGGCCCTTCGACCGCGCGAGATCCTGGATCTGATCGAGAACGAACTCGCGAAGCGCCGGAGTGCATCCAGGCGCGGCGCTGCTTCCGGACTTTTTCACGAATGGAATCTTCTCCGCGTCTTCCACGCTCCGCACGAGCACGAGGGAGCCACGGCGGCTCAGCTCCTCGTCGATGGCTCCGGTGGCCCCGGTGAAGATGCTGTAGGCAGGCGTTCCCAGAAGGGCCGCCTCGCGCGTCATCGTGCCTCCACCCGAGATCACGACGTCCGCCTCGGCGAGGAGCGAGGGCCCGTCGAGCGGCCGTCGCGGCACGATGAAGCTCGGGACCCACTCCAGATTCGGGATCGGATCCGCCAGATCCCGCCTGAGCCAGACGGTGCGAACATTGGTGGACGATCCGAGCCGCGCGGTGATCGCGCGGAGCATCCCCTCGCTCTTCGGGTCGTGGTAGTGGGCGGTCGTCGCGGGAGGACGGAGCGCCACGAGGATGTCCTCAGGCTTCACCCCCAGACGGACGCGGATGCTCGGGTCCACCACGTACTCCGCGAGGTAGACCTCCTCCTTGAAACCGTCGAATGGAACCCACCGGCCTGCGGGCTCGAGCCGGGTCATGCTGCTCAGGGTCGCGCGCGGAACCAGAATGCGGTCGCAGAACGTGCGGAAGATCCAGGTGGAGACGTGCTCGTAGTCGAACATCGTGAGGTTCTTCACGCCGGAGAGCCTCGCGGCCGGCGCGAGCGCGCGCGAGCCGTGCCCCACGGCGACGTCGAATTTCTTCCCGGCCGCGTAGCGCATGAGCAGCGCCGTGCGCGCGGCGAGGGCCCGCGCCTTCGCGATCGGGCTTTCCGGGCGGCCGTGACCGATGACGGTGTGCCGGATGCCGAAGGAATGGAGGAGCTGCGGAACGTAGGTGCGGTCGCGGGCCGTCACCTGCACGTCCGCGCCGAGCTCGTGGAGTCGGCGGATGACCGGCCTGAAGAACTGGACGTGCGGGGCGTTGTCGACGTCGATCCAGACTCTCAGGCGACCTCCGAAGCTTGTGTTGTCAAAGGGGGCGTCGCGCTTGCGTGCGCCGTCAGCTCCGCCGCGACCGTCATGGCGAGGCACATCCAGGCGGTGACCCACCGCGTGAATTCGCGCTCGTCCCTGCGCCCCCGCCGCACACGATAGGCGAAGTGGCCCCGCTCCGACAGCCAAAGCTGCTCGACCGACCACAGGGCGATGAGGAGCGAGCGTCCGGCCGCCGTATCCCTGAGCGATCGCGGTCCTTCGTTCCAGCCGGCGAGTGCGGCATAGGTAAGGATCCCCTGGGCCGCGGCGTGCGCGTCGAGCACGGAGTCGGCGCGCGGAAGGAGCCGGGCTTCCCCGTCCGATCCGAAGAAGCGCCCATAGGCTTCGAAGCCAGCACGGAGCGCCGCGTGCGGCACGTCGATGCCGTACGCCTGGACCGCGATGAGCGATTCGAGGATGTAGCCCGTGTGGAAGGAATCCTCCCACTGGCCGCGGGGATCCGTGGCGTACGGCCAGGAGCCGTCCTCGCGCTGCTGGGCGAGCACGAAGCCCACGAGGCGTGAGGCGTTCTCGCGGAATCGCGGCGATTCCTCCACGGCCGCCGCGCGAGCCAGAACGCGCGCGGCGAGCGCGGACACATTGATCACCTGAGTCCGGTCCTTCTGTGTGTAGGCGATCGCTTCGCCCCCCTCGGCCTTGCTCCTGGCGAGCGCCGATGAAAGGAAGCGCGCGCCGGCCAAAGCCATCGACTGCGCTCGGTTCGATTCGTGGCGGTCGGAGTACTCGAAGAGATGCCATGCGACCGTGCTCGTGACCACCGCGTTCGGAAGGTGCGGCGGGGCCCAGAAGTGCCGCGATTGCCAGCCGAACGGATACCCCCACCCGAGGGCGTCCCGGTGCGGGGTCGCGCGCGACGCGATCGCCTCCTCGAGCTCGGACCCGATCCTCGAGCCGGCGCTGCCCGCCGGAAGGCGTGCCACGGCTCCGAGGAACAAGCCGAGGGCCTTGGGATTCACCGTCGCGCGCGGCATCGCCGCGGCGCGGGCGAGGGGTGAGCGGAGGACGGATTGACTGAGCGCGAACCGGGGAAGCGGTCCGAGCGGCCTCACGAGCGCTCCGATCGGCCCCTCGAGACCGTCGTACGGATCCGCGCCGGCCCAGCCTCGTGCCCGCGTGCGCGCCAGGAGGGCGTGGGCGATGTCGAGCGGGATGATCGTGCTCGCCTTAGCTCGAGTCATCGAGGCCACTCGTCGCGATGGATGGCCCTGCCCTCTCGGAGCGACATCGCGGCAGCCAGGGTGAGCGCCGTGGATCGGAGGGACTCCTCCTCGGGAATGGGGGTCGGAGCGCCCGATACCACCGCCTCGAGGAAGGCGCGCACTTCCGCCTGGTGGCCTTTGTCGCGCCCCTTCCACCGCTTCATGGCAGCGCGCTTCCCTCCCCGATGCAGAGACGCAGTGCGGAAGTCGTCGATCACGATCGAGAGGCCGGAGCGGTGGATCTCGATCCGCTCCTTCGCGAGCGACGCATCGCCGCGGGAGAGATAGTCGATCCCGCAGGACGCCCCGTTCGAAAACGCGATCTCGATGTGGAAGCTCTCGCCGGCGGCGTCCAGCGCTCGCGCGTCGATCGAGACCGGGGATGCGTCCGCGAGGAAGCAGGCGTAGTCGACGAAGTGGCAGCCTTCGCCGATGAGACGACCGCCGCCCGTGTCGGGATCGAGGAGCCAGTGGTGCGGCGGAAGGGCTCCCGCATTGATCCGGTAGGTGATGCGGAGCCCCGTGCGGTTCGATCCCAGCGCGTCGAGCGCCCACATCGTCGCGGGCGCGAAACGCCGGTTGAAGCCCACCATGAGCCGCCCCTGGGTCGCCCTCTGGAGCGTCGCGATCCGCTCGTAGTCGCGGGCCGTGAGCGCGAGCGGCTTCTCGACGAAGACGGCCTTGTGGGCGCGGAGCGCCGCCTCGACCCAGCGCGCGTGCGTGTCGTGACGGGTCGCGACGAATACGACGTCGGTGTTCGGGTCCTCGATCGCGGCGAGACCGTCGGTGGAGGCGGAGCGAAAGCCCCCGCGCTTCCGCGCGTGCTCGGCCTTGAGCGGAGTCTGAGTGACGACATGCTCGAGCGATTCCGCGGTCTGCTTCGCCGCGGGGAGCAGATAGGAGGACGCGAAGTTCCCCATGCCGATGAACGAGACCCGGAGGGATCGTGGCAGATGCGTGGACGGTTCCGTGTGTGGTGCGTGCGCCTGCGACGCGTGGCTCGACGTACCAGGCACCGCGTGCGGCTTCGCCGACCCGTAGTCGAGCACGATCGAGATCGGAGGCGAGTCAGAGCGCAGGAGGTCGTACGCCTCGGGAGCGCGCTCGAACGGAATCGTGGCGCCCCGAAGTCCATCGAGTGGGAGCCGCCCGCACTGGAGGAGATCGAGGATCTCCTCCATGTTCCGTCGTTCCGTCCAGGGGACGTATCCGGGGGGATAGGCGTATCCCTTCTCCTCGAACTCGGGGTCGTATCGACCCGGCCCGTAGGACCGCGAGACCACGAGCCGCAGCTCTTTCTCGTAGAAGCTCTCCCTTGGAACATCGAGACCGACCGCGCCCACGACCACGACCTTCGCGCGATCGCGCGCCGCTTCGCCTGCAAGACCGAGGGGCCGGCTGTCCGCTCCTCCGGCGGTGATGAGGACCACGTCGGCTCCACGGCCCCGGCTCCAGTCGAGGATCTGGAGCGCGGTCGAGCGATCCAGCCTCGTGTCGACCTGCTCCGCGCACCAATGAAGCGCCAGATCGGCGCGGCTGCGATCGGGATCGACCCCGAACACGCGCGCCCCCGCCCCGGCGCAGAGGCGCGCCGCGAGCTGTCCCATCAGGCCGAGCCCGATCACGAGGACCCGATCCCCGATCGCAACCTCCCCCAGGCGGATCGCGTGGAGCGGGATCGATGCGAGCGTGGCGTAGCAAGCGTCGTGCATGGGAACGCCATGGGGGATGGGTACGACGAGGTTTTTCGGCACCGACACGACCTCGGCGTGGCTCGCGCTCGCACCGCCGCAGGCGACGGCCATACCCACGTGGAGGCCGTCCCAGTCTTCACCGACGTCGATGATCGTTCCGGCAAGCGAGTACCCGAGGGGCTGCGGCGTCGCGAGACGCTCGGTGACTTTCTTGTAGGTTGCGACAAGGCCTTCGGTGCGAACGGAGTCAAGGACCTTCGCCACCTGGTCGGGGCGACGTCGTGCTTTCTCGAGAGTCGAAGCTCCGGCAAGTTCGAGCTTGGACCGCTCGGTTCCGGACGAGATCACGGATCGGGAGACCCGGACCAAGATCGTTCCTCGTCCGGCGCGTGGCTCCGGAACCGACTCGACCAGGACGCGGCCGCCGGACTGATCCAGGCCAATGGTTCGGACTCGCACCGGCTCACGCATGCTGGAGCTCCGCGTAGATTCGGGCCGCGATCGAGTCGGAACCGTAGGCAGCGGCCGCGGAACAGCATGCCGCTCGCATGCTCTCCATCCGGGAAACCGCGAGTTTCACGAGCCGAGCGAATTCCACGGGATCGCGCGACGTGCAGCGATATCCGGTCGTTCCGTCCTGAACGACCTCGGCGACACCGCCCACATCCGTCGCCACCACCGGGAGCCCGCTGGCGAGGGCTTCGAGCAGGGCGAGCGAAAACCCTTCCTGCTCGCTTCCGCTCACATAGAGATCCGATCTCCTCATGGCGTCCGCCAGTTGAAGTCGGTTCATGTAGCCGGTGAACTCCACATGGCCTCCCAGGTCTAGATCCTCGACTTTCTTCATCAATCTCGGTTGGTCGGAGCCTTCGCCGACGATGGTCAGCCTGACACCCACGCCCTCCAGTCTCAGGCGATGAACCGCGTCGAGGAGGAGGTCGTACCCTTTGGGACGCTCCACCCTCCCCACCGCGATCAGCGCTAGAAAGCTTCGGTCCCTGGATGCGCCGTTGTCCGGAGAGAACAAGCCGATGTCGACGACTCCTCCAACCCGGCTGGCCCGCCCCTCTAGGCGATCCTCGTGTCGATTCACGAACCGTTCGTACTCGACGGAGTCGGCCGTGACGACGACCTTCGAGGACCGGCTCATCGCGGGCCTCAAGATCCAGTCCTCGTACGCATGCCGAATGGGCGCCAGGCGTCCGTACCAGAATCTCGATCGCTCGATCGTATTCGTCGTGCCGTGACAGTGCAGGACGATGGGCGTCTTCCGAGACACGAAGCTCAATGCCAGCGCACTCTCCGCGCTGTGGGCGTAGAAAAGCCTCGCGTCGAGGGAATGAATCATCTTCCGATGCGCCAGTAGTCCTGCCGCGAACCTCAACCGAAGCGGAATCCTCTCGTCGCCCACCCGGCACACGGACAGGAACGGAAAGCTGCGCCCCCGGATCTCCCGGACAGGGTCATGGCCGGTAGAGTCCGCGGGCTCCACTCCGATCAGCGATACCTGCTTCGCGACGTCCTTCTCGAGGCCCGCCAGGAATTCCTGGATGTAGGACAGCGTCCCCCCAAAGGCGAATCGTCGGTAGTCGGTCGGAGCGACGAGGACGATACGGCCCGACTTGGGCGTGGATTCAGTTCGCATGGATGATCTCGGGCCGGAGGAGCTCCTCGAGCTCACGCGCGCTTCTCGAGATGTCGAATCGTGCCCGCGAATGCTCCATTGCCGCGTGGCCATGAGCGCCGCGTAGCGCCGGATCTTTGGCGTACCGTGCCAGGAGATCCGCCAGCTGCTCGTGATCCCCAGGTTCGAACAGGTAGCCCGTCGATCCGTCCAGGACGAGCTCGGGAAGTCCCCCTTGCCGTGAGGCGAGCACGGGCATCCCGCATGCCATCGCTTCGGCGGCAACCATTCCGAACGACTCGACCCACGTGCTGGAGGGCACGACCGCGACATCGCAGGACCTCCAGAAAGCGGGCATGTCCGGGACGCTTCCCAAGAACCGCGTGACTCGCTCCAATCCCAGATCACGGGCAAGCTGGATCAGCTCGCGCTTCATCGGCCCATCCCCTGCGATCTGCAGAGCCACCGGGGTAGCAACGCCCAACCGAGCCACCGCCTTCAGGAGGACGTCCACACCCTTGCCGTCGATCAACCGGGCGGCGCAGCCGATCGTGATGTCCCGCGACGTGCCGGCCGCTCCGCTCCCCGGAGTGAAGCGATCGAGCCTAATACCGGGATAGATCCGCGCGTACCTGGTGGCGCGCGACAGGCGGCGCAATCGATGAAGCATGAAGTCGCTCGGCGCGATGAGCACGTCCGAGACGCCTCGCCCGCTCAGCATGTCGATGCTTCGTACCCATCGGCGCCACCATATCTGGTGCCCGAGCTGCAGGGCGCTTCCGTGCTCGATGGCGGCGATCCGGCCGCGATAGCCTCCGATGCGGAGCATGCGGGCGAGGTAGCCGGTGGCCGGCAAGAGAGCTGCATCGGGCCCGATTCGGTCGACGAGCGACGCGAAAGTCCGCGGCTTCAGGATTACCTGTGCTCCGCGCTCCAGTCCCAGCGTGCTCCACGGAACCGTGTCGAGCTGACTCGCGAGCGGTTCCGGTGAGCCGATGAAGAGAACACCGGCATCGACACCGCGCCGCCTCAGGCTTCGAGCGAGCGCAAGCATCCAGGTCTCGGCCCCTCCAATCCCGCCCGACCAAAGGACGAGGCACACTCGGAGCGGCTTCATGCCGGCCGAACCGCCATTCGATGGGCCACCGCAAAGCCATCGGGAGCTGGCTCGCGAACGCTCCTCAGGGTGACCACGGCGAGCGCCATGAAGAGCGACGGGGCGATCGACCAGGAGAACAGGTTGTACGTGCCCATGTTCACGAAGAGGGCCGTCAGGCATCCAATGCCTGCCGTGCGCACTGGCCCGCTGGGAAGGCGGATCGCCGACCGGATCCGTCGGACACCCGTCACGAGAAGGACCAAGGGACCGGCCACGCCTGCCGCCAAGAGGAATCGGAGGTACTCGTTCTCGAGATTGGGGAGCAGCATTCCCATTCTCGCGGTCAGCTCCGTCGCACCCCCGAAGCCCAGTCCGATCAGAGGAATCCGACGCCCCCAGCTCGCCACGGCCAGCAAGGCGTCGTATCGCTGCGCCCAGGACGCCGGATGTGAAGCAGAGCCCGCGATTCGCTCGTACAGGAAGCCCCCAACACCCGAGAGCAGTGTGATCGCGGCCAAGGCCAAGAGCGCGGCACCGAGGCGAACCGCACGCCGCATGGCCGACGGATCTCTTTGAACGAGGACCATCGCGGCGGCGCCGAGGCACAGTCCCAACCACGCTCCCCGAGCGCCCGACAGCACGAGCCCCAGCGAGGTCAAGCCGAACGATGCGGAGGCTAGAACGGCGGGCCTCCCCGCTCTCTGCGAGTCGGCCAGCCAGGCCAGGCTGATGATG
>DASTKC010000231.1:0-9210 GCA_035716085.1 Candidatus Eiseniibacteriota bacterium | reverse complement strand
TTCGTGGCCGGAGGCAACAAGCAGATCAACCTCCAGTCGGGAAAGCCGGCCTGGTGCGCCCAAATCGAGGCTCAGGACTACGACGTCACCGACATCGATCTCTCGAGCATCGTCCTCCGATCGGCAGGCACGGGATCCGTCCAGGAAATCCGCGCGCTCTCGGACAAGACCTCCGTCGGGGGCGACCGCGACGGCGATGGCCTTTCGGAGATCACCGCCTGCTTCCGGAAGGACGACCTTCGCCAGCTCTTCTCGAACGTCACCGGCACGCAGCAGATCCAGGTGACACTGACCGGGAATCTTCTCTCTGGGGGGCCCATCTGTGCGGCCACGCTCACGGTCAGCGTCAAGGGCGGAGGTGGGGCAATCGCGGCCAGCATCACCCCCAACCCCCTCAACCCTTCCGCCGTTCTCACGTTCACGACGCAGGAGCGTGGTCCCGTGAACGTCCAGCTCTTCGACGTGCATGGGCGGCTTCTGCGAACGCTGCAGGATGAGAGCGATGCCGCGGCGGGATATCACGACGTGAGGATCGACGGCACAGACGCCAGCGGAGCTAGGCTCAGCTCAGGCATCTACTACCTTCGCATCCGGGCCGGCACCGCGGAGGAGCGCAAGGCGATCACGATACTCAAGTAGTCCACGCAGGTCTCGAAACGGATGAGAACTCGGGCATGCCCCGGGTCACTCACCCATGGATGGTCGTTCTCAGGGGGACGCCATGTTCTTGAACCGGGCAGTCACAGCTTTGCTTTTCATCACAGCACTCGCGGTTCAGGCGTCACCCGCAAGAGCGCAGTACATGTACCTCGATTCCAACGGCAACGGCGTACACGATTCCGGCGATCGGCTGGCGCCGAACGGCACTCCGACGATGGTGGACCTGTGGGTGGTGACCGACCATAACCGTGACGGCTCTCTGGTCACGTGTCCGCAGGACCCCAGCGCGCCGATGACGCTCATCTCGTACGTGATCAATCTCGCGGCAGGCGGAGGGACCGTTTCCTACAGTGGATTCACGAATATGTTCGGGATTCGATGTGCGGGGAAGGCTCGTTCGGACGCTCAAGGACGAGAGTGACGCCGTGGCGGGATACCACGACGTGCGAATTGACGGCATCGACGCGAGCGGTGGGAGGCTCAGCTCCGGCGTCTACTACGTTCGCATCCGGGCCGGTGCCGACGAGGAGCGCAAGGCGATCACCATTCTCAAGTAGCTCCACCCGCCACGAGACCACGGGGCCCCGGCGAGCGCTGCCGGGGCCCCGTTCCTATGCTACAGTGCGCCCCGTGAGCCTGTACCGTCGCGGCGGAAAGCGGGTACTCGACGTCGCGCTGACCCTGCTTCTCGCTCCGCTCGCTCTGCCGGTCATCCTCGTCGCCGCGGTCGCGATCAAGCTCGACTCGCCCGGTCCCGTGTTCCATCGCGCCATCCGCGTGGGGCGCGGAGGGCGGAAGTTCACGTTTCTCAAGCTCCGCTCCATGCAGATCGGAGCGGAGGAGCTCCGCGGTCTTCTCCTCCACCTGAATCAGGCGGAGGGACCCGCGTTCAAGCTCCATAACGATCCGCGCGTCACGCGCGTGGGGAAGATCATCCGCAAGGCGAGCCTCGACGAGCTGCCGCAGCTCTGGCACGTGCTCGTGGGGGACATGAGCCTGGTGGGCCCGCGGCCGCCGTTCCCCGAAGAGGTGGAGCGGTACGAGCCGTGGATGCTCCGGCGCCTTTCCGTGAGGCCCGGGCTCACGTGCCTGTGGCAGATCCGGGGGCGGAGCGATCTCTCGTTCGACGAGTGGATGCGGCTCGACATCGAGTACGTGGAGCGACACTCGCTTGCGCTCGATCTCAAGATCCTCGTGCTGACGATCCCCGCGGTGCTCTCGGCGCGCGGCGCGTACTAGGAGGAACCGACGTCGATGCGGCTCTATCCCGTGATCCTGGCCGGCGGCCGCGGCGAGCGGTTCTGGCCCCTCTCGCGGCGCGCGCGGCCGAAGCAGCTCCTGCCGCTCCTCTCCGAGCGATCGATGCTCGCGGACACGCTCGCGCGCCTCGACCCGCTCGCGCCCGCGTCCTCGGCGTGGATCCTGACCGCTCGCGACCTCGCGCCCGCGGTGCGCGCCGCGGTGCCGGATGTGCCGGAGCTCCAGGTCGTGGGCGAGCCCACGGGGAAGAACACGGCTCCGGCGATCGCGCTCGCATCGTGGTGGCTGCATGGGTCGGGGGCCGATGCCGTGGCCGTGGTGCTCCCCTCGGACCACCGGATCGAGCCGGCGGACGCGTTCCGGAACGATCTCGAGGAGGCGGCGCAGACCGCGCTCGAGCGGAGCGCGATCGTCGTCATCGGCATTCCGGCGTCCCGTCCGGAGACCGGTTACGGCTACATCGAGATGGGGGAGCCCGTCGCCAAGGGATCGCGCGCGCGGCGCGTGGCGGCCTTCCGCGAGAAGCCCGATCGGGAGACGGCCGCGCGCTACGTCGCGAGCGGGCACCTCTGGAACGCGGGGATGTTCGTCTTCACGCCGGAGGTCATGCTGAAGGAGATCCGCGCGCACGCGCCCGAGATCGCCTCCGCCCTCGAGGGCATGCCTCGGCCGGGCGAGCCCGGCGCGGAGCGGGCCCTCGAGCGCTACTACGCCGCCGTCCCCTCGATCTCGATCGACTACGCCGTCATGGAGCGCACCCGGAACGCGCTCGTCCTGCCGGCGCGTTTCGGGTGGGACGACCTCGGCTCCTGGGCCGCCCTGGGCGGCGATGCCCGGGACGCCGCCGGGAATGCCGTGCGAGGCCGTGCCCTCCTCGAGGACGTGACCGGGAGCGTGGTGTTCGCCGAAGATGGGATCGTCGCCGCCCTGGGCGTGCGGGATCTCGTCATCGTCCGGACGGGAGACGTCACCCTGGTCTGCCCGAGAGAGCGGGCGCAGGACGTGCGTGCGCTCGTGGAGCGGCTCCGGAGGGAGGACGATGGCTCCGCGCTTCTCTAGGGCCGCCGCATTCGCTCTGATGGCGCTCCTGGGGTGCTCCCATGCTCCGGCGCCGCAGCCGGCGCCTTCGCCAGCCCCTCCGCAGGCCAGCGCCCCCGCCCCGGCGCCCGAGGCGCAACCCCAGGCGGAGGCTCCGGCGCCCGCCCCGCGCCTGGAGGCGAGCGAGGTGATCACGCCCGACGAGCTGGCCTCGATCCCGGACCCTGTGCCGGGGGCGGGTGCGGCGCCGATCGAAGAGCGCCCGCTCAATCCGGACGCCAAGCCCCTCCCAGTCGCCCCCGCGCGGACGAGCGCGGCGCCTTCCCCCACCACGTCACTGCAGGCCGAGCCGCCGCCGAGCACCTCGAGCGTCCCGCCCTCGGGCACAGCGCCAGAGGCCTCAGCCCCATCGACCGCCGTCTGGCGCGTGCAAGTCTTCGCGAGCCCCGATCGCGCGCAGGCCGAGCGCGTCGCGCGGGAGGCGGCGCAAAAACTCGGCGCGCCATACGTCCTCGCGAAGGATGGCGATCTCGTGAAGGTCCGGCTTGGAAGCTTCGTGCGCGAGGAGGACGCGCAGGCGCTCAAGGAGCGCGCCGTTCAGAGCGGCTATTCGGGCGCGTTCCGCGTGCTCGACAAGGGTGGAAGCTGATAGACTGCACCGCTCATGCGCGAGCTTCGCAAGGACCCCGTCGTCGGCCGCTGGATCATCCTCTCCTCTGAACGCCGCCTCCGCCCGTCCGACTTCCAGGAGACCGATCCGCCCCCATCGAACGGTGGCCGCGAGAGCTGCCCCTTCTGTCCCGGCCACGAGGGGCACACGCCTCCCGAGATCCTGGCCTTCCGCGACCACGGTGCGCCGAACGAGCCCGGATGGACGACGCGCGTCTTCCCGAACAAGTTCCCGGCGCTCCGTGTCGAAGAGACGCTCGAGCGGCGCGGGGAAGGGCTCTACGACCGGATGAGCGGCGTCGGCGCGCACGAGGTGATCGTGGAATCACCCGAGCACGAGAAGGACCTGAGCGAGCTCCCGGTCGAGCAGATCGAGCGCGTCCTCGAGGCCTACAAGGAGCGGATCCTCGATCTCAAGAAGGACACCCGGCTGCAGTACGTCCTCGTCTTCAAGAACGCGGGCCGGAAAGCGGGCGCGTCGCTCGAGCACGGACACTCGCAGCTCATCGCGACCCCGATCGTGCCGCGCGTCGTCATGGAAGAGCTCGAGGGGAGCCGCGCGCACTGGGAGGCCAAGGAGCGCTGCGTGTTCTGCGACATGATCGACCACGAGCGGAAGGACGGGCGGCGCGTCGTGCTCGAGACGGAGCGCTTTCTCGCCATCGAGCCCTACGCGCCGCGCTTCCCGTTCGAGACGTGGATCCTCCCGCGACGGCACCGGGCGGGCTACGAGGACGCGGACCCCCAGGATCTCCAGGCGTTCGCGTCCATCCTGAAGGAGACCCTGGGGCGCATCCGGCGCGCGCTCGATCACCCCCATTACAACTTCGTGCTCCATACCGCGCCCTGGACCACGGCGGAGCGCGACTCCTACCACTGGCATCTCGAGATCATGCCGAAGCGGACGCCGGCGGCCGGCTTCGAGTGGGGGAGCGGGTTCCACATCAACCCCACGGCTCCTGAAGAGGCGGCGGACTACCTGCGAGGACTTCGCGCTTGATGGCCCAGCGATTCCGCGCGGCGATCCTCGCCCCCGAGTGCACGCCGTTCGCGAAGGTGGGCGGGCTCGGGGACGTCGCGGGCGCCTTGAGCCGGGCCGTCGCCGATCTCGGCTGCTCGGTCGCGGTCTTCCTACCACGCTACGCGGATCTCGAGCTCCCTCCGGGAAGCGATCTCGAGCTCGTGGCGAAGATCGACGTACCGGTCTCGGGCGAGGATCAGCCGGGGCTCGTCTACAAGCTCCGGAACGGGCCCTACCCCACGCATCTCCACCACTTCTTCCTCGCGAACGAGACCTACTTCGGGCGCCACGGGATCTACGGCGATCCCTCGACCAGCGAAGAGTTCGCGGACAACGCGGCCCGGTTCACGTTCCTCTCCCGCGGCTCGCTCGAGGCGATGCGCGCGACGGCGTACGTACCGGACGTGATCCACGCGAACGACCACCAGACGGCGCTCGTGACCGCCTACATGAAGACGCTCTACGCGAACGATCCGTTCTTCCAGATGACCGCGACGGTCCTCTCCATCCACAACCTCGGCTACCAGGGCGTGTACGCCCCCGAAGCCATGGCGATCGCGGGTTTTCCGGAGCGCTTCTTCTATCCGCTCTCGCCGTTCGAGTTCTGGGGAAAGATGAACGTGCTCAAGGCGGGGATCCAGTTCGCGGACCGGCTCACGACGGTGAGCGAGCGGTATGCCGAGGAGATCCAGTCGTCGGAGGAATTCGGCTTCGGGCTCCAGGGCGTGCTGAACGCGCGGCACGCCGACCTGACCGGGATCCTGAACGGCATCGACGTGAAGGAGTGGAATCCGAGAACCGACCGCGCCATCGCGGCGCGCTACGACGCCGAGTCGCTGGATGGGAAGGGCGTCTGCAAGGCTGCCCTCCTCGAGGAGCTCGGTCTCGAGCCCGGTGACGGTGCGCCGCTCGTCGGCATCATCGCGCGGCTCGTGGAGCAGAAGGGGTTCGATCTCGTGGAGCAAGCGGCCGAGCGGCTCTTCGAGCGCCCCGCGGCGTGGGCGGTTCTCGGAAGGGGAAGCGCGCGCTTCGAGACTCTGTTCCGCGAGTGGTCTCGCCGGAAGCCGCGGCAGGTCGCGTTCCGCGCGGAGTTCAACGATCCGCTCGCGCATCGCATCGAAGCGGGCGCCGACTTCTTCCTCATGCCCTCACGGTACGAGCCGTGCGGGCTCAACCAGATGATGAGCATGCGCTACGGCACGGTCCCGATCGTGCGCGAGACGGGGGGCCTTGCCGATACGGTCACGCCGTTCGGCCCGGTGGATCTCGCCCAGGGGACGGGGATCCTCTTTCGCCCCTATACGCCGCAGGCGCTCCTCGACGCCGTCGACCGCGCACTCGCGCTCTACCAGGATCCGGTCTCCATGGCGCGGGCGCGGCGCAACGGGATGTCCCAGGACTTCTCCTGGGAGCGCTCGGCCCGGAAGTACGTCCAGCTCTATCGGGCGGCGAATGGCGCGAAGCGCATGGGGAGCGGATTCGGACGCTGGCTGGAAGCGGTGGAACGGGGCGAGGGCGCCGAGGCGGAAGCGCCTGGCCAAGGTCCCGGTTGGGAGCCTCCCGCCTAGGGGCGGGGGTCGCTTGACGCCCCGTCCAAGGGCGGTTTAGAATCCCCTCCGCTTCGCCGAACATAAGAACGTCTTCGAGCGGAAGTAGCTCAGCCCGGTAGAGCCCCACCTTGCCAAGGTGGTTGTCGCGGGTTCAAATCCCGTCTTCCGCTCCATATTTTTCCTCTCCGGAACCTCCGATTTCCCTTGTACCTCTTGCTCTCTCCCCGGGAGAGTGGTAGTTATCCACCCGGCGCCGACAAGGTTTCGGATCGGCGAACGCACACGAAAGGAGAGGTGCATGCCAGCTAAGAAGCGCGCCAGCAAGCCCGCGACGAAGAAGAAGACTGCCGCTCGCACCAAGCGCAAGCCGAACGCAGCGTTCATGAAGCCGCTGACGCCGACCGGCCCCCTCTCCGAGGTTGTCGGCGCGAAGGCGATTCCGCGTACGGAGGTCACGAAGAAGCTTTGGGCGTACATCAAGAAGAACAAGCTTCAGGACAAGACCAAGCGCACGATGATCAATGCGGACGACAAGCTTCGCGCCGTGTTCGGCGGCAAGCGCCAGGTCAGCATGTTCGAGATGACGAAGCTCGTCTCGAAGCATCTCAAGTAGGCGGCCGCTCCACTCCATCGGTACGTTCTGCGCCCCGCCGCTCCTCGCGGCGGGGCGTTCTGTTGGCACCGAGCGGTGCCTTGACAGCCGCGCGCACACCGCTATCCTCACGCCAGCCCTCCGCGGCCGAGCTCCATCGGCTGCACGTCTTCGGGAGCCGATAGGGGAGGCACCCTGGGAGACGGTACCGCCCTAGCTGGCGACGACGACGGGTCCGAACCCAAGCTCCGGACCACGATCTTCCTGCTCGCTCAGATCCGTGACGGCAACCAAGCCGCGCGGACGAAGCTCTGGAACCGCTATTTCAAGCCCCTCGGCCGTCTCGTGCGCGGTCACTACATTCCGCACCGCGTGCGCGCTCTCCACGACGTGGACGACATCGTCATGCGCGTGATCGAGCAGGTCGATCCGAAGCTCCTGGATTTCGAGTACAGGCGCGAGGGGGCCCTGATGGATTACCTGCGCACCGTGACGCGGAATCTCATCATCTCGCTCTCGCGCGTGCGCGAGCCGGAGCGGGAGGAAATGCCGACGAACATTGCGACGGACGAGCCGACGCCCCACGAGCGGGCGGTGGCCATGGACCAAAGGGAAGCGTTCGAGGCCGCGCTCAAGATCCTCGACGAGCGTCAGCGGCAGGCGGTCATCTTGCGGTTCGAGTACGGATTCAAGTACGAGGAGATCGCGGAGGAAGTCGATCTGGCGTCTGGGAACGCGGCGCGGATGATGATCCAGCGCGCCATGCTCAAGATGGTCGAGCACATGCGGGGCCACCGCGACTTCGATTGACGGCGGCCCCGCGCGCGAAACTACGGGTGTGGTGTGCGGGGCGGCGCCTGCGCCGCCCTTGCCTGCAGATAGTCTTCTTTCAACCAGGGAGCGATCTTCCCGAGCTTCTCAACGACGCGAGCCCGCTCCTCGCGTCGCGTATTCCCATACGCCTTCCGCAGCCGCTCGAGCGACTTCGCTCGCTTGCGGCGCTTCATGAGCATGGATTGACGGTGGCTTCGTGCCATGTTCGACCTCCGGCGCGCCGGGACCGAGCCCGCGTGCCGGGCCGTCGCGCGGCGCGCGACATCCACCGAGCATAGCACGCAACTCTAGGCGACCGGCGGACGGGCCAGGTGATGGCGCGTCGCTCCCTGGTACGCCTCACCCAAATCGAGCAGCAGCCCCTCCTCGAACGGAGATCCCATGATCTGGAAGCTCGTCGGCAGGCCGTCCTTGCCCGGCCCCATCGGAAGGGCGATGGCGGGGAGTCCGCAGCCGTTGCCCACCGCGCCGACCGGATCCGGGTAGGGGAGCGTTTTCGTGAAGTCCTCGTGGATCGAGGGCGCGACAGACAGGAAGTTCGTCGCGACGATCACGTCGTACGTGCTGAAGAATTCGGCCATGCGCTCTTGCAGCACCGTGCGCATGCGGCTCGCCTTGATGTAGTCCGCTCCGGTGAGGGCCGCCGTCACCTCGCGCTGGTAGGGGGCGTACGGATCGTGGAGCTTCCGGACCGAGCCATCCTCGAAGAACGGCTCGAACGCCGAGATCGCCTCCGCGTAGAGAATCGTCGTGGTCAGCTCGCTCGCCGGGATCTCGGGGAGCGCCGCGGTTTCGATCTTGAGCCCCAGACGACGCAGGTCCTCCACCGCACCGTCGAAGCGCGCGCCCACCTCCCGCTCCGCCCCGGGAGTCTTCGCGAAGTCGCTCGGGATGAGCGCCGCGCGGAGCCGGCCGAAGTTGGGACGCCGGCGATCGATCTCGACGGGCTCGTCGGACGACGTGAGATCCCTGGGATCGGAACCGGCGATCGCGCGGAGAATGAGCCGGCAATCGGCCGCGCTCCGGGCCATGGGTCCGATCTTGTCGAGCGTGTACGAGCCCACCATGCCTCCGGCGCGGCTCACGCGCCCGTAGGTGGGACGGAGCCCCGTGACCCCGCAGAAGGCGGACGGGCAGAGGATCGATCCCCACGTCTCGGTGCCGATCCCGAACGCCACGAAGCCCGCCGAGACCGAGGCGCCCGTGCCCGACGAGGATCCGCCGGTCCACCGCTCCCGATCCCACGGGTTTCGGCCCGGGCCCTGGAGCGACGCGCCCGCCTCCCGGTAGCCGAGGCACCCCGCGAACTCCACCATCGAGAGCTTTCCGAGGAGGACGGCGCCGGCCTCGCGCAATTTCCGGATCACGGTGGCGTCCTCGTCGAACATCTGATCCTTCGTGGGCGCGGCGCCCCACGTCGTCTTGATCCCCGCGGTCGCGAGGAGGTCCTTCGCGCCGTAGGGAATGCCGTGGAGCGGACCCTTGTATCGGCCCCGGCCGATTTCGCGCTCCGCCTCGCGCGCCTGCTCGAGGGCGAGGTCGGGCGTGACCGTCGCGAACGCGTTGTACCGGTCGGCGTGCTCGTG
>DASTKC010000230.1:0-8485 GCA_035716085.1 Candidatus Eiseniibacteriota bacterium | reverse complement strand
CTTCGTGACCCGCGCGCCGAGCGTGTGCACGATCCGCCACCCGCCTGTGAGCGTGCCGAGCCCGATCGCGATGCCGCAGACGATCACCACCCATTGCGGGATGAAGAAGTGATCGATCTGCCCCGTCGTGAAGAGGAGGAGCGCGATCACCCCCATGGTCTTCTGCGCGTCGTTTCCGCCGTGCCCGAGCGAATAGAGCGCGGCCGAGACGAGCTGCATCTTCCGGAAGAGGTGATCCACCTTGCCCGGATGTGCGCGTCGGAAGATCCAGGAGACGGCGATCATATTGAAGAAGCCGAGCAAGAGCCCGACGACGGGAGCGATCACGATGAAGACCGCCGTCTTCGTGAGCCCCGGCACGATGATCGAGCCCGGGCCCTTGTACGCGAGCGCCGCCCCGACCAGGCCGCCGATCAAGGCGTGCGAGGACGACGTCGGAAGGCCGAGCCACCAGGTGAAGAGATTCCAGAAGATCGCGCCTGTCAGCGCCGAGGCGAGCACGTGATTGTTCACGGCCTCGGGCAGAACGATCCCCTTCCCCACCATCTTCGCCACCGCAGTCCCGAGGACGAACACGGCGACGAAATTGAAGAAGGCCGCCCAGATCACGGCGATGCCCGGGGTCAGGACGCGGGTGGAGACGACGGTGGCGATGGAGTTGGCGGCGTCGTGGAAGCCGTTCAGGAAATCGAAGACGAGCGCGAGGACGATGATGAGGATGATGTACGCGGTGAACGTGTCCTGCAACCCGGGCCGGCGTCGTCAGGTGTTCTTGACGACGATCCCCTCCAGGATGTTGGCCACATCCTCGCAGTCGTCGGTCGTGGCCTCGAGGCGGCCGTAGATCTCCTTCCACTTGATCAGCGCGTGGAAATCGGCGGCGTTGCGGAAGAGGGCCGCCGTGGCGTTCCTCGAAATGACGTCGGCCTCGTTCTCCAGATGATTGATCTGAATGAGGTACTCGTTGATCTTCGTGAAATCCCGCATGTGGCCGACCGCCTTCACCATCGATGCGCACGCCTGCTCGATGATCGACGTGAGCTGGATGACCTCGGGCGTCACTTGAAGGATTTCGAAGAGCGCAAGCCGGCTCGACACTCCCTCGATGTTGTCGAGCACGTCGTCGAGCGCGCTCGCGAGCGCGTGGATGTCCTCGCGGTCGAACGGCGTGATGAACGTGCGGTTCAGCTTGTCGATGATGTCGTGGGTGATCTGGTCGGCTTGGCTCTCGAGCCCCTTGATGTGCCGGGCCTTCTCCTGCACCTGGTCGTAGTTTCGGGCCAGGTCCTCGAGCGCGCGCGCGGCCTCGTGGACCTTCGCGGCCTGCGCTTCGAAGAGATCGAAGAACTTCGTCTCCTGTGGGAGCAGTCGAATCATGAGAACAGTGTTACAGACCGGGTGGCGCGGTGTCTACCCGGGAGCGGAGGCCTTGAGAACGGCTCGCAGGTCCCGGGCCCACCCTTCCGGGTCGTCGGTGGGAACGAACGACCAGATTTCAGCCGCCCGGCCCTGCCCCGTCCGAATCCGGATCCGCTGGCCCCGGCGTTCCACCTCCACCACCTTCCGGGTGCGTGGCGTGATCTGGAGGCCGATCTTTTCGTTCTTGTGGATGAAGATCGTCTGGTGCGTGACCACGATGGAGCCGCGGCGATCCTCCCAGCTCGAGGCGCGCGTGCCGGCGCCCTCCGTGTAGCGGAACACCATGTTGTCTTCGCGCCGGACGATCCCCTCGGCCTGGAAGCGGCGCAGGAGCTCGGGATCCAGCCGGCTCGTGTCTGTGGAGCAACCGGCGAGCGCGAGGCCGCATAGGAGAGACGCCGCGAGCCACCTCGAGCACACGACCGCACGGACGCCGAAGAGCACCTTGCCTTTTTCCCCCCGGGCGGCCACCATGGCGCGCATTACGCCATGAAATCGAATTCAATTCCAGTGCGACCGATGACGGAGCTGGACGCCGAGGGCGTCACGGCGCTCTCCACGCAGCTCGGCTATCCCTCGACGGCGGAGCAGACGCTCCGGCGCTTCCGCGCCATCAGCGACGCCCCCGATGCGCGCGTCTGGGTGGCGGAGGGACCGGACGGCGCGATCGTGGGCTGGATCCACCTGTTCGGAAACCGCCTCCTCGAGTCGGACCCCGATCTCGAGATCGGCGGGCTCGTCGTGCACGAGGACGCGCGCGGCAGGGGCGTGGGGCGGGCGCTCGTGGGCGCCGCGGAGGTCTGGGCCCGCGAACGCGGCTATTCGGTCGTCTCGGTCCGCTCCAACGTGATCCGGAAGGATGCCCACGAGTTCTACAAGGGCCTCGGCTACGAGCCGATCAAGTCCCAGTTCAAGTTCCGGAAGAAGCTCTCCACCGAAGGCGGCTGAGCCCGGCGCTCAATCCAGCTTCACAATGCGCTCGCGAGCCGTCTCTTCTCCTGCGCGCACCGCGAGGAAGTAGATCCCGCGGGCGGCGCGACTCCCCTCTGCCGTCCGGCCGTCCCAGCGGAGCTCGTGCGAGCCGGGCTCATAGGCGGATCCCTGCTCGAGCGTCGCCACGAGCCGTCCGGTCGCGTCGTACACGCGCGCCTCGATGGATCGGCGCTCCGTCAACGAGAAGCGGAAGGACACCGCTCCTTCCGCCGCGAGGCCGGCAGGGCTCAGATCGAGCACGCGGGGTGCGTCGTGCGACGCCATCGCGACGACGGCCCGCTTCGGCTTGGGCGAGGGATCCTCGAACGTGAGCGTGGCGCGGCCGCTCGGCACTTGCCGCGGAATGAGGTGCTTGAGGGTCTCGTAGCGCGCCCGCGGGTCCAGGAGGCCGTCTCGCAGGAACTCGACCAGCCAGCCGATCTCCTGGTCCGTGAGATGCGCCGGCGACTTCAAGAGTGGATCCACGACGTTCAGCACAGGCTCGGCCGGCCCCGTCGCGCCGCGCAGGTCGGCGTCGAGCCCCGAGGGCGAGTACTCCCGGCTGGACGTATGCGGGTCGAGGTGATGCCGAACGACCGCCTCGATGGTCGTGAAGGCGCCGTTGTGTCCGTAGGCTGCCTGCACGGCGAGATTGCGAAGCGGCGACGTCCGGAACTTGTACCGGTCCTCGGCTCGTCCCGTGACCTGCTCCAGTCCGAAGTCCTCGTCGGCTTTCGGACCGTCGAACGTCGCGTTGGTGATGTCCGGACAGACTTGGGGCATGCCGATCGAGTGCTGCTGGAAGTCGCTGAACATCTCGTTCGACTTCCCCGCCACCGCGTGGCACCTCACGCATCCGGCCTTCCCGAAGAAGAGGAGCGCGCCGCGCTTCTGTCCCTGCGTCATGGAGGAAAGATCGCCACGCGCGTAGCGATCCAGCGGCGCGTTCGCCCGGGTGAGCGTGAACTCGAATTCGGCCAGCGCCCTTCCGAAGTGGTCGAACGTGATCGGAGCGCCCGACTTGACGTCCGCGAACGACGCCGCGAAGAGGTCGCGGTACGCCGGCGTGGCGTTGAGCCGCTTCAGCACTTCCTCCCGCATCTCGTGATTGCCGCCCACGAACGTGAACCCGGCGACCTCGTTCCGCTCGGTCGGAGGAATGAAGGCCTGGGCGTCGAGGAGGTGCGGCAGGTACGAGAGGGACGTCCCTTCCGGCTCCGGGAATACGAACCCCGCCCGGTTGTCGAACGGATCGCCGGAGAGCGAGGCGAAGCGGGAGTTCCACATGAGGTTCGGATAGAAGGCCGTGTTCATAGCCGACGGGGCCCGCCTCTGGTTTCGCGGCCCCGTGCGGTCCGGCCCGACGACCCCGTTGTTCTCGATCCCGATCGCGATCGACTGGGTGTCCCCGAAACCGTTGGTTGGCGAGTGGCAGCCGGCGCAGGTGTTGTCATCGTTCAGGCCGGTCAGGGTATCGAACCAGAGAAGGCGTCCCAGGTTGGCCAGCCGGCGATCCACCGGCCTCCCGAGACGGCGCTCCAAAGTAGATTCGATTTTCCCCGTAAATCCTTGCTGCTGGAGAACCAACGTGAGGTCGCGATCGATCTCCCCGGCCGGGGCCGGGGCAAAGCCCAGCCCGAATCCCAGAGCCAGGGCAGACAGGGCAGGTAGCAAGAGTCGTTCGGGACGACGGGCCAAGACAGGCGCCCCCTCGTGGTGGCATGGTCCCGGGCCACCCGCCTCCCCATGGTGCGGCCCGGCGTCGTGAAGCCTAGAGAACCCGCTCCGTCCCGCCAACTTCGTTTTCGATCGCCTTGCCGGTTCCAGGACCCCATGGCATCATCGAACGCCATTTCACCATCAGGCCCTTCGAGGAGGCATTGATCGCGCTATGACCCGACTCATGACCCGCACGCTCCGTATCGCAGCCCCGCTCGCACTCGCCCTGTCGCTCGGCGCGGTTTGTCCCGCTTCGTCCGACGCCAAGACGCCCAAGGCCAAGTCGTCCGACCCCGCGTTCTTCAGCGGGCACCCGGATGCGGCTGCGTTCAAAGCCATGGAGGACGCCGAGCTCAAGGCCGCGCAGTCGGCGCTCGACAAGATGCTCGCCGTGAAAGGCAAGCGGACGATCGAGAACACGCTCGTCCCCTACAACGAGGTCCAGATGCACGGCGAGAACGCGGCCTACGGGTCCAGCCTTCTCGAGGCCGTGCACCCCGACTCGGCGTTCCGGGCCGATGCCGAGGCCCAGACCCAGCGGGCGACGAAGTTCCTCGACGACCTGAGCCTGAACCGCGCGGTCTACGACGCCATCGTCCAGGTGGACGTCAGCAAGGCGGATCCGACGACGCGCTACTTCCACGAGAAGACGCTGCGCGACTTCCGCCTGTCCGGCGTGGACAAGGACGAGGCGACGCGGGCGCAGATCTCGACGCTCCTCGACGAGCTGACCAAGACCGGTCAGGACTTCGACCGAAACATCCGCATGGATTCGCGCACCATCAAGGTCGACGGCCCCGCGGCCCTGGCCGGACTCCCCGACGACTTCATCAAGTCGCATCCTGCGTCCGAGGCGGACGGCAAGATCACGCTGAGCATCGAGTATCCCGACCTCGGCCCCGTGATGCGGTACGCCAAGAGCGAGGACACGAGGCGGCGGCTCATGCACGAGGCGCAGAACCGGGCCTACCCCGCGAACATGGCCGTCCTCGACTCGCTGATCGTCAAGCGCGACCGTCTGGCGCACGTCCTCGGATACCCCACCTGGGCGGACTACATCACGCAGGACAAGATGATCGAGAACGCGGCCAACGCGCAGAGCTTCATCGACCGTCTGAAGGACACCACCTTCAAGCGCGCGCATGAGGAGTACGCGGTCTACCTCAAGCGGAAGCAGGAGGACGATCCCAAGGCGACGCAGCTCAATCGCTGGGAGGCTTCCTACTACGGCCGGCTGATCCGGATGCGCGATTACGACTACGATCCGGGCCAGGCTCGCCAGTACTTCCCGTTCGATCGGGTCAAGCAGGGCGTTCTCGACGTCACCGCGACCATGTTCGGGCTCACCTACAAGCGCGTGACCAACGCGGCTACGTGGGATCCGAGCGTCGAGGTCTACGAGGTCTATGAGGGCCCGAAGATGCTCGGGCGGTTCTTCCTCGACCTCCACCCGAGGCCAGGGAAATACAACCATGCGGCAAAGTTCACGATTCGCCAGGGCGTGCGCGGCTACCAGGTCCCGGAGCACGCACTCGTCTGCAACTTCCCCGGCGGCAAGCCGGGCGATCCCGGGCTCATGGAACACTCCGACGTGGAGACCTTCTTCCACGAATTCGGGCATTTGATCCACGCCATCCTCGGCGGCCAAGGACAGTGGGAGCCGGTCGCCGGGACGGCGACACAGCGCGACTTCGTCGAGGCCCCGTCGCAGATGCTCGAGGAGTGGTGCTGGGACGCCAAGGTGCTCCAGACCTTCGCGAAGAACGAGAAGGGAGAGCCGATCCCGGCGGAGCTGGTGCAGAAGATGCGGAAGGCCGACGCGTTCGGGCGCGCGCTCGGGATCTCGACCCAGGCGTTCTACTCCGCCGTGTCGCTCAGCATCTACAACCGGCCGCCGGCGCAGGTGAACACGGACGCGATCGTCACCTCGCTCGAGCCCCAGTTCTCACCGATCCCGACGATGCCCGACACCCACATGCAGACCGCGTTCGGCCATCTCGACGGCTACTCGGCCTACTACTACACCTACCTATGGTCGCTCGTGATCGCGAAGGACATGTTCAGCCGGTTCAACCACGACAACCTGTTGGATCCCACGGTGGCCAAGCGGTACCGGGACATGGTGCTCGCGCCCGGCGGGTCGAAGCCCGCGAAGGCGCTGGTGCACGAGTTCCTCGAACGCGACTACGACTTCAAGGCGTTCGACGAGTGGCTCGCCGGAAAGGGATGATGATCGCATCGTTGTGAGCGCGCCCGAGCGCCCGGTCGTCGTCTTCGACGGCGACTGCGGATTCTGCCGCCAGTGGATCGCCCGCTGGCGGCAGACGCTCGGGGACCGCGCGGAGTTCGTTCCCTACCAGGAAGCGGCGCCCCGCTTTCCCGAGATCCCCGAGAAAGCCTTCCGCGAAGCCGTCCAACTCGTCGAGCCGGACGGCCGCGTGTCCCGCGGCGCCGAAGCGGTCTTCCGCGCGCTGTCCTACGCGCCGCGCCGGCGCTGGCCGCTCCGCCTCTACCGTCGCCTCCCAGGATTCGCTCCTCTCACGGAGGCGTGCTACCGGCTCGTCGCGGGGCACCGCGGACTGGCCACGCGGTTGACCGGATGGATCTGGGGACGCCACGTCGTCCCGCCGGGCGAGACCCTGACCACCTGGATCTACCTCCGGCTCCTCGCGCTCGTCTATCTCGTCGCGTTCCTGTCGCTCTGGACCCAGATCATCGGCCTCGCGGGAACGGACGGCATCCTTCCCGCGCAGCGCTATCTCGACGCCGCTGGAGCGCAATATGGCGTGCTGGGGCCGTGGATCGCACCCACGCTCACGTGGATCAGCACCAGCAACGCCATGCTGCACGCGCTCTGCGCCATGGGAACCCTGCTCGCGCTGCTCCTCGCGGTCGGGATCGCTCCGATCCTCTGCCTCGTCGGGCTCTTCGTCCTCTATCTCTCGGCCACGGTGCCGTGCCAGGACTTCCTCTGGTTCCAGTGGGACAGCCTGCTCCTCGAGGCCGGCTTCCTCGCCATCTTCCTCGCTCCGTGGCGCTGGTGGTCCCATCCGCGCCGCGATCCGAACCCGTCGCGGGCCGCGCTCTGGCTGAGCCGCTGGCTCCTGGTCCGGCTCTCGGTCTCGTCCGCGCTGGTCAAGCTCCTGAGCGGCGACCGCGCGTGGCACGACCTGAGCGCGCTCCGCTATCACTTCGAGACCCAGCCCTTGCCCACGTGGACCGCGTGGTACATGCACCACCTGCCGGCGGGGATCCTGAGCGCGATGACGGTCGGCGTGTTCGTGGTTGAAGGTGCGACCCCTTTCCTCGCGTTCGGGCCGCGGCGCGTCCGGTTCACGGCAGCCGCCGCCATTGCATTCTTACAGGTCCTGATCCTTCTCACGGGCAACTATGGATTCTTCAACTGGCTCACGCTCGCGCTCTGCGTGCTGCTCCTCGACGACGGCGTCTGGCCGAGGCGATGGCGCGCCGCGGTGGAGGCGTCCACGCCTCGTCGAGGACGGTGGCTCTCGTGGATGGTCACGCCCGCCGCGGTGGTCCTCTTCGCCCTGAGCTGGGTTCCGACGCTTCGCGGCCTGGGGCGGCCGACGGCGTGGATGGGACCGGTCGAGATCCTCTACGAGGGGGTGTGGCCGTTCCGGATGGTGAACCACTACGGCCTCTTCGCGGTCATGACCACGCGGCGGCCGGAGATCATCCTGGAGGGGAGCGACGACGGGACGGTGTGGCGGGCCTACGAATTCCGCTACAAGCCGGGCGGCCTGTCCCGGCGCCCCGAGTTCGTGGCGCCGCACCAGCCGCGGCTCGACTGGCAGATGTGGTTCGCCGCGCTCGGCACGCCGGACTCGCAGCCCTGGTTCTACCCGTTCTGCAAGCGGGTGCTCGAGGGATCGCCGCCGGTCGTGGGGATGTTCGCGCGCGATCCTTTCCGCGGAGCGCCGCCCCGGTTCCTCCGGGCGGTCGTTTACGAGTATCACTTCACGACGCCGGCCGAACGGAAGGCGACCGGAGCGTGGTGGACCCGGACGCGCCTCGGCCTCTATGGACCGGTGATGATGCTCTCGAACGGGAGTCTGATGCTGATCTGAGAGGCCCGGAACGCGCGGGCGGGAATCAGTCCTCGAGCCTCGCGTCCATCGTGATCCGCGCGTTCAGGAGCTTCGAGATGGGACAGCCCGACTTGGCGTCCTGCGCGGCTTTCTCGAACTTCGCGCGATCGGCGCCCGGAACGCGGGCGACCACGTCCAGATGGACCGCGGTGACGGCGAAGCCGCCCTCTACCTTGTCGAGCGTGACCGCGGCCGTGGAGCGGATGGATTCGGCGGTCAGGCCTTCGGCGCCGAGCTTGCCCGAGAGGGCCATGGAGAAGCAGCCC
>DASTKC010000229.1:0-7818 GCA_035716085.1 Candidatus Eiseniibacteriota bacterium | reverse complement strand
CTTCAAGAGGAGCGTCCCGCTCACCTGATCCACCGCGTTGTCGACGAAGATGAGCGCGCCCTCAGTCGACTCCCCGCCGGCGGCGGACGTGATCTCCACCTTGGGTTGGGCGTGGAGGTAGCGCTGGAGCGCCGGCACGTCGCGCTCCGGGATCGTGAAGCGCACGCGGATGGGATCGGGCTGGATCACGGTCACGAGCGCGTCGCTCGTGGCCGTCTTCACGTAGTCCCCCACGTTCACGCTGAGCCGCCCTGTGCGTCCCGCGATGGGAGACCGGATGGTCGCGTATTCGAGGTCGAGGGCGGCGTTCATCACCGACGCGGAGTCCGCCCGCACCGTCGCCGCGAGCGCCTCGGAGGCGGATCGCTTCTGGTCCCATTCCGCCTGCGAGAGTACGTTCGCCTGGAAGAGGCTCAGGCTGCGCTCCGCATCCAGACGCGCGCTCTCCGCCTGCGCGCGATCACGCTGGAGCGTGGCCTTCGCCTGCTCGAGCGCGGCATGAAACGGACGAGGATCGATCTGAATCAGAACCTGCCCCTTCCTGACCACGTCCCCTTCCCGGAAGGCCACGCGCGTGATCACGCCGCCCACCTGCGAGCCGACCGCCGCTGTGCGAAGCGCTTCGACCGATCCGACCGAGGTCAGCGCGTACGGCATCGACTGCTCCTCCGCCTGCGCGACCCTCACGGGCACGCGGACGGATCGGGTCTTCTTCTGGGACGAGCAGCCGGTCAGGGCGAGAGCCACGGTGAGGAGCATCGTGAGTGCGGGGGGGACGGCCCTTGAGCCGGGCCTTGCGCGGGAAAAAGGACCGGCCGGACGCCGGCAGACGCTCGTTGCCATACGACATCTTCTACAGCGCTCGAGGGAGTTTCGTTGGCCGCAACGCAAAGGCGGCAAATGAGTAGCTTTCAAATAGCCCAATTCCAATGGATTACCGGCCTGAATTCGAGGAGATATCGAAGGAGAGTGGGGCCGGATACTGGATGGGGCCGAGCGGCGTATCCACGGTGGGGGCGACCCGGAATGTGACCCTATGGCTCGCGCTCCCTTGCCCGGCTAGGGCGAGCGCGACCTCGACCAGGTCGTGCCCTCGCTCGTCGAAGACTTCCATCAGATCCAGTCGTACGCGCAGGGGAATGTCCTGCGCAGCCCCGGGCGCGAAGGAGACCGGATCGGTCAGACGTCCCGAGACCGCTTCCTTGTCATCGACCAGGTAGGCCCAGTCCATCGCGACGAGGCGCGCGTTCACGGAGTTCGATTCCGGGTTCCGTCCCGTGAGGTGGACCGTCAGATCCATAGGGACGACGCCGGACGCCACCGCCATGCCGATGCGCGCGGCGTCCGCGACCGAGAGGTCCGAGTAGGAGGGGATCCGCTCGAGCGGAACGTCCGCGACACGCGGCGATCCGATGTGGTCAAAGCGGAACTCGACCTGCCGGAGCGCCGCCAGCTGGCTCGCCGCCGCGCAGCCGCCCGTCCCCGCCAGGGCGAGGACGAGGGCGGCGCGCGCGACGATCGATCGGCGCATCAATAGACGCCGGGCAGGAGCCGCGCCGAGCGGCCCATGTAGGCCTTGTACTCGTCGCCGAACGCGTCGACCAGGAGCGCCTCTTCCACGTCCATCCGCCGGTGGAACATCCAGAACACGAGCGGCAGGAGGAGAACCGCCACGCTGCTCCGGAACACGCACGCGAAGCCGACGTCCATGAGCAGGATGCCCACGTAGGACGGATGACGCGCCCAGCGGTAGATGCCCGCCGTGTGGAGCTTGTGCCCTTCCTGGATCGCGACGACCGACGCGAATCGCCGTCCGAGCGTCATCATCGGCCAGACGCGAAGCAGCGCCCCGAGCGAGAGGATCACGAGTCCCGCATAGCGGAGCGCGTCCCCGCCCGGGAGCACGAAGAGATCGCGCGCGTCCATGTAGGGCATGACCCACGCGGTGAAGAGCGAGTGGAAGACGAGGAGCGGGAAGAAGGGCTTCCAGTCGGGCTCGTGACGCACGCCACGGCTTCGTCCCGCGGTGCAGATCGTCATGACCGGCATCATGAGGAGATGCACGACGACCACGCCGACGCGGGCCGGATGCGCGAAGAACCCGGCCCAGCTTCCCCACGCGAGCACCATGAGGAAGAGAAAGCAGAGAACATTGAGGGGAATTCCGAGGGCCTGCTTGAGGCTGATTCCTGGCGACTTCGCCGCGGCTTCGTCCACACGACCTCCCTTCCCGTTCCGCCCCGACCCGCCGGGTGCGTGGCCGCATTCTAGCGCACGCCCGTCATCGCTCGTAGGATTCCCGAATCGACGCCGCGGAGAGCGGGACCAGGAACGCCTCGGGATCGTCGAGCAGGACCTTCCGCGCGGCGCCGAGCGAGGTCTCGCCCGCGTAGCTCACGGCGGAGCGAAGATGGCCGCGGAGTCTGTGGAGCACGTCGCGCACGCTTCCCCGATACGGCACCTCGAGCTCTTGCCCTTCCGCGGGAGTCTCGAGCGCACGCTCGAGCTCCTCCTCCTCGCCCGCCTCGTAGTGGGTCGCGAGCACCGCCTGCGGCGAGGTCATGCCGCGATATACCTTTCGCTTCTCGTGCGTCGCCGGATCCTCGATCACGCGTCCCGGAGCCTCGTCGGTTCCGGAGAGCATGCTGCCGAGCATCACCGAGGACGCGCCGCAGAGGAGCGCGAGCACGATGTCCTTGTCGTGGCGCATCCCGCCGTCGGCGATGATCGGAACGGACTCGCCGAGCGCGAGCCGGACCTCGTAGATGGCCTCGAGTTGAGGCACGCCGGCCGCGGTCTCGAGCCTCGTCCGGCATCCGCGCCCCGGGCCGATCCCCACCTTCACGGCGGCGACGCCGAGGTCCCTGAGGAAGAGCGCTCCTTCCGCCGTTCCCACGTTTCCCGCCACGAGCTCGGCCTTCGGGAACCGCTCTCGGAGCGCGCGGAGCGCCTCCGCCATCACCTCGGAGTGCCCATGCGCGATGTCGACGACGAGCGCGTCGGCCCCCGCGGAGAGGAGGGCTTCCGCGCGATCCAGATAGTCCCCCCGCGCGCCCACGGCGGCTCCGACCCGGAGGCGCCCCTTCGCGTCCTTCGTCGAGTCGGGACGCTCCCGGGAGAGGAGGATGTCGCTCTTCGTGATGAGCCCGGCGATACGCCGTTCCGCATCGACCACGGGCAGCTTCTCGATCCTGTGCTCGTAGAGAATGCGCGCGGCCTCGTCGGGGCTCATGCCCGGCCGGCCGACGTGGAGACGATCGAACGGGGTCATGTGCCGCTCCACGGGATCCCCCTCCCGCCCCGGATCCCAGGGCATGTCCCGCTTCGAGAGGATGCCGGCCAGGATCCCCGACCCGCGCGATTCCTCGATGAGGAGTCCGGTCACGCCATGGCGGCGGATCGTATCGCGCGCTTCGCGCAACGTCGCCGTGCGCGGGAGCCGGATCGGATCCTCCACGATCCAGCCGTGGCTCCGCTTCACGCGTTCCACCTCGCGCGCCTGGTCCTCGATCGAGAGCGCGCGGTGCACGATGCCGATCCCCCCTTCGAGCGCCATCGTCCGGGCCATCGCGGAGCCGGTTACGCTGTCCATGTTGGCCGAGACGACCGGGAGCTCGAGCGCGACCCCCTTCGAGAACTTGGAGCCCAGCCGCACGCCGGCGCGTGATCCGACCCGCCCCATGCGCGGGCGGAAGAGGAAGTCGTCGAACGTCCGACCGTGGAAGAGCCCGCGGCTCATCGCACGCTTCCTTTGGCGCGGGACGCGCGAACCTCCGCGCGTGCGATCGCGCGGACGGTGTCGATCGTGTCGGCCTCGTCGGCCGGCTTGTCGTCGCGATAGCGCTTCACCCTCGCGAAGCGGAGCGCGAGTCCGCCGGGGTAGTGCGGGCTCTCCTGCACGTCGTTGAACGCGATCTCGACGACCTGCTCCGGACGGACATGGACGACGTGGCCGTCCGTGCCGAGCGCGAGCGACTGGAAGCGCTTCGTCTGCCACTCGAGCATCGCGTCGGTCATTCCCTTGAAGGTCTTCCCGAGCATCACGAATCCCCCCGTTTGTGGATCCCGGGCTCCCAGGTGGAGGTTGCTCAAGCGCCCCTTGCGGCGGCCGTGCCCCCACTCCGCCGCGAGCACGACTAGGTCGAGCGTGTGCGCGGGCTTCAGCTTGAGCCAGCCCGCCCCTCGCCGGCCCGCCTCGTAGCGCCCCTCCATGTCCTTCATCATGACCCCTTCGTGGCCGCGCTGGAGCGCCTCCTCGAAGAAGGCGTCCGCTTCGGCGGGATCGGACGTGATCCGCTGGGACACGGCGAAGGACGGCGCGGCCTCGCGGAGCGCCCGGAAGCGCTCCCGCGCGGGCGCGTCATGGAGATCGTCCCCGTCGACGCGGAGGAGATCGAAGAAGAACGGCGTGAGCGGAAGCTCGCGCCGCGAGCGCTCCACGTCCAGTTTGGTCGCGAACCGGCCCATCGTGACCTGGAACGAGTGCGGCGTCCCGTCGGGGCGAAGCGCGAGCGCCTCACCGTCCAGGATGAGCTCGCGCGCGTGAAGCCCTCGGACCGCTTCGACCAGATCGGGCACCGAGTCGGTCACGTCGTGGAGCCGGCGGGAGTAGACCCGCACCTCGTCCCCGGCCTTGTGCGCCTGGACGCGCGCGCCGTCCAGCTTGAACTCGAGCGCCGCTTCCCCCATGGCCTTCAGGGATTCGTCCAGATCGTCCGCGGGCTGCGCGAGCATGGGCGAGAGAGGACGGAAGAGGCCGACCTTGAACGAGGCGAGACCACTCGGCCCTCGCGTGAGCGCCTGGACCGCAACGGGATCGAGACTCCCCGCCACCATGGCCGCGCGCCGGATCGAATCCGCCGGGATCCCCGAAGCCTTCGACACCGCCTCCTCCATGACGCCACCGAGCGCCCCTTGCCTGAGCTCGCCCACGAGGAGCCGGATCAGGAACGACGATTCCAGATCGGTCGCAAGCCCGAGGAGGGAGGCGAGCGCTTCCTGGCGCGCCGCGGACGAGCCGGGACCGGCAAGCCCGCCGATCCGCGTGAGCGCGGCATCGACCTGCGCGAGCGTGAGCGAGGGCTCGACCGCGTGCGGGCCCTGGGCCGTGTGTCGGATGGCGGCGCCTCCGACTCCGATCCGCCCCTGCGGAAGGCGCCCGGAGAGATACGCCACGCCGATCGCGGCCTCAACGGGATCGAGGCGGCGGAGGCACTCCGCGAGCGCCGCGATCTTCTCCGTGCGCTTCGATACGGAGGCGACCCGTTCGGACGTCCGTGCCACGTCGAGGAGCAGCATCAACGCATGCGGGACTGGGGTCTCGCGAGCCTCACGGGCGATTCGGGGTCTGGAGCGCGGTGAGAAGCGCCTCGAGGTGCGCCATGTCGACCGGCTTCACGATGTGATGGGAGAAGCCGGCCTCCGCCGAGCGGGTCAGGTACTGCGCTTGACCGTACCCCGAGATCGCGATGATCGCGCTCTGCTCCAACCCGGCCTGCGCGCGCAGCCGGCTCGCGACCTCGTAGCCGTCGAGATCGGGAAGGCCCAGGTCGAGGAGGATCACGTCGGGCCTGCTGCGCAGGGCCTCCTCCACGGCCGTCTTCCCGTCGTGCGCGAGATGGACCACGTATCCCCGCTGGCGCAACGCCTCGGCGAGGAGCATCGCGGCGTCCACGTTGTCATCGACGATGAGCGTGCGTTGGCGCCTCGGCTCCCCCTTGGAGTCGAGCGCGGGCGGGCCCGTGCGCGGGACGGGTGGCGCTTCCCCGATCGGGAGCCGGACCTCGAACTCGCTTCCCTTCCCGGGCCCCGCGCTCATGGCGCGAACGCCGCCCCCGTGGAGCTCGACCAGGGTGCGCACGAGCGTGAGTCCGATGCCGAGCCCGCCCGACGCGTTCCCTCCCTGCTGGAACAGATCGAAGAGGCGCGGCAGGAGATCGGGCGCGATGCCGACGCCGTTGTCGCGGACGCGGACCGTGACGCCCACACCGTCCCCTTCCCCCTCGATGTCCACGCGGCCGCCCTCGGGCGTGTACTTGGCGGCATTGTTGAGGAGGTTGGCGAGGACCTGCTCGACCCGGAGCGGGTCGGCGAAGAGCTTGAGCCCCGGCGGGATCGCCACGCCGAGCGAGATGCCGCGGCTCTGGATCAAGGGGCGCGTGGTCTCGACGGCGCGCGCCACCACGGTCGCGAGGTCGATCGACTGCTTCTGGAGCTCGATCTTCCCGCGCGTGATGCGCGACACGTCAAGGAGGTCGTCCACGAGCCGCGCGAGATTCCGCACCTGACGCTCCATGATCTCCCGCCACCGCGCGATCGAATCGGCCTCCGCATGCGGCGAGCGCATCAGCTCGAGACAGGTCAGGAGCGGCGTCATGGGATTCCGGAGCTCGTGCGCGAGAACCGCGAGGAACTCCTCCTTCCGTCGATCGGACTCCTGCACCTCGCCGTAGAGCCGCGCGTTGTCGAGCGCGGTGGCCCCGCGGCGTGAGAGGTCGTCCGCCAGCGCGAGATCGCGGTCCTGGTAGATGCGCCTTGTCGAGACGAGCGTCATGCGGCCCAGAATCCGGCCGCGCGCACGGAGCGGTACGACCATCGCGGAGGCTGCGCCGATCCGCCCGAGGAGCTCTGCGGCTTGGATGTCTCCCTCGGCCAGCTCCGCCAGGAGATCGGCGGGGCCGCTCACGCGCTTCGGCTTGAGTGCAGCCATGTCCTGAACCGGCCCGGACGGCGCCGCCGAACCCGCGCGGAGCGCGACGAGCTGGACCAGGAGCTCCGCCTTTCTCAGATCGACGTGGATGCTGGCCGCGGGACGGAGCGAGCCGTCCGGACCCACGGTCTCGACCACGACCCAATCGGCGAGGTAGGGGACGGTGAGACCGGCAAGGCTCTCGACCGTCGCCTGATAGTCCAGCGAGCGGTCGAGCGCGGCGCTCGCGGCGGCGAGGAACTGGAGCGCCTCCTCCATGCGCTTTCGCTGGCTGATGTCGCGCTTGATGCCGACGTGGCAGACCGGCGCGCCGGAGGCGTCGCGCACGGTGAAGGCCGAGAGCTCGATGTCGAGCTGGACTCCCGATTTGGTGGTGCTGATGACGTCCCGGCGGTAGACGCCCTGCGCTTCCAGGAACGTCCTCACCTCGTGGAAGCGCTCCCCCCCCAGATGGACCTCGGGGGTCTTGCCGAGGATTTCCGCGTCGGCGTAGCCGATCAGCTCCTGATGCGCCACGTTCTGCTCCAGGTACCGTCCGTCGGCGCCAATGATGGCGATCGCGTCGCTCGAGTGGGCGAAGATCTCGCGATAGAGCGCGAGCTTCGCCTCGCCGCGGATGCGCTCCACCGCGAATGCGACGTGCCCCGCGATGGCGCGCGCCAGCTCGAACTCCTCGAGGTCGAGCGCGTGCTCGTGGTCGAAGTAGACCATGAACTTCCCGATCAGCCGGCCGCGCGAGAGGAGAGGGATGAACGCGAGCGCGCGGATCCCTTCCGACTCGAAGAGCGGACGGTACGCGGCGAGCGCTTCGTCCCGCGCGACGTCCGGAACGCCGAGGGGCTGCGCGTCGACCGCGTCGCGCGACCAGGGGGAGTGTCCCTCCACGGCCCGCCGATAGGCGTCCGACAGACCGTGCCACGCCTTGAAGCGCATGACGCCGTCGTCATCGAAGAGGAGGATCGACGCTCGATCGGCTCGGACGGCCCGCTCGAGCCCGCGGAGCGCGGCCTCGTAGACCTCGCCGATCGCGCTCGCGCGGCTCACCGCGTCCGTCAGCTGATAGACGGTGCGGAGGCGCTCGACCTGCCGGCTGTTGGGTGCGGAGCCCA
>DASTKC010000228.1:0-10588 GCA_035716085.1 Candidatus Eiseniibacteriota bacterium | reverse complement strand
CGTGCTGATTCCGATCGCGATCTGGGCGGCACGGCGACTGCGCGCGGGCGTCATGGACGGGTCGATCTTCCGAGGATTCCTGATCGTCTATCTCGCGTTCCGTGTAGCGCTCGATTTCGTGAAGCCGGAGCCGCGGCCGTATCTGGGGCTCACGGCGACCCAGATCGTGGGGACGATCGTCATCGCGTACTTGGTCTGGGTGGCCCAGCGGTCCCGAGCGGAGCGGGTAGCCGGCGCACGTGCCACCCCCGATCCGATCCCACCCCTGGCGGAGACCGCCCATGGCCGATAAGGTCCGCCCGTATCTCTTCTACGACATCGCGATCTCGATTTGCTCGCGATGCTTTCGCAAAGTGGAAGGGAAGGTCCTCTTCGAGGACGGAAAGGTCTACCTCAAGAAGCGCTGCCCCGAGCACGGCTGGGAGTGCTCCCTCATCGCGGACGACATCGACTATTACAAACGCTGCCGGGAGATCTTCCTCAAACCTCCGGAGCAGCCGAACCGCTACAACACACCCATCCGGTACGGATGTCCCTATGACTGCGGCCTCTGTCCCGATCACGAGCAGCACTCCTGTCTGGCGCTGGTCGAGGTGACCGACCACTGCAACCTGACCTGCCCGATCTGCTATGCGTCAAGCGGTCCGCACCGTCCCGGCCACCGTTCATTGGCCGAGATCGAGCGGATGCTCGACGCCGTGGTCGCGAACGAGCGGGAGCCCGACGTGGTCCAGATCTCGGGTGGGGAGCCGACCACCCACCCGGAATTCTTCGCCATTCTCGATGCCGCGAGACGACGGCCGATCCGGCACCTCATGGTGAACACCAACGGGATCCGGATCGCGCGGGAGCCGGGATTCGCGGAGCGTCTCGCGGCCTACATGCCGGGATTCGAGCTCTACCTCCAGTTCGATTCGTTCGAGCGGGCGGCGCTCCAGGATCTCCGGGGCGCGGATCTCAGGTCGATCCGGGAGGGCGCTCTCTCGGTGCTGAACGATCTCGACCTCTCGACGACCCTGGTCGTGACCGTGAAGCGTGGCGTGAATGATGGAGAGCTGGGCGCCATCCTCGAATTCGCCGCGGCGCAGCGATGCGTCCGCGGCGTCACCTTCCAGCCTGTGCAAGCGGCGGGGCGCCTCGAGGGGTTCGACCCCGAGCACAACCGGCTCACCCTGACCGAAGTGAGGCGTCGGATTCTCGAGCAGACCAACCTGTTCCGGCCCGAGGACTTGATCCCCGTACCGTGCCACCCGGACTGTCTCGCCATGGCGTACGCGCTCAAGTCGAATCAAGGGCTCATTCCGCTGACAGGGCTCATCGATCCGCAGGTGCTCATCGAAGGTGGGCGAAACACGATCATCTACGAGCAGGACAGGACCCTTCAGGCGGAAGTGTTCCGCCTCTTTTCCACGAACCACTCGCCCGATTCCTCGGCGCGGAGCCTGCGCGATCTCCTCTGCTGTCTTCCCCGGGTGGCGGCACCGGAGTCGATCACGTACCGCGACGTGTTCCGCGTGATCATCATGCAGTTCCTGGACGCCCATTCGTTCGATGTGCGAAGCGTCAAGAAGAGCTGCGTGCACATCGTCCATCCGGACGGACGGCTGATCCCGTTCGACAACTACAACCTGTTCTATCGCGACGGCCTGGAGTCGACTCGCCTGGAGCCGCTCCGGTCCCTGGCGCTGGCGGGAGTGAGCTGATGGAACACGAGGTGGTCGACGGCGTGCCTGTGCCCGAAGGTATGGGGCCCGAAGACCGTAAGAATCGGCGCTGGTCCGGGTTCTGGTTCGGGATGAAGCTTCACCTCATCGTCGGGATCCCGGTTCTGTTGGTGGCCGCCGCATTGCGGCAGCTGCCCCCGGCCGCCGCGACCTTCTGCTTGTGGCAATGGCTCTATCTCGCACCCGCGATCGTGTTCGAATTCACGCACGATCGACCGAAGCGCGCGCGGGGGATCCTGGCGGCCGGGCTGACGACGATGGCCCTGGTCACTCTTCTCTTCTTTCTCGCGATCATCATCTTATGCTTCGGCCCCCGCTTCCGATGACCTGGCTGTGGTGCGGACTCCTCCTCGTGGTCCTGGGATGTGGCCGTTCCCAGCCCGGGGCCGGTACGGCCACGCGACGGCCACCGGAGTCGAGCTCACGCGAAGCGCCGGTCGACACCCTCCGCGAGCCTTCCAACGATGAAGCGGCGGGAGTGATCCGCGCCTACTACGACGCGATCAACGCGCGGCATTACTCCGATGCGTATGTCCTCTGGTCGGGGCGCGGCGAGCGGAGCGGGCAGACCGTGGAGTCCTTCACCGTCGGCTTCGCGCAAACCGATTCGGTGCGTGCCGATATCGGAGCGCCTTCCGACATGGAGGCCGCGGCCGGCTCGCGATACATCACAGTCCCGGTGCGGCTCCTGGCGTACGAAGGGAAACGCACCCAGTCGTATAGGGGAACGTACACGCTCCGCCGCGCCGTCGTGGATGGCGCGACGGCCGAGCAGCGACAGTGGCGCATCGCGGGGGCGGCGATCCGGAGGAGCCGGTGACGGCGAGGCGCCGCGAGACGCGGACGACCGCGCGGCTCGCCCTTTTCGACTCCCGGGGACGTATTCTCCTCTTCCTGCATGCGGACGGCCTGGGCCGTAAGTTCTGGGCGACGCCAGGTGGGGGAATCGAGGAGGGTGAATCCCCAGAGCAGGCGGCGCGGCGCGAGGCCGCGGAGGAGCTGGGCGCCTCGGACGTCGAGCTGACCTATCTCTGGACCAGCTTCACGGAGTTCGAGTTCGCGGACAAGGACGTGTCGCAGACCGAGGCGTTCTTCCGCGTGACCGGCCACCCGGGCACCTTCGGGCCCGAGGTGGAAGCCATACACCGGCGGGAGCGAATTCTCGAGAATCGGTGGTGGTCCGCGGAGGAGATCGAAGCATCCGAAGAGCGCATCCTTCCCCTCGATCTCGCCAAGCGCGTGCGCGAGTTCGGCGGGACGCCCGCGTGATCGGTCTCGCGACGACCTGCGACTAGCCCGTCCCCTCGGCCAGGGCGCGGAGCGCACCCTCAGGGAACGTCACGAACCGCACGCCGTCCTGATTCGCGCCTAGCCTTCGATAGAAGGCAAGCGCCTTCACGTTCGAATCGAGAACACCTCCCGTCATCGAGCGCGCGCCCAATCGAAGCGCTTCCCGCGCGAGCCCGGCCATGAGCGCCTGTCCCAGCCCGCGGCCCCGCGCCTCCTCTTCGACATAGAGATCCACGACCACGAGGTTCCGAGCCGCGACGTCGGAGTCGTAGCCGGTATGGTAGAACGCGTAGCCTGCGGCCCCGCCGTCCACCTCGCCCACCAGGATCGAGACCAGAGGCATAGGGCCGAACGCATCCTCGCGCACGCGCTCCGGGGTGAAGGAGTCCACGTCGACTCCGAGTGCGCGGTTCAGCGCATTGGCCATTCGCGCGATGGCCACCGCGTCCTCGATCCGGGCTGGGCGAACCAGGACGTTGTTCACTCTTTAAGCGGCTTCTTCCGCGTGACGAAGAGCACGGCGAGCGTCCAGCTGGGGAACAGATCGACGAAGGGCACAAGCTCGGCAATGAACGTGGGCAGGAACGCGACGTGGAAGCCGAGGAGGAACGTCATGACGATCCCCGTCAGGACATCGAGCGCATTGTCGAACGGCGAGACGATGCCGGGGAAAAAGGCGGGGAACACGACGATCTGAAGAGCATCCACCAGGACCGCGATCACGCGGGCCGCGCGACGGCGCATCTTCGAGCTCTCGAGAAAGCCCCTGGGGGGCTCTTCCACCGCCCGGGGCCGGCTTTCCGTTACCTCGTCCATCTCCCAATTCTTTCACAATCCACGGCCCTGCGCGGCCACGATTCCCGCGTGGGCGGCTCAAGCGATCCCGCTCTCCGTCCGATAGACCGGGTATGGCCCATCCCATCGCGGTCGCCTTCATCCACGGTATCGGCCGGACCGAGCCTGGATACTCGGTCCCGATGCAGCGCTCGATCCAAAGCGCGTTCGAGGAGCGCACGGCTGACGCGGTCGCTCCCGCGCTCGTCTTCGAGGAGATCAACTGGAGCGCGGCGCTCCAGAACCGCGAGGACCTGCTGTACGAGCGGCTCGAGGAGGCAGGCAAGCTCGGGTGGGCGAGGCTTCGCCACTTCATGGTCGATTTCGCGGCGGACGCCATCGCGTACCAGCCCGCTCCGTCGGACCGGTCCGCCTACGATGCGGTGCACCTCGAGGTGGCGTGCTCCCTCAAGCGCCTGGCCGAGCGGGCCGGCCCCCGAGCGCCGCTCTGCATCATCGCCCACAGCCTCGGCACCGTGATCGCGAGCAACTACGTCTACGACCTCGCGAAGAAGCGGAAATCGTTCGCGTGTGCCGAGGTTCGCTCGGCGGTCGGGCGCACGCCCATCGAGCGCGGCGAGACGCTCGCGCTCCTCTACACGCTCGGAAGCCCGATCGCGCTCTGGAGCCTGCGCTATCCGAAGTTCGGCCAGCCGATCGCGTTCCCGCCGAGACGCCTCGTACGCCATCACCCCGATCTCGCCGCGCGCTGGATCAACGTCTACGATCCGGACGACGTGATCGGATACCCCCTGCGCGAGCTGAACTCGGGCTACCGCCGCGCGGTCACCGAGGACCGTCCGGTGAGTGCGGGCTCGCTCTGGACCGGCTGGACGCCGCTCTCCCACGTCGGGTACTGGAGCAACGATCGCCTCGCGGTCTCGATCGCCACGGACCTCGCCGTCTCCTATCTAAGGGCCAGCGCCGTCGCTCCGCCCCACGAACGACCCGCCCCACTTCTTCGCCAAGCCTGACGGGGCCCCGGCCCTTTTCTTGCTCCCTCACACCCCTCGCCAACCTACACTCTGGCCCGGGCAGCCGGCCGGGCCGATGGAGGGAACCATGAGGCGAGGACGATTGCTGATCGCCGCGATCGTGGCGGTCATCTCGCTGATCAGCTATTACTCCCTGCGGCAGGAGAACCCGTTCACGGGTGAAGTGCAGCACATCTCCATGGATCCCGAGCAGGAGATCGCGCTCGGGCTCCAGATGGCGCCGCAAATGGCCCAGGAGATGGGGGGCGAGGACGATGACGCCACGGTCCGCCGCGTCGTGGAGCAAGTGGGGCAGCGCGTGGTCGCGCAGGGGGGAGCGTCGAGCACTCCCTACCAGTTCCAGTTCCACGCGCTCGCGGATCCGCAAACCGTGAACGCCTTCGCTCTGCCGGGAGGACAAATCTTCATCACCCACGGGCTCCTCGCGCGGCTGGAGAACGAGGCCCAGCTCGCCGGCGTGCTCGCGCACGAGGTCGGGCACGTGGTGGCCAGGCACTCCGCGGAGCAGATCTCGAAGAGCGAGCTGGCGCAGGGGCTCGTGGGCGCGGCGGGGATCGCCGGCTCGTCGGACTACGACTCCGGGCAGCACTCGGCGCAGGTGGCCGCGCTGGTGGCGCAGATGATGCAGCTCCGCTACGGCCGGCAGGACGAGACCCAGGCGGACACGCTGGGGGTGCGCATGATGGCGGGAGCAGGCTACGATCCGCGCGCGATGATCGTGCTGATGCAGATCCTCGAGCAGGCGTCCGGAGGAGGGAGCCAGCCGGAGTTCATGAGCTCGCATCCCGATCCGGGGAATCGACGGCAGGTGATCGAGGCGGCGATCCATCGGAATTTCCCGAACGGCGTGCCGTCCGATCTCAGCCTCGGCGCCTCCTTCGCTTCCGGGTCGTCCGAGCCGGAACCCCAGGCGTCCACCGAGCCCTGACCGGATGGCCATTCGCCACCGCCACGAGATCCACTCCGAGCGCTACGACCGCGGCATGCGGTCGAGCGCGATCGGCCTCGTCCTCAATTTCCTCCTCGGCGTGGGGAAGCTTGCGGCGGGACTCCTCGGCCACAGCCAGGCGCTGATCGCGGACGCCATCGAGTCGTTGGGGGACTCGGTCGGCTCGATCATCGTCTGGCGCGGGCTCCAGGTAGCGTCCCAGCCTCCCGACATGGAGCACCCCTACGGCCACGGCAAGGCCGAGCCCATCGCAGCGGCCCTCGTCGCCGTGCTCCTCATCGTCGCCGCCATCGGGATCGCCGCGGAATCGATCCACCAGATCGTGATTCCGCACATGAGCCCGGCCCCCTTCACCCTCGTCGTCGTCATCGGGGTGGTCGTCGTGAAGGAGCTCCTCTTCCGCTTCACCTCACGCGTCAGCCAGGAGACCGGGAGCCACACCGTGCGCACCGATGCGTGGCATCACCGGAGCGACGCCATCACGTCGGGGGCCGCGGCCATCGGGATCGCGGTGGCCCTGATCGGGGGGCGCGGCTTCGAGGCCGCCGACGACTGGGCCGCCCTCTTCGCGAGCGGGATCATCGTCGTGACCGGCTGGCGCCTCCTCCGCCCGGCCGTCAACGAGCTCATGGACCAGGCGCCTCCGTACGACCTCGTAGCCGAGACCCAGCGCGTGGCCGAATCCTGCCGGGGGGTTTACAGAGTAGAGAAACTCCTGATGCGCAAGATGGGTATCTACTACGTGGCCGACATGCACCTGGAGGTGGATCCGGACATGTCGGTCCGCGAGAGTCATGCGCTGGCGCACGGAGTGAAGGAGGACATCCAGCGCCAGCTTCCCCAGGTGGTCGAGGTCACGATCCATGTGGAGCCGGCCTGGGCGCTGTCCGGAGGCAAGCCGCCGGATTTGGGGGAAGCCGGCCGGCCCGGTTCGGGCGCTCCCAGTTGACCGGCGGTTCAACCGCGGCTATAGTCCGACGGCTGAACCGACTAGGACGTTTCGGGGAGAGGTGGCCGAGTGGCTGAAGGCGGCGGTTTGCTAAACCGTTGTAGGGCTAATACCTTACCGGAGGTTCGAATCCTCTCCTCTCCGCCATATCGACCGAAACATCCCAGGCGCGCGCGCCCATAGCTCAACTGGATAGAGTGTCTGACTACGGATCAGAAGGTTGGGGGTTCAAATCCTCCTGGGCGCGCCATTTTTAGATCGACGCCTCCGATCCCCACGCCGGTACCTTCCCCGCACGAGGTAGCACTATGAGGACCCATCGTCTCATCCGCTCCATAGCGGCCGCATCCGCGCTCGCCCTCCTCCTCGCAACCTCACTCGGGGCCAAGAAGAAGGACGATCCGCCGCCCGCGAAGTCGATCCGAGTGGCCATCATGCCGGTCATCAACGGCTCGGCCGAGGTCGGCGCCCCCAAGATCATGGAGGACATCCTCCACGACCGACTGAAAGAGATTCCGGCCGAGCAGGCCACCTTCCTCCAGCCGACGGATACGGAGCGTCTCCTCGAGGTGCACAACGCCTCGGACAAGCTCTTCGCGCTCAACGACAAGTGGTCGAACTACGGCGCGCTCGACACGACAGCGGTGGGCGGCATCGATTCGCTCCTCAACGTGGACGCGATCCTCTTCGTCAAGGTATCCGAGTGGGAGAACGTGCGCGTGAATGTGATCGGACGCGGCGAGTCCAACACGACGGTCGGGTTCCAGTTCGCGCTCTTCGACCTCGCGACGAAGAAGCGGACGTGGTTCAAGGAACCGCGCGAGCAGCGCTTCGCCAACGAAGTCGACGTCTCGAGCGGCGCGGTCAACTACGACGAGACGGGCTACATCCAGTCGCGGAAAGTGACCGATCCGCCCCGCTACGAGGACGTCGCGAGCGACCTCGTCCGGAACGCGTTCAAGAAATTCCCGAGGCAATGATCGGGCAGTCCCCCTCGGACGAGCGCTTCATGCAGGCGGCGCTCGCCGAGGCCGAGACGGCGGAGTCCGAGGGGGAAGTACCGGTCGGCGCGGTGGTCGTTCTCGAAGGACGGATCATCGGGCGCGGCCACAACCGGGTCGAGGCGGCCCAGGATCCCACCGCGCACGCCGAGATCATCGCCATCGGCGCCGCCGCGCAGACCCTCAACACCTGGCGCCTCGATGGGGCCACCCTCTACGTCACCCTCGAGCCCTGCCACATGTGCGCCGGGGCGATCGTCCTCGCGCGGATCGCCCGGCTCGTCTACGGCGCGCGCGACCCCAAGGCCGGCGCCTGCGGATCGCTCGCCATGGTGCCCCAGGACCTCCGCCTGAACCACCGCGCCGAGGTGGTCCCGGGCGTGCTCGCAGAGGACGCTAGCTTGCTTCTGGAACAGTTCTTCCGGGCGCGGCGGCGCGCCACGAACCGCCTGGAAACCTGAGCCCGATTCGCGTATTCTCGCGGCGGAGAGATGCGAGAGTGGCTGAATCGGGCGGTCTCGAAAACCGCTATACGCGCAAGCGTATCGAGGGTTCGAATCCCTCTCTCTCCGCCATCTTGTGATATGGCGCGCGAGGGAGCGCGCGTGCGCCCTAGGCTCCCCGGAGAGATGTCCGAGTGGCTGAAGGAGCACGGTTGGAAACCGTGTAAGCATGAAAGTGCTTCGAGGGTTCGAATCCCTCTCTCTCCGCCAGTTCCGAAGTGAATCGACACGTGGGGATGTAGCTCAGTTGGGAGAGCGCCTCGTTCGCAACGAGGAGGTCACCGGTTCGATCCCGGTCATCTCCACCACGCATCGTGACGCACCTGAGCCGAAGGCCTTTCGACGCGGCACTGGCCTCCCTGTGGCTTGGCGTTGACGGTCAGTTCCCGCGCAATCGAGAGTCACGAACCCCGTCAGGACCGGAAGGTAGCAGCGGTCAGTGATCGACTCGATGTGCCGCGGACACGGCTGACCCGAGCCGGTCGCGGGGGGGCTTTGCTTCAGGCTCCGGTCCTGTCTTGACCCCGAGGTAGCCCGTGCCGCATCTCGCGCTCGCGCGCAAGTATCGTCCGCAGCGGTTTCGCGATCTGATCGGCCAGGAGCCGATCCGTCTCACGCTCGAGCGCGCGGTCGCGACCGACCGCGTCGCCCACGCCTATCTCTTCGCCGGCCCCCGCGGCAGCGGGAAGACGACCACCGCGCGCCTCCTGGCCAAGGCGTTGAATTGCGAGCGCCGGAAGCCGGGCGAGTCCGAGCCCTGCAACGAGTGCGGCTCCTGCCGTGAGATCACGGCCGGAACGTCGCTCGACGTGCTCGAGATCGACGGCGCGTCCAATCGCGGGATCGAGGAGATCCGCAACCTCCGCGAGAACGTGAAGTACGCGGCCTCGGGCGGGAAGTCCAAGGTCTACATCATCGACGAGGCGCACCAGCTCACCGATTTCGCCTGGAACGCGCTCTTGAAGACGCTCGAAGAGCCGCCGGCCCATGTGCGGTTCGTCTTCGCCACCACCGAGGCGCTCGAAGTGCCCGACACCATCGCTTCGCGCTGCCAGGTGTTCGAGTTCCGCCGTCTGAAGAGCGAGGAGCTGGTCCAGCACCTCACGAGCGTGGCGAAGGCCGAACAGGTGAAGCTCGATCCCGACGCGGCGGCGCTCATCGCGCGGGCCTCCGAGGGAGCCGTGCGCGACGCGCTGAGCCGGCTCGACCAGGCGCTCGCGGTCTCGCCGGACGGAATCACGGCTGCCGTCGTGGCGCAGGTGCTGGGACTCGCCGGACTCGACGCCTACTTCGACCTCGGCGCCGCGATCGGGGCGCGCGACGCGAAGGCCGCGCTCGAGACGCTCGACCGGCTCCATGACGCGGGGATGGACGTCGAGGAGCTGGCCGACGGTCTCACGCACCACCTTCGCCAGCTCCTCCTCCTCGCGGTCGATGCCTCGCTCGACAAGATGATCGACGCGGCGCCGGCGGATCGCGAGCGATACGCGGCGCAAGCCAAGGCGTTCCGTGCGGGGGACCTGAGCGCGATGCTCGGCCGGCTGATCGAGTCCCGCGCGCAGCTCCGCCGCGCCGAGGCGCCGCGCGTGCTCCTCGAGGTCTGCCTCGTGGAGCTCTGCACGATGCCGGTCGCGAGCGACGTGGGGGATCTCATCCAGCGGCTGCAAGATTTGGAATCGAGGCTCGGCGGAGGCACGCCGGCCGCACCCCGCTCCTCGACGCCCTCGGCCCGGCCATCGGCTCCGACGCGGCCGCCCGCGCCTCCGCGACGCGAGGGGACGTCCGGCTTCGAGGCGAGCGCCCCCGCGCGGCCGTCGTCCGATCCGCCGCGCGCGGCCGAGCCGCCACGGTCCGCGCCGCCTCGCGAGGAGCTGACGCAGGATGCGCCGCGGCGCCCGATGATGGTCGATCCCATCGCGCCTCCGTCCGCCGATCTCGCGGCCGCGGACGAGCCGTCGCTCGCCGACTCCGCGCTCGCGGCCCGCTGGCGCGAGATCGTCGACCGCGTCAAGGAGCGGAAGCTCCTCCTCGGCACCTGCCTCGAGGAGGGATTGTTCCTCGGCGTGCAGGGCTCGAGCGTCCGTGTCGCGCTCACCGCGGAGCATTCCTTCCACCGCGCGATGCTCGAGATGAAAGAGAACAAGGACATCCTGAACCAGGAGTTCGAGCGAACCTATGGGCCGGGTGCTACGCTCCTCTGCGTGGGCAGCGATCAGGCCGTGACGGGTGCGGGGATCCGTCCCGCGCCGCGTGAAGCGACCCAGGCGGCGCCCGCTCCGAGCGGGCTCGTCCAGCGCATCGTGGAGCTCTTCGACGGCGAGATCCTGGGCCAAGGGCCCGAAG
>DASTKC010000227.1:0-2493 GCA_035716085.1 Candidatus Eiseniibacteriota bacterium | reverse complement strand
CGCTGGGGCCATCGCGCTCATCGGCTGGATCGTCGGCGCGCTCCTCTCGCGCGCGGCCCAGGGTCTCCTCTCCCTCGCCGGGATCGATGGGCCCGCGAAGCGCCTCGCCGCCGAGGGCGGGATCCGGGTGGACTTCTTGCCGAGCCGCATGGTCGGCTTCTCCATCTTCTGGCTGGTAATCCTGGGCACCGCGATCATCGCGCTCCGCGTGATCGGCCTCGATCTCGCGCCGTCGCTCGTGGCGCGGCTCCAGGACGTGCTCCCGCGCATCGTGACCTCGGGACTCGTGCTCCTCCTCGGCATCCCGCTCGCGCTCGCCGCGGGGCGGCTTCTGAACGCTCTCCTCATCCAGTCGGGCGTGCGTCCCAATCGGATCCGCGAGCAGAGCACCGGCGCGCTCCTCGTCGCCTTCACGGTGCTGATCGCTTTGGATCAGCTCGGCCTCGCCGCGCACCTCGTGCTGGCGGTGGTCATCGCGGTGGTCGCCGCGGCCGGACTCGCGGTCGCGCTCGCGTTCGGGCTCGGCTGCAGGGATCTCGCGCGCGACTTGATCGTCGAGTACCTGCGCGCTTCGGACGAATGGACCAGGCCGCACTCGCGTCCGTGAGCGAATCGTTCACCTTCTATACGCCGTCACCTCTCGAGTCGCCGGCGGGGCAGATCGCGACCGACATCCAGTCGCTCCGCGACGGGATCGCCGCCTGCTCGGATGCGTCTCTGTTCCAGCACGTGACCCGGATGCCGGTCCGCCACCCGCACGCGCGCGACGTTCCGGAGAACGACTTCGCGCGCTGGGCCGGCGACGCGATGCAGATGCCGGAGGTGAGCGAGCGGCTCGCCTTCGTGGGGTCGGGTTCGTGCACCAGCTTCGACGAGCTACGCGGCTCGCTGCTCGGGGTACTCGATCGCGTTCAGCCGAAGGAGAAGCGGCGGGAGGCGCCGGAAGGCGCAGCCTTCCATTTCCTCGAAGCGCATTCGGTGCTCGCGCCCCTCGGCACCGAAGCCCGGACGCCCGCCGAAGTCATCGAGGTCTGGCCCTGGATCGACCTCGGCTCGGCCTTCTACCACCTCGTCGAGGCCCCGCTTCGAGGCACCCACGAGCACGCGCTGATTCCCTGGCTCCGCGCGCACGGCGGATCGAGCATGGCCGACTCGGCGGAGCAGGTGGTCCGCTCATCCCGACCGCTCAACATCCTGTTGAAGGAGGTCGGCGCGCGATGGCGCCGCTCGATGATCGGCCGCCGGCTGATCGAGCGCGCCGAGGCGCCGGAGCTCGAGAGGCAGCGTGAGGCGCGCGCGGCCATGGCTCGTCTCGCCGGGCGCTTACGCGGACGGGGGAACAAGCAATGACCGTCGCCCGCGATCCCAGCACCGCCTACGCCCTGGGCGGAGGGCCCACACAGGAGGTGGCCGCTCCGCGCGGAGGCTGGCTCGAGCGCTACGAGCAGCTCGTCGGCGCCCGCACGCTCCGGGCTCTCGAGGCGCTCGCGCGGAAGCTCAAGGGCCACCGCATCGTGATGGTCAATACCACCAAGACCGGAGGCGGCGTCGCCGAGATCCTCCATCGCGTGGTCGTCATCCTGAACGAGCTCGGCATCCAGACGACGTGGGAGGTGATGGAGGGGGACGAGCAGTTCTTCGGCGTGACGAAGAAGATGCACAACGCCCTCCACGGCCACACGCAGCCCCTGACCGACGAGGACCGGGAGGTCTACCACGAGCGGACGCGCATGGAGGCCGACCGCCTCGCGCTCGACGGCGATCTCATCCTGATCCACGATCCCCAGCCCGCATCGCTCATCGAGCACCGGCGCGAGCCCGGCCAGCACTGGGTGTGGCGCTGCCACATCGATCTCTCGCGGCGGGACGAGGCGTACTGGGACTTCCTGAAGCCCGCCGTGTCGCGTTACGACACCGCAATCTTCTCGCACATCGAGTTCGTGCCGCCGCTGACCGTGCCGGCCGTGCTCGTGCCGCCATCCATCGATCCCTTCGCGGACAAGAACCGGGACATGGCCGAAGACGAGATCGAGAGCATTTGCGAGCGCCTCGGCTTGACGGCCACATCTCCGTGGATTACCCAAGTGTCGCGGTTCGACCGGATCAAGGATCCGATCGGCGTGCTCGAGGCGTTCAAGCTCGTGCGGGCCCGGAGGCCGTCGCATTTGGTACTGGCGGGCGGGAGCGCAAGCGACGATCCGGAAGGAGCCGAGGTCCTGGCGGAGGTGCGCCAGAAGGCCAAGGACGTGAAGGACGTGACAATCTTGGAATTGCCACCCCAGTCGGACATCGAGATCAACGCGATCCAGCGTGCGTCGACGGTGGTGCTGCAGAAGTCGCTGCGGGAGGGATTCGCGCTGACGGTATCGGAGGCGCTGTGGAAGCGGCGGGCCGTTGTCGCGAGCGCGGTCGGCGGCATTCCGCTGCAGGTGTTGCATGAGCGGACCGGATTACTTGTGCGGTCGATCGAAGGCACCGCGTTTCAGACGATCC
>DASTKC010000226.1:0-4230 GCA_035716085.1 Candidatus Eiseniibacteriota bacterium | reverse complement strand
ATCGTGGAGGACCTCGTAAGCCTCCGCGACCTCCTTGAACTTCTCCTCGGCCTCCTTGCTCCCCGGATTGCGGTCCGGGTGGTACTTCATCGCGAGCTGGCGGTAGGCCTTCTTGATTTCGTCTTCCGATGCGCCCTTCTCGACGCCGAGAACTTCATAGTAATCGCGTCGCGCCATCAGATCCCGCCCTCGGAGGGCTCAGCGCTTCCCGCGACCACGACCTTCGCGTGGCGGAGCACGCGCCCCTTGAATCGATAGCCGGGCTGCGCCACCTCAACCACGGTTCCGGGCGCCTTGCCCGGCGCGGGATCCTGGGCCAGCGCGTCGTGCAGCGTGGGATCGAAAGGCTCTCCGAGCGGACGGATCGGCTCGAGCCCCTGCGCCGTGAGGATGCGGACCAGGCGCTCGTACACGAGCGCGACGCCCGCGCGCATGGAGTCGTTCGCAGCGCCGTCCATGGCCTTGAGCGCGCGCTCGAAATCATCGAGCACCGGGAGGAGGTCCTTCACCAGCGACTCCTGCGCGTACTGGAGCGACGACTCCATCTCCTGGCGCCGGCGGCGCACGACGTTCTGCTGCTCGGCGAGAGCGCGCAAGAGCTCGTCCTCGCGTCCGCGGAGCCGTTCGAGCTCGGTGATCAAGGAGCTCCCCTCGGCGGCCTCGACCGATGTTTCGGGTCCGAGATCGCCCGCTGGCTCTACCCCCTCCGGCGACACGGATTCCGTGGGTTCGACTTCGTTCTTTCGTTTCATCATTCGGACTCCGAAAGCCGCTCGCCCACGTAGGTGACGAGCGACACGATTCGTCGATAGGGCATGCGCACCGGCCCCATCACGCCGACGAAGCGGTGCATGCCCCGCCCCTCGACCCTCACCGCGACGAGCGAGCAGTGGCGCATGGCGCCCGGCCCGTTCTCCGATCCGATCGAGACCTTCGCGCGTCCCGGCCCCGCGCCGGCCTCGAGGGCGCGGGCGAGCGGCTCCCGCTCCGCGAGGAGCGAAACGAGCGGACGGAGTCGGTCGGGGGACTGGAACTCGGGCTGCGACGCGATGTGATCGGCCCCCTCGATCCGCACGTCGGTGCGTCCCTCCGATTCTAGTCGAGCCGCCGCGCGTTCGAGCGCCTCGACCACAATCGCCATGGCGGCGCCCGGCTCGCGCCGCGCGCGGACCGCATGCGCCCTCGCCTCCACCGCGCTCCGGATGGGCAGAAGGCCGCGGATCGCCGCCTCCGCGCGACGAACGTCGGCCGCGCCGGGTGCTCCCGCGGGCATCCAGCTCGACGTGGCCACGACGCTTCCGGTCTCGCGCCAGGCGAGGAGGAGCAACCCGTCGTCCAGGAGCACGAGGTCCGCCCCCTCGATCACGCGGGCGCCGCTCACTGCGACCACCGCGAGCTGGCGGGCCATGCGCGCGAGCATGCCGGGCACTCTCGGGTCGGCCTCCTCCGCTTCCGGAGGCGACGCGGTCAGCGCCTCGTTCACGGCCCGGCGCACCGCGGAGCCGAGCGGCTCCGGCTTCATCAGCTCGTCCACGTACAGACGGAATCCGGCCTCGGTCGGAACGCGCCCCGCCGAGGTGTGGGGATGGTCGAGATATCCCATCTCCTCCAGCTGCTGCATGGCGCTCCGGATGGTCGCGGGCGAGATGCTGAGGTGGTAGGCGGCGCGAATCGTCTGCGAGCCGACAGGGCCGGCGCGGGAGACGTGGCGCTCCACCACGAAGGTGAGGATCCGGCGGTGCCGCTCGTCGAGCTGGGATTCGGTCATGGGACTCGGGGTGTTTGGATTCAGGTCGCTTGGATTCGGATCATTTGGCACTCGACCCTTCGAAGTGCCAACGGGGTGAGGCTAGCAGCGAGGGGCTGGGCTGTCAATCCGACCCACCCGGGCGAGGAGGTCGGAGGAGATCTCGTGCGAGAGGAGGAGCCCCCGCTCCGTCGGACGGATCCGGCCGGGGGGATCGAGGCGGAGGGCTCCGGCGCTCCTCGCCCACTCGGACCAGCCGGCCAGCGCGGGGCCGGCGAGCCGCTCGGCGTGGCGCCTTCGGAGCCCGCGTGCGCGGCGAAGAGCGAGGAAGATCATCTCCGTGGCGGCGCTCTCCAGGTCCACCGCCTGGCGGTCCTCGCGCGGCAGCTCCCCCGCCTCGACGCGCTCGTAGTAGCGCGTCACATCCTCCTCGTTCCGCCAGCGCGCGCTGCCGTCGAAGGAATGCGCGCCGGGGCCGAGACCGAGATACGGACGCCGCGTCCAGTAGCCCTCGTTGTGCCTGGATTCGAATCCGGGTCGCGCCCAGTTCGAGACTTCGTAGTGACGGTAGCCCGCCGCCGCGAGACGCTCGCCGACTTGCTCGTAGCGATCGGCGGCCGTGTCCTGGTCGAGCGGCGTCACTAGGCCGCGCTCCACCTTCCCCGCGAGCGGCGTGCCGGGCTCGACCTGGAGCGAGTAGATCGAGAGGTGCGGCACTCCGAGATCGACGAACGCCGTGATCGCGCGGAGCACCCCGTCCTCGGTTTCACCGGGCACCGCGACCATGAGATCGACGGAGACGTTCGTGAAGCCCGCGCGGCGCGCGTCGGCCACGGCCTCTAGAGCGCGCTCCGGCTTGTGAATGCGCCCGAGCGATCGGAGCACCGAAGGCTCGAGCGACTGGACGCCGAGGCTCAGCCGGTCCACGCCGGCTTCCCGCAGAATCGCGAGCTTCTCGGCGCTCAGCCCTTCGGGATTGGCCTCGACGGTCCACTCGCGCGCACGCTTCAAGTCCCAGTCCCGGCGCACCCAGTCGAGCGTGGCGTGAAGATCGGCGGGCTCGAGCGCGGTCGGCGTGCCTCCGCCGAAGAAGACCGTGCGCGGACGGTCCCAGGCCGCATCGGCGCGCGCCATCTCCGCCTCGCGGCGAAGCGCGTCGAGGAGCCGCTTGGGCTCGGCGTGATGCAGCGGCGCCTTCGCGAAGGCGCAGTACGGGCAGAGGCTCCGGCAGTACGGAAGGGGGATGTACAGGCCGTGCTCCACGCGACGCCCCGTCAGAGGATCGGTCGGAAGATCCGGTTGAGCCTCGGGAGCCTCCGGTCCGCGTCCCAGGACCAGTAGAGGACCATCGCCTTCCCCTTCACGAGATTCTCGGGGAGCGCGCCCCAGAAGCGGCTGTCCTGGCTGTTGTCCCGGTTGTCTCCCATCATGAAGAGGTGCCCCTGCGGGACGACGAACGGCCCGAAGTTGTCCCGCTGGTTCACTTCGCGCGGAAGCACGCGCGGGTCCTTGTGCACCACGTACGACTCCTCGCGCGGATGCCCATCGACGTAGAGGACCTTGTCCCGGATCTCGACCGTCTGCCCGCCGACAGCCACGCAGCGCTTGATGAAGTCGCGCGCGGGATCGTCCGGATAGCGGAATACGATGATGTCCCCCACCTTCGGCTGGCGGATCGCCGGGAACCGATAGTAGAGGAGGCGGTTTCCGCTGAAGCCGATGTCGATCTCCGATCCGTAGACCATCTTGTTCACGAAGAGGAAGTCGCCCACGAGGAGCGTGTCCTCCATCGAGCCGGTCGGGATCCGGAACGCCTGGATGACGAGACCACGGATCACGATCGTGAGCACGATCGCGAGGACCAGCGCCTCGACGTATTCGCGGATGCTGGACTTGGTTCGCGCGCGCGCGCGCTCGGCGGAGGTGGTCGCGACTTTGGCCATCGTCCTCGTTCCTCCGGTCTAGCGCTCCACGCGCAGGACGGCGAGGAACGCCTCCTGCGGGATGCGCACGGTTCCGATCTGCTTCATGCGCTGCTTCCCCTCGCGCTGCTTCTCGAGGAGCTTCCGCTTCCGGGTGATGTCGCCGCCGTAGCACTTGGCGAGCACGTTCTTCCGGAGAGCGGAGATCGTCTCGCGGGCGATGATCTGGCCTCCGATCGCGGCCTGGACGGCGATCGGGAACATTTGCCTTGGGATCAACTCCTTGAGCTTCAGCGCGATCTCCCGGCCCCAATCGTACGCCTTTTCCCGGTGCACGATGACCGAGAGCGCGTCCACCATGTCTCCGTTCAGGAGGACGTCCATCTTCACGAGCTCCGACGTCTTGTACCCCGCGAGCTCGTAATCGAGCGACGCGTAGCCCCGGCTCAAGGACTTCAGCTTGTCGTAGAAGTCGAGGACGATCTCCCCGAGCGGGAGCTCGTACGTGAGATGGGCCCGCTGCTCGCTGGGATACTCCATGCCGCCGAAGATGCCGCGGCG
>DASTKC010000225.1:0-2544 GCA_035716085.1 Candidatus Eiseniibacteriota bacterium | reverse complement strand
AAGAACTCCCAGCGCCTGAACGGCGTGGAGGAGGTCCGCCGGCTGAAGGAATCGAAAGGTCCGGCGTTGCACATCTGGGGCAGCAGCAACCTCCTGCAGTCCCTGATCGCCGCGGAGCTCATCGACGAACATCGCCTCTGGGTCTTCCCGATCGTTCTCGGCGAAGGAAAGCGGCTCTTCGAAGAGGGCGTCCCGCCGCGCGGTCTCACTCTGACCGCGACCGGGCGCACGCCGAGCGGAGTTCTCCTCAACACCTACCAGCCTGCGGGCGATCTTCCAAAGGCCTGAGCTCGGAGCAGGTGCGGGGTGGGCTATCTCCCGCCGCCGGAGCGGGCGTAGAGCTGGCGGGCGGTCATGAGGTGGCGCATCGCGTCGGAGCGACGTCCCAGCGAATCCAGCAGGAGCCCGAGATTGTAGTGCGCGTCCGCTGCCTCGGCGTCGAGATCGATGGCGCGCCGGTACGCGAGGATCGCCTCCTCAGGCCGCCCGCGATCCTCCAATAGCACCGCAAGGTTGTAGGGGATGGTCGAATCCTCCGGCGCGTGCTCCGCGGCCTTCCGGTAGTACGCCTCCGCCCGCCCCAGCTCGCCCGCCTCGTGCAACAGGCGTCCCAGATTCACGTGCGCATCCGCGTATTCCGGATCCATGCGCAGCGCCTGCAGATACGCGTGCTGCGCTTCGAGCGGAGAAATGCCGTCCAGCTCGCAGGCAATGTGGAACCACTGCTCGGCGGTCAGAGAGGCAGGCTCCGGCTCCGGGTCCGCAACAAGCGGGCCGCTCGCCGTCTTTTCCTCCGTCAAAGGCACGACCACAGACAGCATCGCGACCTTCGCCTCCTCCTTCACCCCGGCATGCTCCGCGATCTCACCCGCGTTGAAATCCAGAACGAACTGTCCCGAATCCGGCTGCCATGGCGCATGGCCATCCCAGGCCACCGCACGCCGGCCGTCGGCGAGGATGCGGATCGAAGTGAGGGGAAGGTCGTCGGTGAGCTGGCGTCTCAGGGAGGCCCAAACGCGCTTCACCTGGCCGGGCGGGATCCCGGCCTCATACAAGCCGCGGGTGGTTCGAAGCAAGATGAGCTGCTGGAAGGTGAACTCGGGGGAGCCGCTCGCGCCGGGCTCAGGGACGATCCCGCCCGCGCGCGCCCAGGCCCGTACCTGGGCCTCGGTCGTCTGAAGAATCCGGGCCGCGTCTCGCGCGGAGAAATGCTGCGCCGCGTCCATGCTCATCCACCGCCCCGCGCTGCCGTTAACGTGATGCCCGCTTGCTTTCCTTCGTAGGGGTGGCCGTTCGCTTTGCCTTGGCGGCCGGCTTCTTGGGCGCCGCCTTGCCTTCCTGGCCCACGCGACGCTCGAGGCTCTGCTTGAGCGCATCCATCAGATCGATGACCTGCGTCCGCTCGACCTTCGGGCCCGTGGCCGTGATCTCCTTGCCTTCGATCTTCTCCTGCGCCATCGCGAGCACGCGCCCGCGGTATTCGTCGGCGTATGCATCCGGCTTGAACGAATCGGTCGAGAGCTCGCCGATCAGCTTGACCGCGAGATCGAGCTCGCCGGCGCGAATGGAGGCGTCCGACCCCTTGTCGATCTCGTTGAAGTCGCGGACCTCATCGGAGAAGTACATCGTGTGGAGCATCAGCCCGTCCTGGCTCGGCCGGATGAGGACGATCGACTCCTTGCCGCGCATCACGAACTTGGCGAGCGCGACCTTCTGCGACTTCTCCATGGCGTCGCAGAGGAGACGGTACGCCTTGGCGCCGCCCTTGTCGGGGCCGAGGTAGTAGCTCTTCTCGAAGTAGATGGGGTCGACCTGCTCGAGCGGGACGAACTCGGCGATGTCGATGATCTCGGAAGCCTCGCCCTCCACCGACTTCAGCTCCTCGTCGGTGAACCGGACGTACTGGTCCTTCGAGAACTCGTAGCCGCGAACCAGGTTCGACCGTTCCACGGTCACGTTGCAGGCAGGGCAGACCATCTGCTGCTTGATCCGCCCGCCGCACTTCTCGTGGAGCAGGTTGAACGAGACGTTCGCGGACGACGCGGCGGTGAACATCTTGACCGGGATCGAGACCAGTCCGAACGACAGTGTTCCCGAACCGATGCTATGTGGGGGCATACGAGAGTCCTCCGGCGACTTCCGGGAGGCTAGCACCAACCCTTTGCTATACTCAACTGTGAGTGCACTGTTTATCGGATCACATGGAGCCCGCCTTTAGCGCTGGGTGACCTCTCCAGACCCGCCCGTGAGCCCGACTCGAAACCCCAATCTCGAGAAATACCGCCAAAAGCGCGATCCCGGGCGCACGCCGGAACCCTTTGGGGAATCGTCGTCTGGGGGCGCGCCTGGGGTCGCCCCGCGGTTCGTGGTTCAGAAGCACTGGGCCCGCGCGATGCACTACGACCTGAGGCTCGAGCTCGACGGGGTGCTCAAAAGTTGGGCAGTGCCGAAGGGACCCTCGACACGCGCGGAAGAGAAGCGCCTCGCCGTTCACGTAGAGGACCATCCGCTGGAATACGGGTCGTTCGAGGGAATGATCCCCGC
>DASTKC010000224.1:0-4131 GCA_035716085.1 Candidatus Eiseniibacteriota bacterium | reverse complement strand
CATCTCGGGTATCCCGTTCTCCAGGCGGCGGACATCCTCCTCTACAAGGCGAACCTCGTCCCGGTGGGCGAGGACCAGGTGCCGCACGTCGAGCTGACGCGGGAGATCGCGCGCAAGTTCAACACCCTCTATGGCGAGGTCTTCCCGGTGCCCGAGGCGAAGCTGACCCGCTTCGCGCGCGTGCCGGGCCTGGATGGGCGGCGGATGAGCAAGTCGCTCGGCAACACGGTGCTCCTCTCGGACTCGCCCGAGGAGATCGCGGCCAAGATCCGCACCGCCTACACGGATCCGAAAAAAATCCGCGCGACCGATCCAGGAAATCCGGACGGATGCGTCGTGTTCGCGTATCATCGCGCCTTCAACGCGGACCAGGCGCCCCGGATCGACCAGCTCTGCCGGGCCGGACAGCTGGGCTGCGTGGCCGACAAGAAAGATCTCGCGCAGGTGCTGGCGGACCAGCTCGCCCCCTTCCGCGAGCGGCGGAAGGAGCTCGAGGCGCACCCCAAGCGGGTGGTCGACGCCCTGAAGCACGGCGAGGAGAAGGCGCGCGCGATCGCGCTGCGCACGATGGCGGAAGTCCGGGAGGCGATGAAGCTGCCATGAGCGACGGACCGGACGAGAGAGCGGAGATTGCCACGGAGACGGCTCCGGCCATCGAGGCCATCGCCACGCCCGCTGCCGCCGCATCGACGAACGGCTCCCACCCCGAGGGCCACTCGTCGATTCGCGTGAACGTCCCGGCCTTCGACGGCCCGCTCGATCTTCTCCTCCATCTCATCCAGCAGAACGAGATCGACATTCGCGACATCCCGATCGCGAAGATCACGAGGCAGTACCTCGAGACGCTCGAGCTGATGCGCGAGCTGGACCTCGAGGTTGCGGGGGAGTTTCTCGTGATGGCGGCGACCTTGATGCGCATCAAGGCGAGGATGCTCCTCCCTCCGGCGGTCACGGAGGAGGAAGAGGAAGATCCGCGCGAGACCCTCGTGCGTCAGCTCCTCGAGTACAGCCGCTTCAAGGAGGCGGCCCACGGCCTGATGAAGCTCGAGACGGAGCGGCGGCTCCACTGGGAGCGGGGCGCTCCGGCGCAGCTCGAGGATCCCGAATCGCGCGAGCTCCTCCCGGTGAGCATGTTCCGGCTGCTCGACGCGCTGAAGGGCGTGCTCTCGCGGCAGGTGCCGGCCATCGTGCACACGGTGCACGCGGAGCCGATCTCGCTCGAAGAGGCGATCGGGCTCATGCGCACGCAGCTCGGCGCGAAACCCAAGCTCCTGTTCGAGGAGCTCCTCGAGGCGTTCGTGACGCGCATCGAAAAGATCACCGCGTTCCTCGGCCTCCTCGAGCTCCTGAAGCAGGGGACGATCCACGCGACCCAGGAATCGCTGTTCGGCCCGATCTGGATCGAATGGCAGGGCGACCAGCCGCTGCTCGAGGAGACGCGGCAGTTGGAGGAGCCCGGCCACGAGCCGCGGCACGACGAAATCACGCAGACCGAATTCGCGGGGGAGGAGGTGGACACGTGACGCCGACACCGAAGCAAATCCTCGAGGCCCTTCTCTTCGCGAGCGACGCGCCGGTGCCGCTCTCGGCGCTGGTCGAGGTCCTGGACGGCCTAGGGCCGTCCGAGGTATCCGCGATCCTCACCGAGCTCGGACGGGAGTACGAGGAGAGCGAGCGCGGCGTGGCGCTGGCCGAGATCGCAGGGGGCTATCAGATCCTCTCGCGCCGCGAATGTGCTCCATGGATCGAGGAAATGCTTCGCTCGCGGCGCAAGGCGCGGCTCTCGCGCGCCGGGCTCGAGACCCTCGCCATCGTCGCCTACAAGCAGCCGATCACGAAGGTCGAGATCGACGGCATCCGCGGCGTCGACTCCGGCGGCTCCCTCCACACGCTCCTCGAGCGGAATCTCGTCCTCATCCGCGGCCGATCGAAGGGCGTTGGCCGTCCGCTCCTCTACGGCACCACCCCCGACTTCCTCTCGTACATGGGGGTCAACGAGCTGTCGGATCTCCCCGAGCTGAAGGAGCTGGGGAGCGTCCTCGAGGAGCGCGAGCGCGTTCACGGCGAGCTGGAAGACGTGTCCCCGGCAACCACCGTCGAGGGTCCGGATCTCTTCCATCCCGAAGCCGTGGCGGAGTCTGCCGGCGACGCCGAGCCGTCCTCGGATGCCGAGGCCAAAGTCGAGGAAGCGATGAGTCCCGAGGGTGCGGCTTAACCAATTCCTCGCTCGGGGCGCGGGAGGCTCGCGCCGCGAAGCCGACGGCTGGATCCGCGACGGGCGCGTGCTCGTGAACGGCGCACCGCCCAACGGCATGGGAGTCGATGTCGATCCCGCCCAGGACCGCGTGACGCTCGACGGGTCGCCGGTCCACCTTCCCAAAGCCCACCGCTACGTCGCGTACCACAAGCCGGCCGGACTGCTCGTGAGCCGGAGGAGCCAGGGCGGAAAGCGGACCATCTACGAGTCGCTCGGAGCCCGCATTCACGGTCTCCACACCATCGGGCGGCTGGACCACGAATCGGAAGGGCTCCTCCTCCTCACGGACGACGGCGATCTCTCGGAAGCGCTCCTTCATCCGCGGACCGGCCTCGTCCGCCGCTATCGCCTCTGGGTCACTCCGGTGCCGGATCCGTCCGCGCTCCGCCTCTTGCAGGACGGGGCGGAGGTCGAAGGCGTGCACGTCGCGCCGATCCATGTGGAGCACGAGGGAGTCGATCGCGGCCGCGGAGTCATCGTCATGGACCTGGGCGAAGGGAGGAAGCGCGAGGCACGGCGCCTCGCCCAGGCCGCGGGGCTCGGCGTGACGCGGCTCGTGCGGATTCGCTTCGGCCCGATCCAGCTGGGCACCCTTCGCTCGGGAATGCTCCGGGCGCTCACCGAGGCCGAGATCGACGCGCTCCGCCGGATCGCTTTCCGACCGGGAGGGCGCGATGCTACACTGCGATGACGCTACTCTGACGCGGAACGGAGAGATCCCGATGGCCCCGCCGGCAGTCGATTCGATCCGAAGCGAAGTCCGCTCCCTCCAGCCGTACGTTCCCGGCAAGCCCATCGAAGAGCTCGAGCGAGAGCTCGGCATCGCGGGCGCCATCAAGCTGGCCTCCAACGAGAATCCATTCGGTCCGTCGCCGCTCGCGCTCCAGGCGATCGAGGAGACGGCTCGATACGCCAATCGCTATCCCGACGGGAGCTCCTACTACCTCCGCGAGGCGCTGAGCACCCACTGGGGCGTTCCGTCCGAGTGGATCGCCGTCGGCTCCGGATCGAACGACCTGATCGACATCCTCTGTAGGATCCACCTCGGTCCGCAGGACGAGGCCATCATGTCGAATCCGTCGTTTGTCATGTTCGCGATCGCGGTGAAGGTCGCGGGCGGCGCGCTCGTCCGGGTGCCGGGGCGGGATCTCCATCACGATCTCGGCGCCATGCTCGACGCCGTGACGGAGCGCACCAAGATCGTGTACATCGCGAATCCGGACAATCCCACCGGCACCATCGTCGGGCGGGATGCGCTCGAAAACTACTTCAGCCGCGTTCCCGGCCACGTGCTCACGATCCTGGACGAAGCGTACTTCGAGTACGTGACCGATCCGAAGTATCCGGACGGACTCGAGCACCTGCGCCGCGGACGCCGCGTCGCCGTGCTGCGGACGTTCTCGAAGATCCACGCGCTCGCCGGCCTTAGGGTGGGATACGGCTTCTTCCCGCCGGATCTCGCGTCGATGGTCCACCGCGTGCGGCTCCCGTTCAACGTGACCACGGTGGGGGAGGCCGCGGCGCGCGCCAGCCTCCGCGATCCCGAGCAAGTGAGCCGGAGCCGCGAGCGGAACGCAGCGGGCCTCGACTACTACCGGGCCGAGCTGCCGAAGCTCGGCCTCGAGCTCACGCCGAGCTGGGCCAATTTCGTGCTCGCGAAATTTCCGCGCTCCGTCCTCGAGATCTCGAGAGCGCTCGAGCGCGAGGGCGTGATCATTCGCCCCATGGCCTCCTTCGGCCTCGCCCACGAGTACGCGCGCATCAGCGTCGGCACGGTGGCCGAGAACGAGCGGCTGGTCGAGGTCCTTCGCCGGATCGTGTGATCGATCTCCGGATTCTCATCATCGGTCTCGGTCGCGAGGGCATCGCTCTCG
>DASTKC010000223.1:0-10286 GCA_035716085.1 Candidatus Eiseniibacteriota bacterium | reverse complement strand
AACGGCCGCGCCCCCGAGCAGGGACGGGTCCACCTCGCGCGTGAGCTGAATCGTGCCTCCCATGCGCCGCACGAGGACCTGCGTGAGCCGGTCCGCCTGGGCGTCCGTGATCGGAGCCGCCGTGCGCACCGTCGCGTGCGTGATGCCCTGCGCCTTCTCGGCCAGCTTCTCGAACTCCTCGGCGATCACGACGAGATGGTCGAGACGCCGACGGCGCAGAAGAACGTGGAAGAGTCCATAGAGCGGCCGGCACACCCGCGGCATCAGGCGCTCTTCGAGGAACCGGGTCTTCTCCTCACGGGAGATGTTCGGGGTCTCGAAGAAGCGCCGGGCGCGGGGATCCTTGCGGAAGAGCTCCCCGACCGTCTTGAGCTCCGCTTCGGTGCGCGGGACCTCGTTCTGCCTTTGTGCCAGATCGAGGAGCGCCCGCGCGTAACGGCGGGCCAGCGTGACCGAGATCACCGCGTCTGCTCCAGCTCGGTCAGGAATCCATCGACGAGCCGGCGATGCTTGTCGGCCGTCAGCTCCTCGCGCACGACCTTGCCCGCGATCTCCATGGCCAGGTCCACGACCTCGCCCTTGAGCTTGGCCGCCGCCTTGTCGTGCTCCCGCGCGATCTCCTCCTTGGCGCGCTGGATGGTGTCCTGGGCTTCCTTCCGCGCGATCTCGCGAATCTCCGCGGCGACCTTCTGCCCTTCGGAGACCGCGTTCTGGATGCGCTCGCGGCTCTCGGCCTCGATCCGCTTGATGTGTCCCTCGTACTCCTGGCGAAGCCGCTCCGCGGCCGCCTTCTCCGACTCGATGCGCTCGAACTCCGCCTTGATCTTGTCGCGGCGCTCCTTCATCGGCGGATAGATGATCGCCGCGAACGCCATGCGCACGAGGAAGTAGAAGACGACGAAGCTCAGGGCGTGCGCCAGGAGCTGATTCCAGTGGACGAATTGGCTCATAGGTCCTTCCCGGACCGGAGGGGCGCGCGTGGCGCCCGGCTCCGATCGGTTACTGGATCTTTCCCTGGAGGAAGAACATCGTGACGAACGCGTAGATCGTGAGCGCCTCGATGAATCCGAAGCCGATGATCATGGCGACCTGGATCTTCGGCAGCACTTCCGGCTGACGGCCCATGGCCTCCATCGCGCCGCGGCCCATGAAGCCGAGACCGATGCCCGAACCGATGGCGGCCAGACCGATCCCGATCGGGAGCGCGAGGCCGAGAGTGGCGGCGAAATTCATCTGTGCTTCCTCCGTGGGTTGGGGTTACGCGTGTTCGTGCCCGGCTTCCCCGTGCGCGTGCTCCTCGTGCGGAAGCATCATGTACAGGTAGACGGTGGTGAGCAGCGAGAAGATCAAGGCCTGGACGATGGCCGTGAGCGTCTGGAGCAACATGAATAGCGCCGTGATCCCGGCCATCGGAGGCACCGCGAGCAGGGTCAGGCTCGCCTTGAGCGCGAGCGCGGCGACGCCGACGAAGACCACGATCAGCGTGTCCTCGCCGAAGATGTTCCCGAAGAGCCGGCAGGAGAGGCTCACCGGCTTCACCAGCTCGCCCAGGATGTGCACCGGGATCATCACGGGGAGCATCGCGAAGCCCACGATGTCGCGCGGCGAGCCGGCGAGGTGGTCGAGATAGCCGAGCGGCCCCAGGTTGATGATGCCGTTGATCTGGACGTAGAGGAACGTGATGAGCGCGAGCGCCAGCGTCACGTCCAGCGTGGAGGTCGAGGACTTGAAGCCCGGTATGATCCCGATCAGGTTCATGGTCAGGATGTAGAAGAAGATCGCCATGATGAACGGGAAGTACTTGGGAAGGTGCTTCCCCAGCATCCCGCCGCAGACGTCCTCCATGCTCTCCACGATCCACTCGATCCCGTTCTGCAGCGTGCCCGGGACGAGGGTCGGCTTCCGCATCGCGATCCAGACCACGACGAAGAACACGAGCCCCGCGAGCCACGCGAACACGAGGTACTCGTTCTCGTGCATCCAGTGGACGACCGGATTGTTCGGGAAGTAATCGTTGAGGATGACGACCCAGTTCGGCAGGTGCGCCTCGCCCCCCTCGGCGTGCTCGCCTGACGCGGCCTCGCCGTGCCCGGCGGCCCCGCCGTGCGCCGTCGCGGCCGCATCGCTCTGCGTCGCCATGTCCGGATTGGCGGGCGTGGTCGGCTGCGCGGGATCGTGCTGCGCGACAACGACCGGTTCCGCTTTGGCGCCGTCGTCCGAAGCGTGACCCAGAGCGGGAACCGCGAGAAGAGCGAGGATGAAGAAGAACGCGGCAGGCTTAGCGGCATTCCCGAAGGTAGCCGCCGTTTTGGGTGCCCGCCGCGAAAACGGAGAGGCCGCGTACCCCGCGGCGCACATGAGTGACTGGAGGAAGAGAACGAGAAGCGGAAGCGAGAGACCGCCCACGAGCGGCAGGAACGGAACGGCGCCGCTTCGAATCAGAGCGAACGCGCCGCCGTACACGAGCAGGATCTTGAGCGACGCGTACCCGAAGAAGCGCCCGGGGATCTGACGGTTGCCTGTGCCCGGCAGCATCGCGTGTGTGAAGAGTTTCACAAGCTTGTCGAGAAAGAGGAAGTTGATCGCCATCAGGCTCTGTCCGGCGACGATCGCGAGCGCGATCCCCGGAGTGCGCGGAAGGAGGAGCCCGGCCAGCGCGAAGGCGGCAAGCCAGGACATCCAGATCGCGCGAGCGAGCGGATTCGTTGCGGCGTTTTCGTTACGGATCAGGGGGGTCAATCCTCCGACTGCGACAACTTGACGATGTGGATCGTCTCGCGGACTCCCGCCACAAACCCCAGCACCAGCAGGATGAAGCTCAGCCAGGGCTGCGTTCGGAACTTCTGGTCGAGGAATTTCCCGAGGAAGTATCCGACGATGGGAGCCAGCGCGAGAATGAACGGAATCGACGTCAGAAGACCGACCTGCCGCCAGGCCGTGACCTTGTTGGGTTCCTTGTCGGTCACTTCCGGCCTCCGCGCGCGTGCTGCGCGGGGGCGCGCGCGAGCGGGCCCCGATCTGCAGAATCAACCAACACGCCGACTTCGAGCGGGAGAGAGTACCCAACGAAGGTCCGTGGGTCAATAGGGTTGGCGGTCGGCGGGGGTATGGGCGTGGGATCGCGGGGTGCGGGTGGGATCGCGGGGTCATTGGGATCGTGGATGCGGCGGTGGCAGGGTGCGGGCCCTGACGAACGAAGGGGCCCGTCGACGCTGCCCTCCGGGCGCTCGATGGCGCCTGCGGCGGCTGCGGACTGGGCCCCAAGCTCATGGCGGGGCGCCTCTTCGCCTCCTCGGCTTCACCACACCGCGGCCCCGACTCCGCAGTGTTCTCCCCCAAACAGAGGACGCCCCGCCTTCACATCTATATGGGTGTGCTTCGTTCGCTTCGGTGCTCCGTGCTTCGGTGCTCCCGTGCTTCGGTGCCCCCGGCTCACAGGGCGATTGAGTCGTGCGGCCCAGCTGCGGGCCTACCGGGTCCGGTGAGGGGTCCTTCCAGCGCCGGGCCGCCGACGTGACTGCGCTATCGCAACGCACGTGCCGATGATCGACGCTCCGTGTATCTTTCATCCATGCAACGACTTGGGTCCCACATCACTCTGCCGTGCGATCGAAGGGCCGCAACCGCTGGTCGACGCTCCGGACCGTGGTTTCGCTCTGGCTGCGGCCCAAGCTGCTGGCGATGAGCGACCTAGCGCGACATCAACGGACGGTTGCGCGCCGTCAACGCGGGGGGGCGGCCGGCCCCGGGGCTCGATGGCCGCTTGCGGTGGGGTCATCGGTCCGGTGAGGTCCCCACCATTGCAACTGGCCCCGGGGCCAGTTGACGAAGCGCGAATGCTCCCACCGACCAGTCGTAGGACGAGTCAACCGGAGGCACTCAGCGACCGTAGGTCATGGTGGACTTGAGCTTGCGAAGGACTGCGTGAGACCGGACGGCACCCACAAGGGTGGCACCGGCCTACTGGCGCCGGCCGAGTCTCGACCTAGAAACGCAGGTGCGCCGTCCATCCAACTGGCCCCGGAGCCTGTTGGGAGCGCACCGTTCCCCCCGCCCCGGCCGCACCCACCTTCACCCGCCCTCCAGAACACCCCCGAACTGCCGATAAATTGGTCGTCCTTCCTTCCCTCTCAAACGCGAGGCCGGTCGACGCATGCATGGTGTTTCTCTCGTCTATCTGGAAGCAGGCGAAGAGATCGAGCGGATCGCGGCCGCGCAGTCGGGCGACCGCCATGCCTATCTCGCGCTCGTCCGCCAGTACGCCCGTCCGCTCTATCGCATCGCGTACGCGATGTGCGGCGATGCGGACGCCGCGGATCTGCTCGCGCGCGACGCCCTGATCTGCGGATGGGGCGAGCTCCGGGAGATCCCGGAATCGCTCCGTTTCTTTCCGTGGATTCTCGGAATCATGCGGCGGATCCACGAGACGCCGTCGGCTGTCGCCAACTCACCGAAGGCGACGGAGACACGGCCCATGGTCGCCATCGACGCGCACGGAGCGGAGCTCTCGCCGTCGGACGGCGGCTCGCAGACGACTGAAGCCTCGCCGGCGCAGGCCGGCCCCGCGCCGGCCGGTGATGGGACGCCGGGTGACGCTCGTCTTCGCGCCCGCACGCTCGCGTCGTTCGCGGAGCTGCGGCCGGATCAGCGCATGACGCTTTCGCTGCGCATCCTCGAGCAGCTCCCCTACGAGCAGATGGCGGCGCTCCTCGATCTCTCCCTGGGTGTGGCGACGCTCCGGCTGTCCCAGGCGCGCGGCCATATCCTCTCGCGTGCGACCGGTCTCGGAGGGGACGCGTGATCCATCTCACCGTCCAGCAGCTCTCGTCCTATCTCGACGGCCAGCTCGTCGGATCCGCCTCGGGCAACGTTCAGAGCCATCTCGCGGCCTGCCGCGACTGCTCGACGCGCTTCGCACTTCTCGAGCGGATCGAAACCATCCTCTCCGACTCGCTCTCGATCGATCCAGGAGAGGAATTCTTCCGCGAGCTGGAGGCGGAAGTGGGCTCGCGCATCCGCGAGCGCGGGCAGCGCGACAAGGATCTCTCGACACCGGCGGTCTCCTCCGTACGGCTCCTGGAACATCCGGCCCGGGCCGCGAGCGCGCGCGGGGACTCTCGCGCCGCGAACAAGGGCCCGGACGTTCCCGCGGCGAACACCCGCACGGACTCGCGCATCGAGGACACCGCGAACCGCGTCACGCCGGCGCGCCGCGTCGAGCCTCGAGCTCCGAGACCTCACCGTCCCTTAAGGACGAAGCGCTCCGGATCGTCGGGGGCGTGGCTCGCGTTCGCGGCGCTCGCCGTCGTCGCCGGGAGCGTGGGGGTGGTGGTGTCGCGCACCTCGTTCGTCTCCGCCTGGATCGCGCCCCATCTGGGCCTCGGTCCCGAGCAGCGGAGCCTCGCGTCGCGCGCCCTCTCGCCGCCCGCGACTCCCGAGACGACCGCGACCGAGACCCCGGCCGTGGAGCCGCCCGGCGATCCGACGCCGTCGGATGCGGGGAATGCGGGGCACGAATGGAATCCATGGGAGCCGCCGCCCTCGCACTCCTCCACGGCCGACGACGAGATGACGCCGGATTCCAACAGGGAGCCGGACGCCGACGACCAAGCCGCATCGCCGGAGCCCTCGACGATGCGCGGAGACGAAGTCATCGCCACTCCGGATTCGTCCCGCAAGTCGCGGGCGACGGGATCCGATCCCTTCCGCGCGCTCGGCACGGAGAGCCTCGGACCGGTGCGCGCGGCGCAGCAGCTGAGCGACATGGCGAACGCGGATCCCACCGCGGCGCGGTTCGAGGTCGCGGCCGAGGGATGGGAGCGGGCGCTCGATACGATGGGCGGAGTTCCCGAGCAGGTTTCGGTGCGCCAGCTCCTGGCGGATGCGCGCTACCGCGCGTGGCAGGCCGAGCCGACGCGGGCACACGCCGAAGCAGCGAAGTCCGCGATCAAGACCTACCTGCTGTTCGCGCCGTCCGGCTGGGAGCGGGAGCAGGCGAAGACTCGCCTGTCGAAGCTGGGGGGCTGATTCCGGGGAGCTGCTGCCGGGAGTCGATTCTACCTGCCGCCAACGACTTCTCTACGAGGTCGCGACCGTGGCTCCGCTCTTGCCGATCTCGAACCGGCCCCCACGCACTGCCCTCACGAGCACTTCGACGATCTCCGCCGCGAACTGCGTCCCGGCCTTCTCCTGCATCTGCGCAATGGCCTGGTCGAACGTCATGCCCGCCCGGTACGGACGGTCCGTGGTCATCGCGTCGAACGCGTCCGCCACGTTGACGATCTTCGCCGCGGTCGAGATCTCGTCTCCCTTGAGGCCGTCCGGATAGCCGCGACCGTCGACGCGCTCGTGGTGATGGCGGATCATGTCCACGACGCGCTCCAAGAACTTCACCCCTTTGACCATCTCCGCGCCTCGGACGGGATGCATCTTCACCATCCGCCACTCCTCGTCGGTGAGGGCGCCCGGCTTGTGGAGCACCTCGTCCTGCGTGTGCACCTTGCCGATGTCGTGGAGATAAGCGCCGAACTGGATGCGCTGCACTTCCTCGACCGGGAAGCCGAGCTCGCGCGCGAGCGCGACCGAATACTTCGCCACGCGCTCCGTGTGCCCGTGCGTGTAGGGATCCTTCTCTTCGATTCGCGCGACGAGCAGGCGCACCGTCGAGACGTAGGACTCCTGAAGGTCCTTGAAGAGGCGGGCATTCTCGATCGCGATGCCGGCCGATTCGGAGAGCGCGCGGAGCATCTCGAGATCCACAGTCCCGAACTCCTGGCCGCTCACCTTCTCGCCCACCGCGAGCACGGCCGTGAGGCGCTGCTTCATCACCACGGGGGACACCACGGCGAGCCCCGCCGCGAACAACGGCCCGACGCCCGCGGCGAGCGCGGGATCGTCTTCGAGATCCGAGAGGCGCACGGGGCGGCCCTCTTCTCCGTCCGGCGGCAGGAGCGCGCCAATGAACGGGCTCGAGTAGGGGAAGTGGATCTCCCGCATCTGATCCCCCTTGAGTCCCTTGAACGTGGAGACCTGGAGGACCTTCGGCTCGTCGCGGTCGTCCGTGAGGAAGAGGCAGGCCGAGTTCACGCGAAGCTGTCCCACGACGCTCAGGATCAGCGTGTTCAAGAGGTCGTCCAGATCGAGCGAGGAGTTGAGCTGGTGCGTGAGCCCCATCAAGGTCTCGAGACTGTAGACCTGGAACCGCAGCTCCTTGTTCCGCGCGACGAGGTCCTCGCGGTTTCGAGCGACCTCGCTCTCGAGCTCGCGATTCTTGGTCGCGAGGTGCTCCGCCCGGTCGAGACGCTCGAAGATGCGCCGCACCTTGATCAGGAGCTCCTTCGGAGAGAAGGGCTTGGTCAGGTAGTCGTCCGCGCCATGCATGAGGCCCTGGAGCCTCGAATCGACCTCGGCGCTCGCCGAGACCATGATGATCGGGATGTGCTGCGTATCCTTGCTGCTCTTGATCGCGGCGCAGACCTCGAAACCCGTCTTCCGCGGCAGGCGCAGATCGAGGATCACGAGATCGGGTGCATCCTTCCGCATCTGGTCGAGCCCCTCTTCCCCCGTGGCCGCGACCGCGACTTTGAAGCCGTTCTGCGTGAGCGAGATCTGAAGCAGCTCGAGCACGCGGCGATCGTCGTCGATCACGAGGATGCTTCGCTTCGTCTTCGCAGCTCCAGGCTCGGCGGCCGGACGGATGCTCTCGAGGCTCACGGGTGGCTCTCCAGGGGAATGGCGCCGGGACCGCCGGGCTCCAAGCCCGCGTCCGCGCCTTCAGGGGGCGAAGCATTCGACGAGGAGGCGTTCGGTCGCTGACGCGAGCGCCGCTCGAGATTGTCCAGAACTTGGAGGAACATCTCCACGACGCTCGGATCGAAGGGCGTGCCCCAGTTCTCGGCCACCACCTGGCGCGCCTTGTCGAACGGAAGCGCGCGCCGGTACGGGCGCTCGCCCGTCATCGCGACATAGGAGTCGACGAGCGAGACGATGCGCGCCCCGAGCGGGATCTCGTTCCCGCGCAGACCGTCGGGATAGCCTTCTCCGCCCCAGCGTTCGTGGTGGTGCCGCACGACGTCGATCACTTCCGAAGGGAAATCCATCTCCTCGAGTATCCGCGCCCCGCGCTCGGGATGCTGCTTGATCAGGGCCCACTCGTCGTCCGAGAGATGCGCGGGATTCTTCAAGATGAGATGGCTCACAGCGATCATGCCAATGTCCCGGAGCGCGGCGCCGTAAACGAGCGATTTGAGCGCGGGCTTCGGGACATTGAGGAGCTTCGACACGGCGGTCACGTAGCGCACCACGCGCTCGGTCGTCCCGCGCGCGTACTCGTCGCGACTCTCGATCAGGGACATCATGCCGCGCACGAGACCGAGGTTCCGGTCCTCCTGGGCGCGGCGCTGCTGGGCGTTCGCGATCGCGACCGCCCCCTGGTTGCAGAGCGTCGTCAGGAGGTCGCGCTCGTCCTCGTGGAACCCACGGCCTGCTCCGCGGCCTCCGAGGAACACAAGCCCCTCGAGGTTTCGGCGCACGCGAAGCGGCACGAGCCACTCGAGGCCGGAGGCGCGAAGCGCCTCGATGCCGGCCTCGGCGGATCCGAGGTCTCCGAGGCTCAGGAACTCCTCGTCGGCGCCGCGGTGCTCGAGGACGTCCGCCGGCATCGTGAAGTCGCGGAAGTGATCCGACGGGAAGCCCCGCACCTGACGTGGCGCGAAGAGTCCGCCGCGGCGCGGCTCGACGAGGAAGACGGCAACCCGCTCGACGCCGAACTGACCCATGATGCTCAGGCTGAAGAGATTGAGCAGCTCGTCGAGATCGACCGCGAGGTTGAGCGCGCGTGTGATCTCGAAGAGGTTCCGGAACTCGACGAGCTTCCGCTTGAGCTTCGATTGGAGGAGCGCGATCTCGTCCGAAGCGTCCTCGCGGGGCGGGATCACGTCGGGCACGGCAGCCGGGGCGGCGGCGGCCGGGGCGTCCGCCGGCGCCGCGGCAGCATCCGGCATCGCCGGCATCGCGTCCGGCGCAGCCCCGGCGTTCGTCTCATAGACGATCGCCTCCACGTCCATGAGCGCGCGGCGGATCTCTGGGGAGAGACCGATCACTTGGATGCGCCGCTCCGTGTCCTGGTAGACCTTCCCCTGCCGCACGAGCACCGCCGTTCCGAGGGTGCAGATCGAGGTCACGCCGCTGAAGTCGAGCCGCACGTCGCGCGCCCCCCGCGCCTGGCATGTGAAGAGAAGGCGGTCGACCGAGCGCGCTCCTGCGGGATCGACCTCTCCCTCGAGGACGAAGTGGAAGCGCTCCGCACCGGCTCGTTCGATCTTGAGCGCCTTCACGCCGCCACCTCCCGGCTCCGCGCCCGATCGGCGATCGTGGCAGGGTTCAGCACCAGCGTGATGGCGCCATCCGGCGCCACGATCCCGCCAAGCACCTCATCGGTGGTCCGCAGCTGCGCGGGAAGCGGCGCCCATCGCGCGCTCTCCCTCCAGACGATGCGGTCGAACGTGACGCGCGTGATGCGCCCCCCCGAGCGAAGGATGGCCACGGGACGCGCCTCCTCCGGCTCTCCCGGCGCGCTCCGGCGTGCCGTGGCGGTGGCAAAGAGCGTGTGAAGCGCGAGCGCTGGCATGTCAGGGTCTTCGGCGGGCACTTCGCCGTTCGCGTCCACGCGATCCACAGCGCTCCAGGGAAGGGCGAGCTTGTGCCCCGCGGCCTCCACGATGAGGAAGCTTCGAAGCGCGCGCGCCATCGGGAACTGAATGCGAAGCGAGATGATGTCCTCGCCGCTGACCTCGACGAATCCCGCGAGGCCCTCGAGTGCGCGCTCCAGCATCGTGAGCGCTTCGGGATCGAGTCGGGTGAAGCCCGAGATCGCGATCATCGCTTCGAGACTCTCCCGCGCGGCGGCCACCCGAACCTCCGGAACGCCGTTCGTGGCGGGCGGCACGTCTCCCGTCTCGAGGAGGCGCGACAGGATGGGGATCAGCGTGGAGCCGATCTCGGGCTCGAAACCCACTCCGCCGGTCTGCACCGTGAGGAGGGTCGGCTCTCCCTTCCTTCGCGAAACCGCTTCGAAGAGATCGTCCACGAACCGGTCGAGCGGATCGAGGAACTCCCAGAGGAGGTGCTCGTCCAGGTCGCGCGCGCGGCGCTCGAGCGAGTACTGCGTGCCGAGGAGCCGGTTCACCTCATAGACGACCGAGCGCATCTCCGTTTCCGACTTCTGGAGTCCGCGATAGATCGCGAGCGAGCGCTCCTCCGCGTCGTCCACGTCGGGGGAGCGAAGC
>DASTKC010000222.1:0-2603 GCA_035716085.1 Candidatus Eiseniibacteriota bacterium | reverse complement strand
GACGAGCCGTCGCTCGCCGACTCCGCGCTCGCGGCCCGCTGGCGCGAGATCGTCGACCGCGTCAAGGAGCGGAAGCTCCTCCTCGGCACCTGCCTCGAGGAGGGATTGTTCCTCGGCGTGCAGGGCTCGAGCGTCCGCGTCGCGCTCACCGCGGAGCACTCCTTCCACCGCGCGATGCTCGAGATGAAGGAGAACAAGGACATCCTGAACCAGGAGTTCGAGCGAACCTACGGGCCGGGTGCTACGCTTCTCTGCGTGGGCAGCGATCAGGCCGTGACGGGTGCGGGGATCCGTCCCGTGCCGCGTGAAGCGACCCAGGCGGCGCCCGCTCCGAGCGGGCTCGTCCAGCGCATCGTGGAGCTCTTCGACGGCGAGATCCTGGGCCAAGGGCCCGAAGGGAGCGGCGCTACATGAACATCCAGAAGATGCTGAAGGAGGCGCAGGCCCTCCAGGCCAAGATGTCCAAGGCGCAGGAAGAGCTGGCGACCAAGGAGGAGACGGGCTCCTCCGGCGGCGGTAAGGTCAAGATCACGATGAACGGCTCGCAGGAGGTCACCGCCGTCGCCATCGATCCCGCCGTCGTGAACCCGGACGAGGCCGACCTCCTCGAGGACCTGGTCCTGACCGCGTTCAAGGACGCGCGCTCCAAGGTGACGAAGCTGATCGAAGAGGAGATGGGGAAGGTGACGGGCGGCACGGGCCTCCCGCCCGGTCTCTTCTAGGGCACACTCCCCCAGCATGCAGTACTCCAGCGCCCTCCTCGAAACGCTCATCGCCGAGCTGACCCGCCTTCCCGGCCTCGGCCGAAAATCCGCCCAGCGGATCGCGTTCCACCTCCTCCGCTCGCCCGAGACGGACTCGCAGCGGCTCGCCTCGGCCATCCTCGAGCTCAAGGCCAACGTGCACGACTGTTCGATCTGCGGGAACGTGACCGAGACCGACCCGTGCGCCCTCTGCGCCGATCCGCGCCGCGATCCGTCGGTCCTCTGCGTGGTCGAGCAGCCGATGGACGTCCTCGCCCTCGAGCGGACGGGCGAGTTCCATGGCCGCTATCACGTCCTCAAGGGGGCGCTCTCTCCGGTCGACGGGATCGGCCCCGACCAGCTCCGGCTCAAAGAGCTCATCGAGCGGGCGCGCCAAGGCGTCGCCGAGGTGATCGTGGCGACCAATCCCACGGCGCAGGGGGAGGCGACCGCGCTCTACATCGCGCGGCTCCTCCACAACGAGCCCTCGGTGAAGGTGACCCGCATCGCGCGCGGCGTGCCGATGGGGTCCGACCTCGAATTCTCCGATCAAATCACCCTGGCCCGGGCCCTGACCGGCCGGAAGGAACTCTAAGCCTCCGGTTTGGGGCACTTTCCGCTTGACCCTCTCCGCGCCCGCTCGGTAGGTTTCCGCCAATTCCTTTGACGGGGCGATGCGCGGGAGGGAATCCGCGCAGAGCAGCTATGGTGTGGGGGGAATCGGTCTCGCCACCGGCGCGTGCGCGGGGCAAGGGAAGGACACCCCTTGAGCCGCGGGCGTCGCTGTTTCCAGCGCACCGCAAGGCCAGGTGTCCAGGGAGCCAGGACATGGTCAAAGGGAATTGGGCCCTCTTCGAAGAAGATTTCTGGTCGATCAATGCGATCCTCCAGACGCTGATGCGCAGCGCCAGCGCGCGTAGCGTCATGCTGATCGACAAGACGGGGCAGCTCATCAATTCGATCGGCGAACCCCCCGGCTTCGACGTCACCTCGTTTTCATCCCTCGCCGCCGCGGACTTCGCGGCCAACGCCCAGCTCGCCGAGATGGTCGGGGAGAAGGACTTCGCCACCCTGGTCCATCAAGGGCAGAACGACAGCCTCTACCTCTCCATGATCGCGAACCGGGTCATCCTGGTCGTGCTCTTCGACCGGAAGACGTCGCTCGGACTGGTCCGCTTGAAGGCCAAGCGCGCCGGGGACGAGCTGCTCGAGGTTCTGAACAAGCTCTTCGACAAGCTCCAGTACCGAAACGAGGAGGCCATTGCGACGCCTCTAGGTGCCGAGTTCGCGGCCGAGGCGGAGAGCGAGATCGACAGTCTCTTCCAGGACTAGGGGTATGCACGCTCCGTGTCGCTGATCAACTACTCGTCCCGGGAGATCAACTGCAAGATCGTCTATTACGGCCCGGGGCTTTGCGGTAAGACCACAAATCTCCAACATATCTACTCGCGCGTTCCCCAGGAAACCCGGGGGAAGATGATCTCCCTGGCGACCGAGATGGACCGCACGCTCTTCTTCGATTTCCTTCCGCTCGAGCTGGGTCAGATCCGGGGCTTCCGCACGCGCTTCCATCTCTACACGGTGCCGGGGCAGGTCTATTACAACGCGAGCCGGAAGCTGATCTTGAAGGGGGTCGACGGCATCGTGTTCGTCGCCGACTCGCAGATCGACCGCTTCGACGCGAACGTCGAGAGCCTCGTCAACATGCACGACAACCTGTCGGAGCACGGGATCGCGACCGACAAGATCCCGGTCGTGATGCAGTACAACAAGCGTGACCTCCCGCGCGTGGTCTCGGTGGGGGACCTGGAGCGGGAGCTGAACCCGCAGGGGGTGCCGTTCTACGAGGCGGTGGCCTTG
>DASTKC010000221.1:0-17596 GCA_035716085.1 Candidatus Eiseniibacteriota bacterium | reverse complement strand
GCGCGATCGAGCGCGAGCGAGTAGACGGTCGCCGGGCGGAAGTAGGTGTGTTGCGAGGTCTGCGTCTGGAGGTAGACGTCGAACGGCGTGCTCCAGAGGCGGGCGAGGTCCGCCGGTCCGTGGATGTCGAGGTGCTCACCGACCAGGTAGCGGTCGTCCCAGACGAAGTCGTAGCCGATCGACCGGGCGTGCGGGAGGAGCGCGGCGAGGGCGACGACCGCCCCGAGAACCCACGCTCGCCAGCGTGGAGCGCCGGCCCTCGCGCGAGCCGCGCCGGCCGCCGGGCCGCTCGCGCGATTCCCTCCGGCCGCCATCCCTTGGGATCGTTGAGCTTGCGGGCGAGGGGCCATGGGCCGGACGTTAGGGAGCGGGCGGCGTGTCGCGCAACGTGAATCTGCCTGATGACGCGCTGCCGCGCCACGGGTTACAGTACCCAACTACCCCGGGGAGCGTCGAAGACTCAGCATGATCCGAAGCATGACAGGCTATGGCCGGGGCGAGGTCGTTGTGGATGGCCTTCGCCTCGCGGCCGAAGTACGGTCGGTGAACCACCGATTCTGCGAGCTCTCCGCACGTCTCCCGCGGACCCTCGGCATCTACGAGCACGAGGCTCGCAAGATCGTGCAGGAGCGGTCGGTGCGGGGGAAGATCAACCTCGTCGTGACCTGGGGCGAGGAGGGCGGAGACGACGGGCGCGAGCCCACGGGCACGCTGACCCTCGACGAGCGGGCGGCCGATCGGTACATGGAGCTCCTCCAGGCGCTCCAGAGGAAGTACAGCCTTTCGGGCAGCGTGGACGTGGACACATTCGCCTCGCTCCCCAATCTCTTCGTGTGGAGCGAGATGCGGCGCGATCCCGAGTTCTATCTCGGAATCCTGCGCGAGGTCGTGACCGCGGCCACCGAGGACATGATCCGCATGAAGGAGACGGAGGGGGCGGCCCTCCGGACGGATCTCGAGGCGCGGGTCGAGGGAATCCGGGATCGCGTGGCGCAGATTCGCCTGCGCGCACCCCAGAAGGTCAAGGAGACCGCGGAGAAGCTTCAAGATCGCATCCGCGTTCTCCTCGACGGTAACGAGCTCCCGGAGGAGCGTCTCGCGCAGGAGGTCGCCATGATGGCGGATCGCCTCGACGCGACCGAGGAGTGCGTGCGTCTCGAGGCGCACTGCGACCACTTCAGGAAGCTGCTGAACGAGGAGGCCACGCCGGGGCGGAAGCTCGGCTTCCTCCTCCAGGAGATGAATCGGGAGATCAACACGATCGGTTCGAAGTCGGCCGACGTTCCGATCATCGAGCAGGTCGTCGACGTCAAAGAGGAACTTGAGCGGATCCGCGAGCAAGTCCAGAACATCGAATGACGCGGGCGTGATCGGCTCGGAGTATCGCCGCTTCGTCGTGGTGATCTCGGGGCCGTCCGGCGCCGGTAAGAGCTCCTTCGTGAAGGTGCTCCTCGGACGCTACCCGCGCGATCTGGTCTACTCGGTGTCCGCCACGACGCGCCCCCGGCGGGCGCACGAGGTGGAGGGGCGCGACTACTTCTACCTCGGCCGCGAGGAGTTCCAGCGCCGGGTCCACGCCGGGGATTTCGTCGAGCACGCGGAAGTGCACGGCGAGCTCTACGGCACGCTGAAGAGCCAGACCGAGGCGGTGCTCCGCTCCGGGCGGAACGTGCTCCTCGACATCGACGTCCAGGGAGGGCGCTCGGTCCGGAGGATCTACCCGGACGGGGTGTTCATCTTCGTGCTGCCGCCGTCGCTCGCGGATCTCGAGGAGCGGCTCCGGGCGAGAGGCACGGACAGCGAGGAGCGCATCAAGCTCCGGCTGGAGAACGCGCGGCGCGAGATCGAGATCGCGCGCGAATACGATTATGCGGTCGTCAACGACGACCTGGAAGAAGCGACCCGGAGGGTCCTCGCCATCATCGAGGCGGAGACGTGCCGGGCTTCGCGGCGGATCGACGGCGGTCGGTCCGAACTCTAGTCAGGAGGATCTGTGGATTCCAAGACCCCGCTTCGCTCGAGCAACGTCCCGAACAAGTACGAGCTCATCATCGTGGCGGCGAAGGAAGCCCGTCGCATCAACGAGCTCTCACGTCAGACGGGCCTCAACCTGGGCAGCAAGGTGACGAACGTCGCGCTGGAAGAGGCCCTGAAGGGCAACGTGCTCTATCACTACGAAGAGACGCCCGCGGAGCCCGAAGAAGCTCCGAGCGCCGACTCGGAAGAGTAGCGTGACGTGACGGAGACGCGGTCCCTCGCCGGCGCGCGCGTCCTCCTCGGCATCACGGGAGGCGTCGCCGCGTACAAGACGCCCGAGCTGGTCCGGGCGCTCGCGAAGGAAGGGGCGCACGTCTCCGTCATCCTGACCACGCGAGCGCGGCGCTTCGTCACGAAGGACGCGCTCCGCTCGGTCACCAAGGGGCCCGTGCTCCACGGGCTCTTCGAGACCCAGGCTCTCGGATCGGGTCCCTGGTTCGAAGGGATGCCCGAGAGCGCGCTCGGCATGGCGCACATCGGGATGGCCCGCGAGGCCGACCTGATCCTCGTTGCCCCCGCCACCGCGAACGCGATCGGCAAGCTCGCGCACGGCCTTGCCGACGATCTCCTCTCGACCGCGCTCCTCGCCACGCGCTCGCCCGTCCTCCTCGCCCCCGCCATGAACGTCGCCATGTGGGAGCATCCGGCCGTCCAAGCGAATCTCGACGTGCTCCGCGCGCGCGGGATCCGCATGGTCGGTCCCGAGGAGGGATCGCTCGCCGACGGCGAGTGGGGCATGGGACGGATGGCGTCGCTCGAGGCCATCGTCGCCGCGTGCGCGTCGCTCGTGGGGCTTGCCGGCGCGGGTAGGGGCGCGGGTGGCGATGGCTCAGGCGCGAACGGACTGCCGCTTCATGGGCGCACGATCGTCGTGACCGCCGGCGGGACCGAGGAGCCGATCGATCCGGTGCGCGTGATCACCAACCGCTCGAGCGGCAAGATGGGCTTTGCCATCGCGGCTATGGCGCGCGACCTGGGAGCGCGGGTCCGGCTCATCACCGCACGCGTCACCGCGGAGCCCCCGGCCGGCGTCGAGCGGATCGACGCGCCGACCGCGGCCTCCATGGCGGACGCCGTGCTCCGGGCGGTGAAGGATGCCGACGCGCTCGTCATGGCCGCGGCCGTGAGCGATTTCGCTCCCACGAAGCCGAGCGGATCGAAGCTCCCGCGCGAGGGGAGCGGGCTCAAGCTCGACCTGGCGCCGACCACCGACATCTTGAAGGAGGTCCGTGCGGCCCACCCCGGAAAGCTCCTCGTCGGCTTCGCGCTCGAAACCGAGGATGAGATCAACCGCGGTCGGGGTAAGATGCAGCGCAAGGGACTCGACCTCGTCGCGATCAACAATCCGGGCAAGCCGGGCTCGGCCTTCGGCTCGGACACGAACGACGTGACGCTGATCGATTCCGACGGACGCGTCGAGGCGCTGGGACTTCGCCCCAAGCGCGAGGTCGCGCGAGCGATCCTGCTCCGGGTGGCCAAGGCACTGAATCAAGACTGAGGGGAAGCCGGTGGACGATGGGCGGGGTGAGCTCGTGGCGATTGCGGGGGAAGCGGTGACCCTCCTCCGGCGCGAGCTCGCGCGCGGACGGCGCAAGATCGAGCTGCCCGGGATCGACGGCGAGGCGCCGATGCCGGCTGCGCCACGAGGCGCCGCCAGCGCGTCGCGATCGCCGGAGGCTCCCGTCGCCTCGGCGCCCACGGCCGGCGCGACCCCTCTCACACTTCCTGGCTTCGAGCCCCCGGCACCGCCGCTTTCCGCGCCCTGGTCCGCGCCCATGCCGGCTCCCGTGCGCCTCGCGCCCCGCTCCGATCTCCCCGGGACGCTCGCCGAGGTGAAGGCGCTGGTCGACACCTGCCGTCTCTGCCCGCTCTGCGAGACGCGCACGAGGACGGTCTTCTCCGACGGCACGGACAAGGCGCGGCTCATGTTCGTGGGCGAGGCGCCGGGACGCGATGAGGATCTCCAGGGAGTTCCCTTCGTCGGCCGCGCGGGGCAGCTCCTCACGAAGATGATCGAGGCGATCCAGATGAAGCGCGCGGACGTCTACATCGCGAACGTGCTCAAGTGCCGTCCCCCCGAGAACCGCACGCCGATCCCTTCCGAGGTGGAGAAGTGCCTCCCCTACCTCGAGCAGCAGATCGCCTTGGTGCGGCCGGACTTGATCGTCGCCCTCGGGCTCTCCGCCGCACAGGGGCTCCTCGGCACCAAAGCGTCGATGGGCGCGCTCCGCGGGCGCATGTTCGAGTACAAGGGCGTGCCGCTCGTCGCGACCTACCATCCGGCGGCGCTCCTCCGGAACCCGGGCCTCAAGAAGGACGCCTGGGTGGATCTCCAGCGCGTCCGCGACTTGCTGCGCGAAGGAGCGCCCGCGTGAGAGGCATCGACGACATGGCTCCGGCCGGCCTCGACGCGGCGCGCATCCCGCCCCAGGCGCTCGACGCCGAGCGCTCCGTGCTCGGCGCGATGCTCCTCTCGCGCGACGCGATCGCCACCGCGATCCAGAATCTTCAAGAAGAAGCCTTCTACAAGGACGCGCACCGGAAGATCTGGCGCGTGATCATCGATCTCTTCGACGGCTCGACGCCGGTCGACATGGTCACGCTGGTCGAGGAGCTGAAGAAGCGGCGCGAGCTCGAGTCCGTGGGGGGCGTGACCTATCTCACCACGCTCGATCAGTTCATCGCGACGCCCGCGCACGTGGAGCACTACTGCAAGGTGGTCCACGAGAAGGCGATCCTCCGCCGGCTGATCGAGGTCGGAACCGAGATCGTGGGAGAGGCCTTCGACGGCCGCGAGGATCCAGCGCACCTTCTGGATCGCGCGGAGCAGCAGATCTTCGCGATCTCCGACGAGCGCCTCCGCACCGGCTTCCTGCCGATGCGCTCGCTCGTGCTCCAGGGGTATTCCGCGATCGAGGAGTATCGTCAGCGGAAGGTGCACGTCACCGGCGTCCCCTCGGGCTTCTACGACCTCGACGAGATGACGGCCGGATTCCAGAAGGCGGATTTCGTGGTGATCGCCGGACGCCCGTCGATGGGGAAGACGTCGTTCGCGATGAACATCGCCGACTACGTGGCCGTGCGCGCGCGCGGGAAGGAGCGCCAGACCGTCGCGGTCTTCAGCCTCGAAATGTCGAAGGAGTCGCTCGTGCAACGGCTCCTCTGCTCGCTCGCCAAGGTGGACATCCACAAGGTGCGCCGGGGTTACGCGAGCGCGGCCGAGTACAAGGCGCTCCAGGCCGCGGCCGCGCAGCTCCACGAGGCGCCGATCTACATCGACGACACCGCGGCGATCTCGATCCTCGAGATGCGCGCCAAGGCGCGCCGCCTCGTGTCCGAGCAGCCGCTCGGGATGATCGTCGTGGACTACCTCCAGCTCATCCGCGGCCCCAACAACGCCGAGAACCGCCAGCAGGAGATCTCGAGCATCTCGCGCTCGCTCAAGGCGCTCGCGAAGGAGCTCCAGGTGCCGGTGCTCGCCCTGTCCCAGCTCTCGCGCGCCGTCGAGACGCGGGGCGGCAACAAGCGCCCCATGCTCTCGGATCTGCGCGAGTCGGGCGCATCGAGCAGGATGCCGACGTGGTGCTCTTCGTCTATCGCCCCGAGGTCTACGAGACCGACCCGTCCAAGATGGACGGGAAAGCGGAGATCATCATCGCGAAGCAGCGGAACGGCCCGACCGGAAGCGTGGATCTCGCGTTCCTCCGCGAGTGCACCCGGTTCGAGTCCCTCCGCGACGTTCCGGAGCCCCGACCCGAGCCCCGGTGATCGACCCCGAGACCGCCGAGCAGGAAGACGCCGCCCTGGCCGCGGCTCCGTGGCCGCAGCGCTTCCTGTTCGCGCGGCTGCAGAACGCGGGAGAGATCTTCCTCCTCGTCGGGAGCGCGCTGCGCGAGATGCCCGCGGGCGTCCGCAAGATCGGCCTCGTCTTCGAGCAGATGGTGTCGATCGGGCTCGGCTCCATGCCGCTCACCGTCATCGTGGCGCTCTTCACGGGAGCGGTTGCCGCCGTGCAGGCCGCCTACCAGATGCGGGACTACGTGCCGATGATCTACCTCGGCACGGTCATCGGGAAATCCGTGGTGATCGAGCTCGGCCCGGTGCTCACAGCGCTCGTGGTCGGCGGACGCGTGAGCGCGGCGATCGCGGCCGAGCTCGGCTCGATGCGCGTGACCGAGCAGATCGACGCCATGGAGACGCTCGGCATCAGCCCCGTTCGCTACCTCGTGGTGCCGCGGCTCGTCGCCTCCGTCCTGATGCTTCCGATGCTCACGATCTTCGCCGACATCCTCGCGATCTTCGGCGGATATCTCGTGGCGGTGCTCACGCTGGACGTGAGCGGCCACACGTTCACGAGCGGTCTCAAGCTCTACTTCAAGATCCAGGACGTCTTCTCGGGACTCCTCAAGTCGGTCTTCTTCGGTGGAATCATCGCGACGATGGGGTGTTACTACGGACTCCGCACCGAGGGCGGAGCCGAGGCGGTCGGGGATTCGACCACCCGGGCGGTGGTGGCCTCCTGCCTCCTCATCCTGATCGTGGACTACCTCCTCGCCTCCTTCCTCTTCCGGGTGCTCTTTGCCTGATAACGCGATCGAGTTCCAGGGGGTCTGGAAGCGACTCGGGACGAAAGTTGTGCTCCGGGGTGTCGATCTATCCGTTTCGAGGGGAGAGTGCCTGGTCGTGATCGGGCGGAGCGGCACCGGGAAGTCGGTCCTGCTCAAGCACGTGGTGGGCCTCCTCCAACCGGATCGGGGGACGGTGCGGGTGAACGGCATCGACGTCGCGAAGCTGGACGAAGGGGAGCTCCTCGCGTTGCGCGAGCAGATGGGGATGCTGTTCCAGGGAGGCGCCCTGTTCGATTCCATGCTGGTGGGGGAGAACGTGGGTCTCGCGCTGCGCGAGCACACGCCGCTCCCGGAGCGCCAGATCGAGGAGGTCGTGGCCGAGAAGCTCGCGCTGGTCGGACTCACGGGGACGGAGGGGCAGCGCCCGTCCTCCCTGTCCGGAGGCATGAAGAAGCGCGCCGCGCTCGCGCGGGCGCTCGCGCTGAATCCGAAGATCATGGTCTACGACGAGCCGACGACCGGGCTCGACCCGATCACGGCGGACGTCATCAACCGGCTCATCAGCCGGCTCCAAGAAAGACTCGGGATGACCTCGATCGCGGTCACCCACGACATGAGAAGCGCGTACCATATTGCCGACCGCATCGCGATGCTCCACGAGGGACGCATCCATGCGATCGGGACGCCGGAGGAGGTCCAGTCCACACGGGACCCGATCCTGCGTCAATTCATCGAGGGGAGCTCGGACGGTCCCCTCCTCCCCACGTAAAGGATCACGGATGAACCGAACGTCACGTCGGGCCGCGATTCAGGTCGGAGTCGCGGGACTCCTTTCGATCCTGCTGCTCTTCATCGGCATCGCCTGGATCAAGGAGTACCGGGTCGGCAAGCGGAAGAGCTACTACACCGCCCGCTTCGAGGAGGTGGGGAACCTCGGTGAGGGCGATCCCGTCTCCGTGCGCGGCGTGCGCAAGGGGGCGGTGACCAACATCGTGCTCGAGGACCAGGGCGTGCGCGTGGAGTTCGAGGTCGACAAGGGCGTGACGCTCCATCCCGACGCGCAGCTCCGCGTGGCCAACATCGGGTTCATGGGAGAGAAGTTCCTCGCGCTCGATCCCGGCCAGGCGCCCGGACGGTACGACGGGCGGAAGCCGATCCCCGGCCGCTTCCAGTCGGGCGTGCCCGAGGTCATCAGCGGTGCGGGCGACCTCCTCATCGAGACGACCGAGCTCTCGTCGCGCCTCAATCTCATGCTCGACGCGATCGACCCGGCCACGGTCGAGCGCGCGTCGAAGAACTTCGAGAAGGCGAGCGAGGGGCTGAACCAGACCCTGAACCAGAACCAGGGCGACCTCCGGCAGGCGATCGTGGACTTCCGCGCGGCCGCGCACGACCTCCGCGCCATCGCCTCGGCGAATGGCGGCCAGGTGTCGTCCTCGGTCAAGGACTTCGGGGAGGCGTCGCGGAAGCTCTCCCACCTCTCGGACCAGCTCTCGACCACCGCGGTCTCGCTGGACCGCGTGGTGACGCGCCTCGACAAGGGGGAGGGAGCGCTCGGCAAGGCGATCTCCGACTCCACGCTCTACGTCGACCTGAAGGAGACGCTCCGGAACACGAACCAGCTCGTGAAGGACATCCAGAAGAACCCGAAGAAATACATCAATCTGAGCGTCTTCTAAGAACACCCCACTTCGTCCTAGACTCACCCCCCATGACGCCCAGGAAGGCTACCCCAGCGCGCGAGGCGAAGACCGTCTTCTTCTGCGCCGAGTGCGGCAACGAGAGCCCGAAGTGGTTCGGGCGCTGCCCGCACTGCGACGCGTGGAACAGCGCGCGCGAAGGCCCGGGGCGGCGTGAGGCCGCCCCCGCGCGCCGCTCGAACTACGCGTCGCCCGACGTCGCATCGGCTCCGCTCAGGCTCGACGAGATCGACTCGGGCGCCGAGCCGCGCTGGGTGAGCGGCATCGGCGAGCTGGACCGCGTGCTCGGCGGCGGGCTCGTGCCCGGCTCGCTCGTCCTGATCGGCGGCGACCCCGGCATCGGGAAGTCCACCCTCGCCCTCCAGCTCGCGGCTGCGCTCGGACGCGCCGATCGGTCGGTGCTCTACGTCTCGGGGGAGGAGTCGCCGCGCCAGGTGAAGCTCCGCGCCGAGCGCCTCGCCTTGCGCGGCGGTCTCGACCGGCTCTGGATGCAGTCGGAGATCGACCTGGAGCGGATCCTCGAGGAGGTCGCGCGCAAGAACCCGTCGCTCCTCGTCATCGACTCCATCCAGACCCTCTACCTGGGCTCGCTCGACGCGGCCCCGGGCAGCGTGTCCCAGGTGCGGGAGTGCGGACTCAGGCTCTTGAGGCTCGCGAAGGAGCGCAACCTTCCCGTTCTCTTGATCGGCCACGTCACGAAGGACGGCTCGGTCGCAGGGCCGCGCACGCTCGAGCACATGGTGGACGCGGTCCTCTATCTCGAAGGGGAGCGTCACCACGAGTACCGGATCCTGGGCGCCGCGAAGAACCGCTTCGGCTCCACCCACGAGATCGGCGTCTTCACGATGCAGGGAGACGGTCTCGCCGAAGTCGAGAATCCCTCCGAGCGTCTGCTCAAAGACCGGGGCGAATCGGTCCCGGGCTCGGCCGTGGTCGCGACCATCGAGGGATCGCGTCCGCTTCTCGTCGAGGTGCAGGCGCTCGTCGCTCCCACCCACTTCGCGAACCCGCAGCGCGTGGCGCAGGGCATCGACGCGCGCCGGCTCGCCGTGGTGATCGCGGTGCTCGAGAAGCGGGCGGGGCTCTCGCTCGCGGGGGCGGACGTGTTCGTCAATGTCGCGGGGGGGATCCGGCTCGAGGAGCCGGCCGCCGATCTCGGGCTCGCGCTCGCGCTCGCGTCGAGCTTCCGCGACCGGCCGCTCCCTCCCGATCTCGTCGCGATCGGCGAGGTGGGGCTCGGCGGCGAGCTTCGTCCCGTGCCTCAGCTCGAGCGAAGGCTCGCCGAGGCGAGGCGGCTCGGATTCCGCGCCGCGATCGTCCCGAAGCGCTCCGCGCCGGAGGGCGTCACGGGTGCGCTCGGAGCCGCGAGCCTCCACGAAGCGATCGGACGGGTGCTCGACCCGGATCACGCCCGGTGAGCATCACGTCTCGCCGCGACCTCGCCGTGGTGCTTGCGGGCGCGGGCGACGGAGTGCGGATGGGAGGGCTCGGGCCGAAGCTTCTCCTACAAATAGCGGGGAAGACGCTCCTCGAGCGCGTGGCCTCGATCTTTCTCGCGCATCCCTCCGTGGGGGAGCTGATCGCCGTCGTTCCCGAAGCGCTCCTCGAGCCGGCGCGGAGGGCGTTGAGCGCGCTCCCGGCGTCTTCGGACATTCGCCGCGAGGCCGCGCCCGGCGGCGCGACCCGGCGCGAGTCGGTAGGACGAGGGATTCGGGCGCTCACGCTCGGGCTTCCCTACGTCGCGGTGCACGACGTCGCCCGCGCGCTCGTCGAGGAGCGCTTGATCACACGCGTGCTCGAGACCGCGCGGCTCACGGGAGCCGCGATCCCCGCCGTGCCTTTGCGGGACACGGTGGCCGAGGTGGACGCGGGGCGCGTGGTGCGGACGCTCGATCGCGCGCGGCTCTTCGGCGTCCAGACGCCCCAGATCTTCGCCGATGCTATACTGCGCCGCGCGCACGCGTCCGCCGAGGCCGAGGGGCGGGACGCGACCGACGACGCCTCGCTGCTCGAAGCGTCCGGGGCCAAGGTCGCGGTCGTCCCCGGAGACCCGATGAACCTCAAGCTGACCGAGCCGTCCGATCTCGCGATGTTCGAGTTCCTCCTCCGTCGCGGATCGCCGTGACGTCCGGGACCACGCTCCGGGTCGGCATCGGATACGACGTGCACCGGCTCGAGCGCGGACTCCCGCTCACGCTGGGCGGCGTGGCGATCGCGCACGACAAGGGCCTGCGGGCGCACTCCGACGGCGACGTGCTCGCGCACGCGATCGGCGACGCGCTCCTGGGCGCGGCCGGCCTGGGCGACCTGGGAGCGCACTTTCCCGACTCGGATCCTAGGTGGCGCGGCGCCTCGAGCCTCCGTCTCCTCGAGACGATCGCGGAGCAGCTGCGCGAGCGCGGATACACGATCGTGAACGTGGACGCCTCCCTGGTCGCGGAAGCTCCGCGCATCGCCCCGCACGTCGCGGCGATGCGCGAAGCGCTCGGCCTAGCGCTCGGAATCGGGGAAGGACGCGTGTCGGTCAAGGCCACGACCAACGAAGGACTCGGAGCACTGGGACGTGAGGAAGGGATCGCCGCGTGGGCGGTCGCGCTCGTGGAAGGGCGCGAGTGATCGTGGAGGGAGCATGAAGATCGTCGTCCTCCTGGGCGGCAACACCTCGGAACGGGAAGTCTCCCTTCGCACCGGCGCGGGCGTGGCTCGCGCGCTCCAGACGCTCGGCCACGACGTGGCGCTCCTCGACACCGGCACGGGACAGTTCCTCAAGGATCCGGACCACGCGATGGCGCTCGGCGCGAGCCCGGCGCCGCTCCACGCCGCGGGCGGATTGCCCGCGCGGCGGGGCGAGCAGGGGCTCGACGTCTACGTGCGCTCCATCCCGCGCACGGCCGACCTCGTCTTCATCGCGCTCCACGGCGGCGCGGGCGAAAACGGCACGCTCCAGGCCCTCCTCGATCTCGCGGGCATTCCCTACACGGGCTCCGGCGTCCTCTCGTCGGCGCTCGCGATGGACAAGGTGATGTCGAAGCGGATCTTCAAGGTCGAGGGCATCCCGACCCCCGAGTGGGTCGAGCGTTGGGCCCCCGAAGATCCGGCCGCGGCGTGGCATCCGGAGATCACGGCCGAGGAGCTCGCGCGGCTCGGGGGCTATCCGCTCATCGTGAAGCCGAACGAGGAGGGCTCGAGCGTCGGGATCACCGTCGTCAAGAGCGCGTCGGAGTGGAAGCCCGCGATGGAGGAGGCGCGCCGCTACGGTCGCCTCGTCCTGGTCGAGCAGTTCATCGACGGACGCGAGCTCACGGTCGGTGTGATCGGCCAGCGCGCGCTCCCCGTGGTCGAGATCATTCCCACGGCCGGCTGGTACGACTACGAGCACAAGTACACGTCGGGCGCGAGCCGCTACGAATGCCCGGCCTCGCTCCCGCCCGAGGTGGCCGAGGAGCTCTTCGCGCTCAGCCTCCGCGCGTGCCGCGCGCTCCGCACGAGCGGCGTCGCGCGCGTCGACTTCCGACTCGGGAAGGACGGCGTGGCCCACTGCCTCGAAGTGAACACGGTGCCCGGGCTCACCGAGCTGAGCCTCGTCCCCAAGGCGGCGCAGGCCGCGGGACTCCGCTACGAGGACCTGGTCAAGGCGATCGTCGAGTCCGCGCCGGTCCGCGCGGCGCGCTGACGCAGCGATGACTCGACCCCGGAGAGCTTCATGAATCCCGTCCGCCACACGGCCTCGCCGGAGCAGGCCTTCACGCTGGTCGAGATCCTGGTGCGGATCGGCATCATCATCCTGGCCACGCTGGTCACGGTCCGGCTCGTGTACCTCCTCATCGGCCGCATCGAGCGCGCGATCCGGTCGGAGGCGAAGGGGACCGAGCTCGCGCGCGAGAAGCGGGCCCGCACGATCGGCGAGGTGCTTCGGGGCTTCTCGCGGGGCATCATCATCGTGATCGGGATCCTCATGTGCGTGCGCGAGCTGGGGCTCGACATCACCCCGGCTCTCGCGGCCGCGGGAGGATTCGGCGTTGCGGCGGGGCTCGGCGCGCAGAGCGTGGTGAAGGATTGGATCGCGGGATTCTTCATCATCCACGACAATCAATTCGCCGTGGGCGACGTCGTGCGGACCATGGGCGTGTCGGGGACGGTCGAGACGCTCACGTTGAGGCATACGGAGCTCAGGGACGGCGAGGGCTTCATCCATTTCATCTCGAACGGCGAGATCAAGGTGGTCACCAATCTAACGAAGAGCTGGTCCACCCCGATCGTCCGGATCCCGATCAGTCTCACCGAGGATCCGGCGCGCGTGGTGCAGGTGCTCGAGGCGATGCTCGTCCGGTTCGCGGCCAGCCCGAATGCGAAGCCGCTCCTCCTCGAACCCCCGAGGCTCCTCGGCATCGACGACGTGGGGACGGGCCAGTTCACGATCATGCTCCAGGCGAAGACCGTTCCCGAGGAGCGTCTCGCCGTTTCGCGCATGCTTCGAATGGCCGCGCTCGAGAGCCTCCGCGCGGCGGGCGTGCTCGTCCACGTGCCGGTGGCCGGCGACGCCCCGGCCGCGGTGCAGCAAGCCGCGCCGGCGGACGCCCCGGCCCAGGCGGCCACTTCCTCCGGAGACGCGGCGTGAGCCTCCGCGTGTACGACGCGCGGCGGCGCGCGAAGATCCCGTTCGAGTCCGCCAAACCGGGCAAGGTCGGCATGTACGTGTGCGGCATGACCGTCCAGGACCGGCCGCACGTGGGCCACATGCGCTACGCCGTGGCCGGCGACGTGATCCGCCGCATCCTCGAGTCGCGCGGCTACGAGGTGACGTACGCCACCAACTTCACCGACATCGACGACCGCATCATCGAGCGCGGGAACAAGGAGGGCGTTCCATTCGAGCAGGTCTCGGAGCGGAACATCAAAGCCTTCCTCACGTATGCGGCGCTCCTCAACATCAAGCCGGCGACCGTCTATCCGCGCGCGACGGAGCACATCCCGGAGATCCTCGCGCTCATCCAGCGCCTCATCGATTCGGGGCATGCCTACCCGGCGGGTGGGGACGTCTACTTCGACGTGCGGAGCTACCCCGCGTACGGATCGCTCTCGGGGCGCAAGGTGGACGACCTTCGCTCCGGCGTCCGGATCGAGGTGGGCGAAGCGAAGCGGGACCCGCTCGACTTCACCCTCTGGAAGGGAGCGAAGCCGGGCGAGCCGTCGTGGCCGAGCCCCTGGGGGCCGGGGCGCCCCGGATGGCACATCGAGTGCTCGGCGATGGCCATGAAGCACCTGGGCGAGACGTTCGACTTCCACGGCGGCGGGCAGGATCTCATCTTCCCGCACCACGAGAACGAGATCGCGCAATCGGAGGCCGCGACGGGGAAGACCTTCGCGCGCTTCTGGGTCCAGAACGGCCTCGTGAATCTGGACGGGGAGAAGATGTCGAAGTCGACCAAGCACTTCTTCCTGATCGAGGACGTCGCGAAGGAGGTCGAGCCGGAGGTGATCCGCTTCTACCTCCAGTCGACGCAGTACCGGAGTCCGATCGAGTGGAACGACGTGCGCCTCCGCGAGGCCGGGGCGGCGTACGACCGCCTGCGCGAAGCGCTCGCGAAGGCCGAGGCCGCTCCCGCCGCCGACGGCACCTCCACGGCAGGCTCGACGCTCCTCGCCGAGCTGGCCGAGCTCGAGAAGGAATTCCAGGAGTCGCTCGACGACGACTTCAACGCGGCGAAAGCGCAAGGCCACCTCTTCGAGATGGCGAAAGCGATCAACCGCGTCGCGGATAGCGCGCAGTCGTCGGTCGCGGATCGTGCGGCACTCCCGGAAGCCGGACGCACGCTCCGCCGGCTCGGCGAATTGATCGGTCTCTTCTGGGGTTCCGGGAAGGTCGAAATCGAGGCTCCGGAGGCCGTCCAAGCGCTTGTGCGGCAACGAGATGAGGCCCGTATCCAGAAGCAGTGGCGGCGTGCCGATGAACTGAGGGACGAAATCCTGGCGCTGGGCTATGTCCTCGAGGATTCGAAAGGGGGCACGAAAGTCCGGCCCAACCACTGATTTTTACCAAGTTCACGGCGGGTCGATGGCTCTGGGACCGGGTCCGCGGACCCTCAAAGCCGAGCTTCAATTCCGATTCCTCGTTGTGGGGAGCGTGTTCCTCGTCGTTGCGACCGCGCTCCTCTACACGAACGGACAGGGCTCCCTCCGCCGCCAGGTTCTCACCAACGCCGTGACCGCGTCCGAGACCGCGGCCTCTCTCATCGCGGTCGAGGACCATCGCCTGATCCGCACCGCGGCGGACATGAACGGTCAGGCCTTCCGCACCATCGTCACCAACCTGGGCGCGCTCCGCCGCGCGAATCCGTCCGTCTATCACCTCTTCACGCTCGCGCCCGGGAAGCAGCTCGGCAGGTGGGGAGTCGTGGTCGATCTCGGGAGCACCGGGAACGAGTCGGGGGCCCCCGACCCGGCGCTCGTACGCGGGCGCCTTCCGATCGGATCGCCGCCGCCGAAGGACGTGCCGGAGTCCCTGCTCCGCCAGGGCATGACGCAGACCGCCGGGGTGGTGCTCGACCTCACGCGTCCCGACCTGGCTCGGGTCGTGGCCGTCTCTCCCATCCGCACGACTGGGGGCGAGTCGGTCGGTCTCGTGGTCGTGCAGATGAGCGCGGCGGCGCTCGCGTCGGAGGCGCGGCTCCTCGCCTACGTGTGCGTGGGAATCTTCCTCCTGGGTCTCGTCGCAAGCGCGTTCGCGAGCACCTATGTCTCACGGTGGCTCACGCGGCCGATCGAAGATCTCCTGGGCGCGGTCGAGGCGATCTCGAAAGGGGATCTCGCCACGCGAGTCCGCGTGGACGGGCACAAGCACGAGCTCGACGCGCTCGGGTCGGCGTTCAACCACATGGCCGAGACGCTCGAGTCGTCGCGCGGTCGAAATGATGCGCAGCAGGGGCGGCTTCGCGAGCTCAACCGGATCGGGACGAGCGCGGCCGCCACGCTCGATCTCCCGCTCATGCTCCAAACGGTGGCCGAGGGGATGCGCACCGTGTGCGGCGGACAGGAAGCCTTCGTCGGCGTCGCCGCTCCGCGGGATCGGGCGATCCATCACTGGGCCGGATCGGATCCGGGCACGGTGGATCTCATGACCACGCCGGTCCAGCTCGAGGACCTGACGCGCGTCCTGGGGGGCGAGGCGCGGCTCCTGTCCCGCGCGGAGATGGACGCGGCCGGGCTCTCGTGGCTCCGGCAGCGGCCCGGCGAGTACGCGCTCGCAGCGCCGCTCAAGGCGAGCGACGAGACGATCGGGGCCTTGATCGCGCTCGGGGATCGCGCGCAGTTCCACGACGACGCCGTCTCCCTCGCGTCGGTGTTCGCGACCCAGATCTCGGCCGCCGTGGGGAACGCGCGGCTCTTCGAGCAGATCAAAGCGCTCGATCGCTCGAAGAGCGAGTTCCTCTCGATCGCGTCGCACGAGGTGCGGACGCCCCTCACCGTCATCAAGAGCTCGCTCGACGTGCTCGTCGCGAACAAGGCCTTCACCTACACGACCGACCAGCGCCAGCTGATCGCCTTTTGCCAGCAGTCGGTCGAGCGGCTCATCCAGCTCGTGAAGGACATCCTCGACGTGTCGAAGATCGAGGCCGGCGTTCTTCAGATCCAGTTCATCCCGACCTCGCTCAACGAGCTCGTGACGAAGTGCCTCTTCTGGGTGCCGCAGCTACCCGGCGGGCAGGGGATCGAGGTGGAGGCGCGCCTTCCGTCCGAGCCGGCCATGGTCTCCGCGGATCCGGGGCGCATCATGCAGGTGCTCGAGAATCTGATCTCGAACGCGCTCAAATTCTCCAAGCCGGGAGGCAAGGTCACGATCGAGCTCGTGGAGCACGAGGCCGAGTACGAGATCGTCGTCACCGACCAGGGGAAGGGGATCGCGGCCGAGCATCTCGAGCGGATCTTCGGGAAGTTCTACCAGGTCGAGGAGTCGGCGACCCGCGAGCAGGGCGGGACCGGACTCGGCCTCGCGATCTGCAAGGGCATCATCCAGGCGCACCGCGGCCGCATCTGGGCCGAGAGCGAGCTGGGCAAAGGAAGCCGCTTCCACTTCACGCTCGCCCGCTATCAGGATGGTGCGGACGCCGGACGTCCGGACGCCCAGATGTCCGTGGCCGACCTCCTCTCCTCCCTCCGCTCCGAAACTCCTTCACCGACACGCTCGTAGCGTTGACGGCGGGCTCGCCCCGCCCGTACACTGCCGCCGAGCGGACCGGGGCCCGGGCCCCCCGCCCCGCGTAGCTGGCGTAGCTCAATGGTAGAGCATCTCATTTGTAATGAGGCGGTTGGGGGTTCGAGTCCCTTCGCCAGCTCCAAGTGACGTCATCCCGGTGGGGTTCCCGAGCGGTCAAAGGGAGCAGACTGTAAATCTGCCGGCTTAGCCTTCGAAGGTTCGAATCCTTCCCCCACCATTCTTTCGGCATCGAAGTGAGAGCGGATCGGCCCCTTGGAGTGGGGCCGTTAGCCCCAAGTGATGAAACGGGGCGGGAATAGCTCAGTGGCTAGAGCGTCAGCCTTCCAAGCTGAGGGTCGCGGGTTCGAATCCCGTTTCCCGCTCCAGTTTCCCTACGGCAGTTATCCACCTCCATCCACTTTCCTCAACCCATTGCGCTGCAGAAGATAAACCCGGCCGACCCACCGCGGCGCCGGGGCCGTAACCGTTTCGTTGTGGATTGCGTGGTGGTACGCGGCTCCTCGGGGCACAATTCCGTCCCGAGCGGGCCCAAATCGGACCTGAATCAAACGGCCACAAGATGAGTCAAATTTCTTGTTGACCGCGGGTTCGCGGGTCCGTACCTTTTGCGATTCGCACCGACGACGACCTTCTTCGATGGAGTGAGGAGGGCCGGTCGGCGTTTTTTGCCTTGTATTGAGCGTTTGGCGCCGAGCGGTGTCGGCTCGGAAGTGAACCGGGTCGGCATTCGGTCGCGCTTCGGGTCGTTCCGCGCGCCTCACCTCCGCCCACGTAGCTCAGTCGGTAGAGCATTTGCATGGTAAGCAAAAGGTCAGCGGTTCGATTCCGCTCGTGGGCTCCATTTCCATCTGTCGCGAGAGGTCGAGCGCGTTCCGACGGTCTTGATCTCGCCCGTCGCGTGATTCCGGCGAAGTCCTGTACGGAGGATCTGGTCTGATGGCGAAGCAGAAATACGAGCGGAACAAGCCGCATGTGAACGTGGGGACGATTGGGCACGTGGATCATGGGAAGACGACGTTGACGGCGGCGATCACGATGGTGTTGGCGCAGAACAATCCGAAGATCGCGGTTCGGGA
>DASTKC010000220.1:0-17227 GCA_035716085.1 Candidatus Eiseniibacteriota bacterium | reverse complement strand
TTCTCCGCGTCCACGATCATGGTGCGGAATTTCCAGATCTTGAACGGGCGGCCGAACGTGTCCCGCTTCCGGCGCTCGTCCGTGCTGCGGCGCGTGCCGTCCGAGCGGCGGCGGTTGATCCCGATGCGCTCCTGTCCGTAGAGCACGGGGCCCCTGCTGTCGACCTTGATGACGGCGGCGATCACGGCGAACACGGGGGCCATGACCACGAGGCCCACCGAGGAGAGGAGGATGTCGAGGCTGCGCTTGAACCAAGAATAGAGCACGTCGGCCGTGGACAGGCCGTCCTGATCCCGATTCTTGAGTTCCGCTGGTAGGAGCATCGTCCGCCGCGTCGTTAGTGATGTCGCGCCGGTGGGGCCCAGTCAAAACGCAGGGAGAGACACCTCCCCACGAGGTGACCGGGTACTAGGCGCAACCACCATCGGGCACCGGCACCGAATGGGGTTGGCGATGGAGACTGCTGCGGGACTACGCGGGCGATGCAGAACCAGCCGCGGATATCACGCGCCCCCCACCAACAGATGTAATGATAGCAGAGGCTGACGGCGGGCGCAAGAGCGTGTGTCTACTACTACTTCTGTGCTACCTCGACCAAGGCCCGGAAGGACATCCGCTGGAGGTCGGAGGCCACCTCCTCGGCGTTCCCCTTGTTCTTGAGCTTGACGAAAGCGATTCGGTAGCCGCCCTTCTTCGGGTCCCTCGCGATCTGGGCGTCCTTGGTGCGGAAGCCCAGGAGCTCCAGGGCCTTCATCTCGGCCTGGGCGCTCTCCTTGGACGGGTACCCCGGCAGGACGACCAGGTACACGACTTCCCCTGCCGGAGCGGGCTTGGCTTCAGGCTCCTTCGAGGGCGCCTGGGTGGCGACCGCGGGCGCCGGCGGGGGTGCGACCGCCTCGGCCTTCGGAGCCTCGGCCTCCGGCTTCGCGGCGGGCGCCAGGGCGACGATCTCGGTCTTGGGAGCGTCTGCCTGCGGCGCGGGCTTGGTCTGCGCCGGCGTTGGCTTGGGTGCTGGTGCCGGCTTGGGCGCCGGAGCCTGGGCGATCACCTTCGGCCCGGTCGGGGCCGGCGGCTCAGGCTTGGGCTCCTCGTGCTTCGGCTGCTTCGGCTCCGCCTCTTTCGCGCTCGAGCCGAAGGAGTAGCCGAACGAGAGCCGGTGCACGTCCGAGAAGTCGTTGTCCGGCGTGAGCGCGTAATCGACGTTGAGCTGGCCGAAGTGCACGCCGAGCCCGTAGGAGATCCCCTCGGCCGGATCGTCGAGCTCACCGAATTGATGGCGGTATCCCATCCGCATGGACACGTTGGGATGAAGGCGGTACTCGGCGCCAAATCGAGCGTCGTCGTAGTAGTCGCTCGGCATGTTGTAGTCGGCGCCGAGGAGGAGCTTCCCCGAGAGCCACTCGCGGCTCAAACCAAACCGGATCTGGCGAGAGAGCGGATACGAACCGCCGGTGCCGTACGAGAGCTCGGGTCCCAGATTCTGGACGACGGCGGCGAGCGTGGCACCGTGCGTCATGTAGGACGCGCCCAGATCGACCGCGAACCCGGTCGCGGAGACCGTCGCCAGGTTCTGCCGGATCATCTTCGCATTCCCGCCGACGGAGAGATGACGCCCGACCGGCTTCGCCAGCCCGGCGGTCAAGGCCATGTCGTAGACACGGAAGTCGCCGGTCGGATTGCCGAACTCGTCGGCTCCCTGGATGCTCGGCATATGGAAGTAGGCGAGACTGACGGAGCCGACGCCGAAGCGCGGATTGACGGGCGTCGCGTACCCGAGCCATTCATAGCTCAGGTTGTCGAGCCAGGTCGCGTGCATGCCCCCCACCTGGGGCCGCTCGAGCGACGCCAGGCCCGCGGGATTCCAGAACTGGGCCATGACGCCGGAGGCGGAGCTGACCTGCGCGCCGCCCATTCCGGACGCGCGGCCTCCGACTTCGAACTGCAGGAAGTCACCCGTGCTACCGCCAACAGCGACTGCGGCGTACGACGAGCGTACGTCTGCGTACATGAGGCCAAGCGCGACCGCGGCAGCCACGAGGGCGATCCGGAGGGGGCTATACGCTGCTCCCCACGCGGGAAGGGGCCTCTGCATGGTGGTTACCCCCTAGATGTTGTTCCGACACGAGGCCCCGGCGAGGTGACGATCCATCGTAGTGCCAGGGCTTTCGCTGGTTCTGCAGGGAGCGTGCCAGGGGGGTCACGCAAAATGCACGACCAGGGAGGCTCCATCCGCGCCCCCTCCAAGCGGGTAGGAACGAACGCAGTTTCACGGCGTTTTGCACGCCTACGTTGGAGCACTCGAATCGCGAATTGCGACAGGCGGCGCGCAAGACGATAGACGCGGGTGTGGACGCGACTGAACGCGCCTGAACGAAATTGGACGGTGGGCCGGGAGTGCTAGGGGCGGATCTGGACGCGGAGACTAAACGCGAGGACTAGAAGCGGACGTTGACGGACATCCCCGCCATTCTGGGATCGACGATCGGCTCGATGGAGGCGACCTTGGCGCGCTTGGGCGGGTTGTAGCCGAGCGGCATGATCATCGAGTCGAGCAGGTTGAGCGAGTAGAGGGCGATGCCCGCGATGGCGAAGCCTCGGCGCGCGTCCTGCGACGCGGAGAGATCGCGCTCCTGCTGCTCGAGCTCGAGGAGCTTCTGGTCGATGGTGCCGGGTCCCGCATCGTTCACTGCGATCTTGGCCCATTTCACATCCGTCTCGTCGCGGTTCACGCGGTAGTCCGTGACCACATAGCCGGCCCCCGCGGCGATGACCGTAGCGAGCCACACGGTTCCACGCGTCCTGTGGTTGGCGAAATCCTGCCCTCCCCCAGGCACGACGAGCGAGCGCCAGACGGCGCCGACTCGCGTGATCGTAGGCACGTCCAGCGTGAGCCGCGACGGGGTGGTCTCGGCGAGGTCGAACCGGGGACGCGTCCAGTAGTCGAGCGCGCTCATCGCCCAGGTCGCGCCCGTGAAGATGAGCCATCCATTCCGGTACCGTCGCTCGTCGCGAGCACGGTCCTCCGGGAACTCGCCGACCTCGTCCAGACGCTCGCGGTAGTCCGAGTGCGCCTTGGCCGCCATGAAGATTCCGCCGCTCGCATAGGTCACCAGCGTGACGCCGCGCGACGTGCGTCCGGTCCCGAGCTGAGGCACGCCCGGATAGTTGAGGCCCCGCATGAAGAGCCCAAGCGATCCTTCGCGAGGCTCGGAGAGGACGAACGCGAGCTGCCCACGCGGCGGAATGTAGATGACGCCGTGCACCGGGGGATAGCCGGTGCCCCGGAGCCGCACGGAGTACTTCCCTTCCACGGTCACCGGGAAATCGAGCGGAGTCCGCCCGGCGAGGTCGGTGCGTCCCTTCAGGACGACGTCGGCGTCGCGCGGAACCGTGAAGAGCGTGAGGATCGGAGGAGGCGGAGGCTTGACCGCGTCTGGATTGGTCGGCGGATTCTGTGGGGACGTCGTGGGCTGCGAGCCTGGAGGCGACTGCGCCATAGCCGGCGCAGCGATCAAGAGCAGTAGGGCTAGAACCACCGGGCCACGAACGCGCTTCGCAGTCATGTGCGGACCACCTTAGAGAAGCTTGCGGGAGGGTGTCAAGCCGCTAGGAAGCGAAAAGGCCTGGACGATCCTTGGATCGTCCAGGCCTCGTGCGATCTTGAAGTCGCTCAGCTCTTCTTGCGCCGTCCGGTCAGCGCAGCCACTCCCAGTCCCAGGCCGACGAGGAGCATCGAGCCGGGTTCGGGTGCGCCGGGCGGGTTCCCCTCGGTCGCGTCGTGCGAGAACGGAGCGAACACGCCCTGCGGACGCGTCAGGAAGGACGCCTGCGAGCCGCCGCCGTTACCACCCGTCATGTAGTGATCGAACGCGTCGAAGTGGACCGCATCGTAGCCCGACACGCTCACGGTCAGAGCGAGGATCTGGCCGTGGTCCGTGCCGCCGCTGCTGCCCGTGTAGTCGTAGATGAGGTCGCTCGTCTGATCGAAGTCGCCGAGATGGTAGAAGTAGTGCGCATCGGCGTTCTTTTACTCGGCATGGTTGATCACATTGCTGTACGCCGCGGCGTCCTCGGGCGTGCTGTCGATCGCGAGGTTCGGCGTGATGGTGATGTTGCCGCCGCTTCCGTACACGGAGGCGACGAGGTCGACGTCGTAGATCGTCCCGACCTTCTCCACGTCGCCAATGACGTAGAGCTCGAACGTGGACTTGTTGATGATCCACGAGGCGGACGAAACGTCGTAGATGGCGTCGGGGCTGTACAGCTGGAGCGCGGGAATGGCGTGCGCCGTGTTTGCAGCGAACAGTGTCGCTGCGATCAATCCGAAGATGATGTTGCGCGAGCGGCAGATCACCGGCTGCACCTCTCCCACGATGAGGACATCCGTTTCACATGGATAATTGCGTTGGAGTTCCCGGCCACACTTCCGAGAACGCTGTCAATAATACTTGCCGGACGGGGGTTCGGTCAACCACTTTCTTTGAGCCCTTTCGCCCGTAAATCCCCGAACGAAAAGTATGATACACGATCGCCCAGGAAAGTGTCAAAGAATATTTGCAGTATGCACGGTTTGGGCGAGGTGTTTAGGCTAACTTACTGGTGGGTAATGGTGTTAGACATCGACAGCTCTGGGCTCGGAACTGGCGGCCCTGAACGACACCCGGGTGAGAGCCTCGGAATAGCGGGCGCAAAGCAGGTCCAGGAGGGGCAAGAGCTGCCGCCGGGAGGTCGGATCGCTTCCCCGTTCCCCGCACAAGAGGAATCCCGCCATCTCCTCGTCGACCAGGAGCGGCGCGGCGCAGACCGCGTCGCACGCCTCGAGCTGGCCCGCGTTCTCGACGTAAATCGGAATGTACTCGAGGTCGTCCGGGCGGCCGCGCAAACGGATGGCGCGTCCTGCGCGACGGAGCTCGATCGCGAGCGGCGCTTCCACATCCACCGACACCGGCGGCGCGGGAGCGATCGTGCTCGCAGCGACAATGAAGCGCGTTCCGTCGCTGCTCGCGAGGAAGAGCGTGACCGGGCGCGCGCCGACGATCTCTTCGGTCGTGGACGGAATGACGCCGTGCACGTCCGCCGCGGAGCGTGAGACGGCCAGCATCTCATCGGCGCGTCGCTCGATCCCGGTCCGGTCGAGCACGCCGCCATAGAGATAGGGGTCGATCCAGCGCTGCACGCGCCGCTGCACTCGGTTCGAGATCATGAGCGCGGCGAGCCCGAGCGCGCCCAGGAGGCCGAGCACGATCCAGACGCTCCGCGCCAGACTCCATCCCGTCGCGTGCGCGATCCAGAGGAGTCCGGTCGTCGCCAGCAGGAAGGCGAGGGTGAATCCCACCGACATGGTGCGCGCGAGCGGCCGGGGTTCCCGGCGCACGTGCGCCTCGCCGAGACGGCCCCGGATGAGCGAGATCGGCAGGAGCACCGCGATGTCCATGACCGCGAACGCGCCCGTGCTCAGGTCTCCCACGTGCACGCTGCCCAGGATCAGGCTCTGGATCCAGACGTAGGTGAAATATCCGGTCCACGCGAGGATCCCGATGAGGCCGGGCAGGAACGCGCGGCGCGGTGAGGCGGGCAAGGCGAAGTACGTCGACTCGAAGCTCGCCGTGAGCAGGATCAGGTTGAGGAGCTGCGCGACGATGAGAAGCGTCGTGAATGGGCCGAGACCGTAGGCGAATCCCCCGCCGATCTGCTGCATTTCCTCGTAGGTCGGCTCGAGCGCGAGCCGAGCGACCGCCGCCGCGGCGCACAGGGACTGGGCCAGGATGTACCAGCGCCATGGTCCGATCGGACTGGGGCGCGGGCCCAGTCCGATGGTGCGCGAAAGCAGGAGCCAGAGGAGGGATACGACGACCGCAAAGGCGAGGGAGAGCTCGAACCAGATGCGGTTCTCGCCTCCCATGAACGGCGATGCCGCGCGAGCCCACCCGAATTGGAGCACGCCGAGCGCAGCCAAGGAGCCGGCGGCGACGAGCGACGGATAGCGGGCGGGGCTGAGGGCGAGGACGAGCGCGGCGGAGAGGATCGCGATCACGCCCCCCGCGACCAGGATCAGGACGTCCAGGTTCACGAGGCCGCCTCCCCCGCCCGGGCGATGCGACCGTCGAGCAGCCCAAGCTCACGGAGGCGGGTGGCGATGTCGCGGAAGCGCGCGCGAGAGAGAACGGCGCGCAGCACGGATTGGGTGCGGCCAAGACCGGTGTAGTGGGTCCAGGTGCGCCAGCGCGCGCCGCCGATCGTCGGCTGGTCCGGGTCCAGTTCCCAGGGATGGACGTTCACGACGAGCGGTCGCCGCCGTCTCAGATGCTCCCCCGCCGCGAAGCGCGAGATCCAGGACGGCCAGAGGCGCAGGTAGGCGCCCGCCAGCACCGGGACGCGCCAGGAACCGAGGCCGAGCGTAGGGAGCGGGAACTCCGGAAGGGCCCGCCTTGGACCGTGGATCATCGCGGGCCGGTCCGGCCCTTCCGGGTAACCGTACCTCTGGCGTCGGATCGGATAGACGCTGGAGTCGTACGCGTATCCAGCGTCCGCGAGCACGTCGACGGCCCACAGGGTGGATCGGCCGATGCTGTAGCTCGGCGCGCGAAAGCCCAGGACGGGAGCGCCCGATACGTCTTCGAGCAGCACCTTCGAATCGCGAGCATCGGCGGCGAAGGATTCGGGCGACTGCTCGGTCAGCATCCGGTGCTCCATGCCGTGGGACGCCACCTCGTGGCCGCGGGACGCGATCTGCCGCACGAGCGAAGGATGCCGGCGCGCGACCCAGCCGAGCACGAAGAACGTGGCGGTCGCGCCGGCTTCATCGAAGAGATCGAGGAGTCGCTGTGTGTTCCCCTCCACGCGTGAGGGCCAGCGGTCCCATCCGTCTCGCGGGGCGTGGTGGGCGAACGCCTGCACCTGGAAGTAGTCCTCCACGTCCACGCTCATTGCGAACGGCGGCTCGGGTCCCATCAAGGGAGGATAGTGGGCGGACGGCGGGCGTGGAAGGGTCTCGAACGGAAGGCCGAAAGAAGGTTACTCCGGGAGGACGACGATCTGCCGGATCTCGCGTCCGGTCGGCGCTTCGAGAATCGCGTTGTAGAGCCCCGGCGCGACATGGTTCCCCGCGTCCGACTGGCACGCCCAGACCACGGTCTGCTCGCCCGGGGGGAGGACCTCGTTCAGGAGCTCGATCACGCGGCGGCCGTTCAAGTCGTAGATCGTGAGCCGGGCCGGTCCCGGCGATCCGCTCTTCGTTCCGGCCTGGAAGCGGAACGTCACGTGGTCCGATGCGGGATTCGGGTAGCCGATCATGTCCGCGGATTCGACCGTCGTCGGATTCACGCCGCCGACCTTCATGGCGAAGTTGGAATAGCCCGAGCAGTTCGGAATCTCGTCGCAGGTGCGGATCATGTAGTAGTACACGGTCCCCGAATCGAGGCCTGTCATCGTGAACATCTCGCGCGTCCCCGCGACGCGCGGCGTGGGAATGGAGCCCCCCACCGGCGTGGAGAGGTTCGTCCACCAATCGGTCGAGTCCGCCGGCTGGGATCCGGCGAGCGGCTGGAGCGAGTAGCGGATCATGTACATGCTCGCGGTTCCGACGTTGCCGTCGTCTCCCGGAGCGGTCCAATGGAGCACGACGTCGGCCGCGCGCGCCGTCTCAGGGACGGCGAGCGCGACGAGAAGGAGCGCACCGAGGAGCGCGCTCGCGATGGCGTAGCGACGAGGACTAGAAATCGAAGGCACGATGCTCCTCCAGGTCGGCCAAAGCAAAGCTCATCGGACTCTGCGGACCCAGCGAGAGATCCCGGACGGCCGCGGGCGCGATCGTGTCGGCCGGCGTGCCGCTCACCACGTTCGAGATCAAGGAGGCGTTCCCCCGCTCGTCGGTCACCTTGATGGCGACGTAGTAGATCTGCCCCGTGGACAGGCCGGTCAGGTTGAAGTTCTGCACCGTTCCAGATACCAGAGGTGCCGGCTCGCCGGTGGCGGCGGTCGCGGACGCGAAGTTCCCAGCCGTGATCGTCGACGTGGAGTAGCGGACGTCGTAGCTCGCGGCGGTGCCGGTGGTGTTGTCGTCCCCGGTGCTCGTCCAGCGGAGCGAGAGGGAGTTGGTCCCGACGCCCGTGACGGCGAGCGTGCTGATCGCGGCCGGCGCCACGACGTCGCCCGACGTCGACTTCTGCGCCAGGTTCGAGAAGCCGGACCAGTTCGGCACTTCGTCTCCCGTCTTGATCAAGAAGTAGTACGTCGTGACCGGCGCGAGACCGCGCACCCGCATGGAGTCGTTTGCCCCCGGGTTGCCCGGAAACGGCTCCCCGCTCACCTGCGTCGCCCCGTTCCACCACGTGGTCGTGTCGGTGCCGGAGATGGCCGACGTCCGGTAGCGGATGTCGTAGACGCTCGCGCGCCCGCTCGTACCATCGTCACCAGGGGCGGTCCACTGAAGCACAACAGACGAATCGGGATTCACCTGGCCGCGGGCGGGCGGAGCCGCGAAGACGAGGAGGGCCAGGAACGCGAGGCAGGCAAGGCCTCCGGAGCGGAGCGATGGGAGAACGTTGGTCGTGCGGCGGATGCTGTGTCTGCGATGCGTGGCCGGTCGCCTCATGGATGTCCTCCCCGGTGCGTCCAACGCGCCTCGAGGAGGCGCGCGGGCGTTCAAGGATCCATGGCGGCCCGGCCGGCAGGATCGGGTGCGGTCGTACTCCGCCGCTCACGATCGGAAGCCCCGCAGCTCTGCGTCCTGCCCTTTCGGACAGTTTGCTCTGAGTCATGGACGTGGTGAAGTTTCGACCCCCGGAACTGCGTAGCAGCACGAACGGTGCCACGCCTGGCGTGCGTTCCGCACGGGATCGGACGGTGGTAATGAGCGAGTTAGGTCACGGCGGGGATGAAGCCTGCACATTGCACGAGAGTCGCAGACGTGAATTGCATCCGCGCCTCATCGAGATCGCACGGGGATCAGGGCAAGAGGACGAGCTGTTCCCTCACGCGGGTCGTGCCGATGGTGCCGAGCGCTTCGTAATATCCCGGAGCGGCGGGACTGCCTCCACGCGTCTGGCGATTCCAGGTGAGCAGGGTCTCTCCCGCGGAGTACGTGCCGTCGGCGAGATCCGCGATCCAGTGCCCACTCATGTCGTAGAGGCGGACGCGCACCGCCTGCGGCTGCGCGCCGTCGATCCGGACGCGGACGGTGAGCGGACCCGGTGCGGGGTTGGGATAGACGCGCAGACTTCCGCCGGAAGCGACGACGTGTGGAGCGGCGGGCGGGTTCGGATTCGCGATCGTGACCGAGGCGGTGCTTCCCAGCGGTCCGTTGCCGCACGACGCGGACCAGGCGAGCGCATAGACGTAGGTCGTGCCGCTCCGCACGGTGGTGTCATGATAGCTCGCCTCCCCAACCGGAACGGATCCGAACAAGGCGAGTTTGCCGGCGGACGGGCCGCGGTAGACCTGGACCGATGTCGCGAGCGGATCCTGCGGCGGATCCCAGGAAAGGAGAACGCCCATGGAGTCCGTCTGGACCTGGGGCGTTCCAGGAGTGGACGTGGGAGCGTCGCACGGCGCCACCGCCACCATCGCGACGTTGGAGTACGGCGACCAGTTCTGCGCCTTGTCCACGGTGCGGATGATGAAGTAGTAGGTCGTACCGTAGGTGAGATTGTTCACCCGGACTGAATCGATCGCGCCGGACTGGGACGGCAACGGCATTCCGGGCACCGGGCTCGACTGGCTCGACCACCACGCGTCGAGCGCGGTCGAGTCCGCGGCGTCGCTGATGGCGGACGTGGAGTAGTGAAGCTCGTAGCGCGAAGCTCGGCCCAGGCTACCGTCGTCTCCAGGGGCGGTCCAGTCGAGCTTCTTCGAATTGGCGGCGCCTGTCTGCGCGACCGAGCAGAGGGGCGTTACCGCAAGTTGAAGCGCGGCCAAGAGTACCGCCGCGGACACACGTGCACCGTGGGGTGCAGTCACCCTACCTCCGTGTATGGCATCTATCGAATTTGCGAGTCTGGAGAGCGCTGGCTGTGCACTATGCAAGGGTCGATCCATCCGCGGGTACCCCCCGTCCGACCCGGGCGATGCTGGATATGCTAACAGGGCGTCGTAGTCGCGCACCATCCGTCCCACCCGGGCGGCGCTGCTCGATGCGTTCCCGCCCGCGACCATCCGGCGACGGAGCTCCGGATCCATGGGAACACACTCGAGAAGCATGTTGGACATCGCTTCGGTGTCGACGAGTCGACATGGAGGTCGGACGAAGCCAGGAGATCAAAGATGCCGCGCCTCTCTCCGCGAGCCACCCGAGGCGCACCGCTCTGCGTTGCATTGCCGTACAGACTGTGGACGGAATGGATCGATCCCCGGTGGGAACCGCACGGCGACCGAATGAGTTACCCTTGCTGCGGGGCGTTCCGCATGGTGGCATGGAGCTTGCGGACATTTCTCTAGTCTTCCCGTTACCACAGAAAGGGTTCGTGACATGATGCTACCCCGCCGCGCGAGCGCCGGGTGCCTCATTTCTGGGATGATACTGGCCGGCTCCAGCCTGGCCGGCGTCTCGATTCGCGCCGACGCGGCCCAGAAGGACCTCTACACTGGCTCGAGCTTTGAGACCGCGGTGGAATCGCTCGCGCCTGGGGACACGCTGACGGTGCACGCCGGCACGTACGACGGAACCGGCCGGATCAGCATCACGGTTCCGGGGACGGCGGCGCGGCCGGTTCTGGTTCGCGGCGCGCCCGACGAAGCCAGACCGCTCATCACGAGGCCGGCCGGTTCGACCGCGCAGAACACGATCAACATCGAGGGCGCGTCCTATCTCACGATGTCGAACCTCGAGATCTCGGGCAACGGAGACGGCATCAACATGAGCCTCGGCCCGCACCACATCACGATCGAGGACTGCGAGGTCCATCACGTGGACGTGGGCATCAACTTCCGGAGCTCGATGAACCACGTGACCGTCCGCCGGAACCATGTCCACGACACGGGCATGGACGGCAGCACGGGCGAGGGCCTCTATGTCGGGTGCAACGACGGCTCCTGCGCGGTGAGCGAGTCTCTGATCGAGAACAACTGGATTCACGACACGATGGCCGCGACCCAGGGGGACGGCATCGAGATCAAGCTGGGGTCCTGGGGGAACGTCGTCCGGGACAACGTTGTGTACAACACGAAGTATCCCGGCATCCTCCTCTACGGAACGATGGGGAATGCGCGGAACGTCGTCGAGCGAAACGCTCTATGGAACTGCGGTGATTCGGGCATTCAGGCGGCCGCAGACGCGGTCATCCGGAACAACCTCATCCTCGAGTCCCCCGGAAACGGGTTCAACTCGCAGGATCACAACGGCGTGACCCCGAACCGGATCGAGTTCGTGAACAACACCATCGTCGGAGGCTCGCCTGTGCTCCGCCTTTCCAACTGGGCGAACAAGCAGGGCATGATCCTCGCGAACAACGCGATCTACTCGAGCGGCGGCTACAGCGTGGGCAGCCTGACCGGCGTGGTCGTCACGGGCAACGTCGCGTATCCCGCCACGTCCGCCCTACCCGCGACCGGCGTCACCACGGGCTACGGCACCTCGGTGGACTTCGTGAACGCCACGGCGCGGAACGTCTATCCGAGCGTGAACTCGAAGCTCCTCGACGTCGCGAACGCAGTGTATGCGCCGTCCGACGACTTCAACGGGACCGCGCGGACCGGCGTTCCCGAAGCCGGCGCCTACACGTGGACGCAGCAGGCCAACCCGGGATGGGTGATCGGGCCGGGGTTCAAGTATCCGGCGAGCTTGGTGGCCGACGGCATTCCGCCGGCCGCGATTCGGGACCTGTATGGACGGTGATCGCGTGAGGAAGGGTGCTTCGATGAAGCGATGGACCGTCGTGGCGGCCGGCTGGGCTCTCCTCATGCTGACCGTGGGGGCCGGCGCATCCCGGGCCCAGACCTGCAGCCCGACCCAGACCAGCCAGAGCCAGATCTTGCCCGATGTCCAGCCGGCGCCGAAGCCGGCGCTCTTCGCGACGTTCACGGATCCGCTCTACGGCACCTGCTTCAAGCGAATCTCGGACGACCAGATGTATCCGTCTTCGACCCACAATCCCGTGCCCATCTATCCCCAGCTCCAGGCTTGGAACGCGGACCAGACGCTTCTCATTCTCGCGACGGGCGACCTGCTCCGTAGTCCGAGCTACGCGTACTACAAGAGACTTCCCCTCGGCGGAGCGAACTTCCGGTGGTCCCCCATCCAGCCGAACATCGGCTACTTCTCGCAATCGAACCGGTTCGTGAAGATGGACGTGAACACCGACGCCATCACGACGCTCCACACGTTCAACGAGTACCCGGGCGGCCTCGAGCGCGGCAACGAGTGGGAGGACGTGTCCCGCGACGACCGATTCGTCGTGCTCGAGGGTTATCGCACGGCGGCCCAGAAGGACACCGTCCAGGTGTCTGGGATCTCGATGACCACGGGATCGCGGACGATCTCGTCCGCGGGCAGGTTCGGCCAGGTCCTGGTCCGCATGCCGGTGTACGGCACCGGCATCCCCGCGGGGACCACAGTGCAGACGGTGACGAACTCCTCGTCACTGACCCTCTCCCAGTCGTGCACGATCACCTCGGGGAATGCGACCCTCGCCTTCGGCGCGAGCGAAGTCTTTGTATACGACTTCAAGAACGACCGGAAAGGCACCGTGCGGCCGGGCTTTTCGGGGATCGGGCTCTGCGGTGGCATCGACGACATGCTCATGTCCCCGTCCGGGAAGTACGCGCTCGTCCACTGGGGAACGGGCGGAAACGGGCAGACGTGCCACATGCAGGCGTACGACACGTCGATGGCCTACGTCGGGCAGGTGCTGTGCGGCCGCGGCCACTACGACCTGACGGTCGACAAGGATGGGAGTGAGTGGGCCGTCACGTTCACGACGAACGCGGGCTGTGGCGAGACCGGGGCGTATCTGGCCAAGTACCGGATCCCGGACGGCGCCACCCGGCTCGCAGCGGGCGACAGCTCGGGGTTTTCGAGACTCTGCGTGTTCAGCGACCTCATCGGAGGCGGTCATGTCTCGGGCCGCGCCTACGGGGCCGGCTTCGTCGTCCTGAGCGCGGACCATCCCACCGCGGGCTCACCTCCGGCTCCGTTCTTCAAGGAGCTGGTGAAGGTCTACCTGGACAGCCGTCCCGAGGCCCCGCATTTGGAACGCCTCGTCAATCACCGAGCGGATGAGGCGCAGATCTACGCCGATGGAGCCTGCCCTCTCTCCTCGTACTGGGCCCAGTCGCACGCGACCATCAGCCGGGACGGGACGAAAGTCTTGTGGGGGAGCAACTGGAACACGGCCGGAGCGAACTGCGCGGCGGAAGCGTATGTCATGGATCTCGCGCCGGCGGCGCCGGACAACATTCCCCCCGGAGCGATCCGGGATCTGCAGGGACGATGAGCGCCCCGTCGTTTCGTGGCTCTCGAAAGGAGCACTACGTGACCCGTCGATCGACGCCCACACTGCTTGCGCTCCTCGTGCTGACGATCGCCATGGTCGTAGAGGCGCGCCCGACGCCGGCCGCCGTCAATCCGGCGCTGACCAACATTCCCAACAACACGTGGGTGCAGCTGAACTCCAAGTCGTACGACGCCAACGGAACGGACATCACGGTCGCCGGGGGCTGGCCGTGCAATTCCTATTCGGCGCTCGTCTACGACCCGGACCACCGCGCCCTCCTCATGTTCGGAGGCGGCGGGCACGGCGGCCGCCGCGGGAACGACGTATGGATGTACGACATCGGCTCGGACGCGTGGCGCATGCAGTACTTCCCCGATCCGGAGACGTCGTATCCCTATTCGGTCGATGACAGCGGAATGACCTTCGCCCAGTACTGTAATTCGACCGACCCCATGACCTGCAATCCGAGCGCGGCCTGGCTCCCGCGCGGAACGACGACGAACAAGCGTCCCTGGACCTCCCACAGCTTCGACCAGCTCTCGTACGACGAGACGAATCACAAGCTGGTGCTCTTCGGTCCGAACTTCATCTTCGGCTACGGATCGGAGCACTACTACGGCGTTCCCGACGCATACGCCTATGACGTCGCGAGCAAGACGTGGTCGCATTACAGCTCGATCCCGAAGCTCTATCATCAGATGAGCCGCTCGGCCTACGATCCCGTTCACAAGCTGGTCGTGGCGATGGGACGCACCTGGACCGCGCCCGGCAACTCGTGGCTCGCCACCGCGGAATGCTGGACGCTCAACGTGACGACCGGGGTCTGGACCAAGAAGGCGACGCCCCCCATCTGGGGCAGCGACGCGAATCTCGTCTGGGACTCGGTGAACAACGTCATGCTCATGTACGGCGCGGACTACCCGACGACGGCGGATCTGTGGGCCTACGACCCGGGGACCGACACCTACCAGCAGAAGACGACCCTACCCGACCCGACCTACGGGATGCCTCCGGGAGGGGCTCCCAACGCGGCGTTCGACAGCGCGCACGGAATCCTGCTCATCCTCGGGAGGAGCGACGCGCCGTACATCCCCACCTGGGCGTACGACGTCCGCACGACGCGATGGAAGAAGATGAACGCGACGAACGAGCCCGGGACGGACAAGGTCATTATCGGATCCCAGCTCGCCTATGACCCCGAGAACAACGTGTTCTTCCTGAATGCGCTGCGAGGTGACTTCAGCTCGACGGGAGGGTTCTACGGCGAGCGCGGGGAGCTCTACGCCTACCGGTACGGTCCCAGCGCGCCGGATGTCACGCCTCCCAGCGCCGTCCGAAACCTCACGAGTCCCTAGGCGGGCTTCTCCCCCACGGCGAGGATCCATCCCCGAAGCCAGGCCAGCGCGGCGACCCGGGTGGTCAACCGCTCGTAGAGCATTCCGAGCCGGAACGCGAGCGGCGAGAACATCAGGTAGGCCGGGTACTGGTTGAAGCTCTCGATGCTCCGGGGCTCGAGCCCTCCCGCCTTCATCGCCCTCGTCAGGTCTCCCCGGGTGTTGGCCCGATAGCGCGTGGGAAAGACGTCCTCCTCTTCCCGATTCATGACGCGCGGAACGATCCAGCGGTGGAACGAGAACGGCGTGGCGTGCGCGATCAGCGACACGTAGTCGAAGCGGTTGGGAGTCTGGACGACGAGCTTCCCTCCCGGCCTGAGCACGCGGCCGAGCTCTCGGAAGACCGCCGGGGGGTCATCCAGGTGCTCGAGTACGCTCATCGAGATGATGAGATCGAAGCTCTCGTCCTTGAACGGGAGACGTCCGACATCCGCGCGGCATCCGTCGGGCCCCGCGCCGTCTCGACGTAGCCGCTCCAGGTCGACTCCCACCGCGTGCCGCGTGAGCGGCACGATCTCGCGCAGGAAAGGCATCGTGGCTCCGCAACCGGCATCGAGCACCGCGACGGCCCCTCCGGCATGGCGGGCGATGGCTTCCCGGTAGCGGTCCAGAGGGCCCGGATACCCCGCGTCGTCGTAGTAGCGCTCGCGAAGCTTGGAGCAGCGCTCCCTGGCCGTCGGGCGTCGCGCGTCCTTCGTCACCGCCCTGGTGCTCCTTCCCCGTCCGGACGAATTCGGTACATCGTGAACTCCGGATTCTCGTACACGCGCTCGAACCGTTCCGGCCGCGCTTCCACGAGCCGACGGATGCGGTCCTGATTCAAGAAGACGTGGTCGTCGGGACCCAGAATGGCATAGCGCGCGCGCACGCTCTCGAAGTATTGCCAGGTCTCTTCGTCGTTCGCGGTGTTGCTGACGCCGGAGGCGCTCCGGTTCGCGAACAGGGCGAGGGCGCGCGGTTTCTGGAAGATCACGACATCGCCGGGCCTCGTGATCCGGTCGACGACGCCCCAGAGCGCGATCGCGTCGGGCGTGCCGACCCCTTCCGACGGTCTCCGGAGCGGAGTCGACAGGTAGACGCTACAGAACCCCGCGAGAGCCAGGACGAGGAGGCCCGCGAGGATCAACCGGCCGCGCGCGGGCGAGTGCTTCGCCGCGACCTGGACCGCCCAGAGCGCGTAACCCACGTAGAGCGGCATCAGCGGGATGAGATACCGCCCCTGGGTCGCGATCCAGGGGAGGATCGCGAGGCCGTAGAGAACGGTGAAGATCTCGAGCGTTCCGGGCCTGGCTCGGAGCCGCGCCAGGAAACCCATCGCCGCCAGCACCAAAACGAGGATCAGGACGAGCGTGTCCGCCGCGCCCCACCAGGCGTTGTTCCAGAGCCCGGACAGATAGCGGGCGTACTCCACGAGGTTGATCGCGATCCGCCTCGGATCGACGCTCACGATGCCGGCATAGCCGCTGTCCTTGTGCGCCAGGGCTGCCTGAAGCCCCGCAAGCGCCGCAAAGACGAGAACCGCGATCCCGGTCCCCCTGCCCACGCGCCGGCGACTCAGCCACTCGGCGGCGATGGCGCATGGAACGAGCACGATCCCCAGGCTGCGTGTTCCATAGGCCAGATAGAACGCGACACCGAGCGCGATCCCGTGGAGAGCGACACGCCCCGATCCCTCCGCGGGCTCGGGCCGTCGCTGGATCAGGTAGAGCCCGATGTAGACAAAGAGAAAGAACGGCAGGTCGGACAGGATGTTGTCCTTGAGATTCCAGAAGTAGGGATTCAGCCCGAGCAGCACGAGGAGCACCGCCAGGTAGCGCGGCGCGAGGATGCTGCGAAAGACGAGCGCGACGAAGAGGAGCGCCAGCAGGAACGAGGCGACGACCACCCCCTTCATCGGCGTCAAGGCAAGCCCGCTCGCCGCGACAACCGGCGCGAGCATGAGCGGGAAGACCGGCGGATAGGTGGGTGGACCGAGCATCGGGAAGCGGGGGTTCCAGATGTATCCGGTTTGGCTGTAGGAAACGCCGGTCGCGATGTTCTTCGCGTGATGGATGTACTGGGCGAAATCGTCGCCCCAGTCGTGGCCCGGCCGGAGCGTCAATGTGTAGAAGATTCCGATGCCCAGCAGGAACGCGAGGAGGAGGAGCGCCGGACCGCGGCGTTCCGTCACGCTGGGGACTCGGAGACGGCCCCCACGGGGGCGGAATGGGACGGGACGGGATCGATCTCGATCTTCCGCCCGCTCGGATCGAAGATGCGGTAGGAGCGAAGGCCCCACCTCTGCAGCCGGAACTGGAAGCAGCACCAGAGGACGCCGAGTCCGTATCGGACGGACCGTGCGAACGAGATGCTGGATGCCTCCGGGAAGTATTTCGTCGGACAGCTCACCTCGCCGATCGAGTAGCC
>DASTKC010000219.1:0-6862 GCA_035716085.1 Candidatus Eiseniibacteriota bacterium | reverse complement strand
CGGCGAGCGAGGAGTACCAGGGTTACAAGGTCCCCTCGATGATGCGCTGATGATGCACTTCAGCCTGAGCCGCTGCCTCGCCGTCGCCGAGCGCGACCTCCGCCGCTTCCGGCGTAACAGCAAGCTCATGGTTCCGATGGCGCTCATGCCCATCATCTATCTCGTCATCCTCGGGAAGTCGATGGGCGGGGATCTCCACAACCTTCCGGTCGCGGTCGTGGTGCAGGATCACGGCGCGGCGTCGGCGGAAGTCCTGAACCGGCTCGTGACCATGGCCCAGGGCCGCGAGCTCTTCCAGCTCTCGAGCGAGCCGGACCCGAGCTCCGCGGTGCGGGAGCTCCGGCAGGGGCGCTACAAGGGCGTGGTCATCGTGCCCCCCGGCTTCAGCGATCGCTACGCGCGCGGGGAGCCCGCGCCGCTTGGGGTGGTCGTGGACAACACGGACAACACCGCGGCGAACGTGATCGTGCAGGAGCTACGGGGCGCCTTCCTGGGCGTGAACACGGAGCTCCGCGCCGTGACGTCGGCGCCCGTGTTCCCTGGAGTGCAGGTGGAGCGGGTGGACGTGTACGGGCACAAGGAGTTCATGCAGTACCTCGTGCCCGGCGTGATCGCGCTCGCGCTCTTCTTCGTGGCCATGCTCGCGGGGGGCATCATCCTCGTGGACGACCGCGCGAGGGGCATCCACGAAGGCTACTTCGTCACGCCGCTATCCTCGCTGGACCTGGTCCTCGGGCTCACGATCTCGGCCGTTTCGCTCAGCATGATCATCGGAACGATCGTGCTGGTCGCCTCGATCCTGATCGCCCGGCTCCCGATCATCGGCGGCTTGCCCACGATCCTCATGACGGAGGCGGCGGTCTTCCTCCTCGGGCTCGGGTTGATCCTGTTCATGTTCACGTTGATGGCCCGCGTGTCGAACCCGATGACCCCGCGCGCCCTCTTCGGAATCCTGAACGTGGTGACGTTCTTCCCGAGCGGCGCCCTCTACCCCACCGAGAGCTATCCCCACTGGCTCAACGCGATCTCGATGGCGTTCCCCATGCGGTACGCGGTGCATGCGCTCCGGAATCTGCTGCTCAAAGGCGTCGGCTTCAGCGCGGTGGCGCCGGATTTCGCGGTGATGGCCGCGTTCGCCGGGATCATGCTCGTGCTGGCATCGACGATGTTCAAGAGGACGCTGTAGCTACTTGAACCAGAGGTCGAACCCCGCGCCGATCTGAATCACCGTCGCTTCGCCGATGATCGGGAATCCGTCGTCGTCCGCGTCGTCGAGCTTGTCCATGCGCACCTCGGTGCGGATCCGCCCTGCCCCCTTGCTGACCGGGAAGCCCACGCCGAACCCGCCGCCGAACGTCATGGCGGTGGCGCCGACATCCCCGCCCCCAGTATCGAAGCCCTCGTGGAACATGCCGACCCCGAACGTGACGTAGGGACGCGGAGAGCCGGACATCGTGAAGTTGTACTGGTAGTTGCCGGCGAGACGGAGGGTGCTCAAGTGGTCCCCGTCGGACGACTGGCGGTCGTAGCTCAGGTCGAGGAATCCCTCATGGGTCATCTTCGCCCCGCCCGTGTAGCTCACGCGGAGTCCGGGCCGGATCGAGGAGAGGGCGTTCGCCTGGGTCGGAATCCCGAACATGGTCACGTCGTCCCCGGGACCTTCGGGATTGTGGATCGTGAGCCCCATGTTGGCGCCGACGCCCCAGGTGGCTTGGGCAGGCTGGGTCAGGACGAGGATCGAGGCGAGGACGAAGACGGCGGTGAGGAATGGACGCATGGGAACCTCCTCGGTGTGGGTTCAGCTCATGTGGAAGCGACTAGGCATATCCTCCAGCTTGGAGACGGAGAGCCCCAAATCCCGGAGCAAACCGTCGCTCACGGAATAGATCCATCCGTGAACCGTGAGGGGACGCCCCGCGCGCCAGGCGTCCTGGACGATGGTGGTGCGGCAGACGTTCGCGACCTGGGCCGCGACGTTCAGCTCGCAAAGCCGGTCCGCGCGCGCACCCTCGTCCGCGATCGCGTCGAGCTCGTCGCGATGCGCGGCGTGGACGTCCCGGATGTGGCGGAGCCAGTTGTCGATCAATCCCAAGGGCTGCGTCTGGAGGGCGGCGAGCACGCCGCCGCAGCCGTAGTGCCCGCAGAGGATGATGTGGCGGACACCGAGCACTTCAATCCCGTACTGGAGCACGCTCAAGCAGTTCATGTCCGTGTGCACGACGACGTTCGCGACGTTCCGGTGCACGAACACCTCGCCCGGCTGCTTTCCGATGATGCGGTCCGGTGGAAGCCGGCTGTCGGAGCAGCCGATCCAGAGGAGCTCCGGCTGCTGCTGATGCCGCAGCCGCTCGAAAAACTCGGGCTCCCGCTCGCGCATGCGCGCCGCCCACTGCCGGTTGGCTTCGAAGCATTCCTCGAGGTCGCTCATGGGCGGCAGTGTAGCCACTCATTTCCCCGTTGGCCATAGCCCCGGTGCCGGTTTACCGTCCTCGGATGGTCCGGCCACGGCGGCCCGGACCGCTGAAAGGGGGGCCTCATGCTGTCGTCCCTGATCGAGCGGTATTGGTGGATCCCGCTGCTCCGCGGACTCGCCGCGATCCTGTTTGGAATCGTCGCGCTGACCATGCCGGGCATCACCCTCGCCTCGCTCATCCTGGTTTTCGGGGTCTGGCTCCTGATCGACGGCGTCTTCACGATCTTCCACGCCTTTAGCGGCCGGAGGGAGACCCCGAGGTGGTGGATGATGCTCCTCGAGGGCCTGCTCGCGGCCGCGCTCGGCATCTTCGCACTCCGCTCCCCCGGAATGGCCGCGCTCACGCTACTCTTCTATATCGCGGTGTGGGCGATCATCAGCGGCATCATCCGTATCGTCCTCTCCTTCGCGCTTCGGCGGGAGATCCAGGGCGAGTGGTGGATGATCCTGGGCGGCTTCGCGTCGGTCCTCTTCGGCCTGATCATGATCGTGCGGCCGGGGGCGGGCGCGCTGGCGCTCCTCACCATCATCGGCATCTGGTCCATCCTCGCGGGCGTCGCACTCGTCATGCTCGCGTTCAAGGCACGCAAGTTCGGCAAGGCGCTCGCGTCCGCGAGACCGCAGCCGGCCTAAAACCTGGGGCGCCCGCACGGGCGCCCCGCGTCAGGAGCCAAGAACCATGACCGAATCGAGCAGCATCACTCCCAGCGCCGCGCGCGATCAGCTCGTGGCGGATCTCAAGGCCGTCGTCTCCGACGCGGAGGAGCTTCTCCGCGCGACCAAGGACGCGGCAGGCGAAAAGGTGAGCGCCGCGCGGGCCCGCGCCGAGGCGACCATCGGAAAGGCCCGCGCGAAGCTCTCCAATCTCGAGGACGCCACGCTCGATCGCGCGAAGGAAGCCGCCAAGACCGCCGACGACTACGTGCACGAGCACCCGTGGAATGCGGTGGGGATCGCGGCTGCCGCGGGGATCGTGATCGGAATCCTTCTCGCGAGACGGTGACCGAGCCCATGGACGACATCGAACGCGACGACCGGCCGGGGATCATCTCCTCGCTCAAGAGGACCATTTCGAGCACGCTCGGGCTGATCGAGACGCGCCTCGAGCTCCTCGGAAACGATCTCGCACTCGCGCACGCCGACATCACGAAGCTCGTGATCCTCGTGGCGTCCGTGGTCCTTTGCCTCCAACTCGGCCTCCTCCTCGGCGTGATCTTCCTCGTCCTCGTCGTGCCCGAGTCGGCCCGCGCGTTGACGGTGGGCATCGCCGCATTCCTCGTGCTGGCCTGCTCGATCGGGGGCGTGCTCTATCTGCGCCGCTGGCTCGGCTCGCGCACCGGGTTCTTCGAGGCCACGATTGGGGAGTTCAAGAAGGATCGGGACAAGCTGCGGGGACGCACCTAAATGGCGTCCAAGGAAGAGCTCCTCGCCCGCCGGCGCGAGCTGATCGCGCGATCGGACGCGTATCGTGAGGACATCGCTCGTAGTGCCGAAGTCTGGCGCGCGCCGCTCGGCACGGTGGACCGCGTGGTCGGAATCGCACGGGACATCGGGGAAAAGGCGCCGTGGCTAGCGAGCGTCGCCGGAGCCATCTGGATGGTGGCGCGCGGACGCGACAAGCGCGGGCGTGGGTTCAAGGCGCCCGGCATCTTCGGTACCGCCCAGTTAGCATGGAACGTAGCGCGGGGGATCCTCGGCGTCACTTCGACCTTCCGCCGCCGCTCGGGGCGGACTTGAACGAAAGAGAGAAAATCGTGCACCTGTCGGCCAAGAAGTCCGAGGAGCCGCGCGCCGATGCCGGCTGGCGACAGCCGCGGGTCACGCCGAGCCTCGCCGAGGTCTACCGCTCCGTGCCGGTCCCCACCGGAACGTGGTGGCGACGCGCGCTCGCGTTCGCCGGCCCCGGCTACCTCGTCGCGGTGGGATACATGGATCCGGGCAACTGGGCCACCGATCTCGCGGGCGGGTCCGCGTTCGGCTACACGCTTCTGAGCGTGATCCTGATCTCGAACCTGATGGCGATCTTGCTGCAGGGACTCTCGAGCAAGCTCGGCATCGTGACCGGACGCGACCTCGCGCAAGCCTGTCGCGACCACTACTCGCGCCCCGTCTCCATCTTCCTCTGGATCATCTGCGAGCTGGCCATCGCGGCCTGTGATCTGGCGGAGGTGATCGGGTCGGCGATCGCGCTCAATCTCCTCTTCCACATTCCTCTTCCCTGGGGCATCGCGATCACCGCCCTCGACGTGCTCCTGATCCTCTACCTCCAGAACAAGGGATTCAGGCTGGTCGAGGCGCTCGTCATCGCGCTCATCGGCACGATCGCGGCCTGCTTCCTCTTCGAGATCCTGATCGCGAAGCCCTCGCTGTCCGGCATCGCCGTGGGATTCATTCCGAGCGGCTCGATCCTGGCGGACCAGCACAAACTCTACATCGCGATCGGCATCCTGGGCGCCACCGTGATGCCTCACAACCTGTACCTGCACTCGTCGATCGTGCAGACCCGGCGGTACGAGGAGACGCCCGAGGGCAAGCGAATGGCGGTGAAGTACGCGTTCATCGACTCCACCATCGCCCTCAGCTTCGCGCTCTTCATCAACGCGGCCATCCTGATCGTCGCGGCCGCCACGTTCCACACCACAGGGCACTCCGGAGTGGCCGAGATCCAGGACGCCTACCGGCTCCTGACGCCGCTCCTCGGCGTGGCCGGAGCGAGCGCGGTCTTCGCCTTCGCCCTCCTCGCCTCGGGCCAGAACTCGACCCTCACCGGAACGCTCGCGGGACAGATCGTGATGGAGGGATTTCTCAACATCCGGATCCGCCCCTGGCTCCGACGCCTCATCACGCGGCTCATCGCGATCGTCCCCGCGGCGATCACCGCCATCTGGTTCGGTGCGAGCGGAACAGCGCAGCTCCTCATCCTGAGCCAGGTGATCTTGAGCCTTCAGCTCTCGTTCGCCGTCTTCCCGCTCGTCAATTTCACGTCGGACAAGATCAAGATGGGCGAGTTCGTGAATCCGGTCTGGGTCAAGGTGCTCGCCTACACGGTCGCCGTCGTGATCGCCTCGCTCAACGTGTGGCTCCTGGTACAGACGTTCCGAGGCGGAGCCGGCTGATGTACAAACGCATCCTGGTCCCGCTCGAGCACTCGTCGTACGACGAGACCATTCTCGACCACGTGCGCGCGCTTGCGAGGCTCTGCGGGTCGTCGCTCGTTCTCGTGCACGTGGCCGACGGCTGGGTGGCGCGCAACATCCAGAACCTGAACCTGCGCGAGTCCGAGGAAATGCGCGAGGATCGCGCCTACCTGACGGAAGCCCGCGAGGATCTCGAAGGGGACGGCTTCAAGGTGGAGGCGCTCCTCGCCGCCGGCGACCCCGCCCAGGAGATCGCCGCCGCCGCCGAGCGCGAGCACTGCGATCTCATCGCGATGGCGACCCATGGACACAAAGGGCTCGGGGACATCATCCATGGGACGACGGCGAACGCGCTCCGGCACCTCACGGAGATTCCAATCCTGATGGTGCGAGGCGTGAAGGCCGCTAAGTAGTCCGTGGGCAGACCGCAAGGACCGGTGGCTGTCGGACTCGCCCTAGGGCTGAGTCTCACGCTCGCAGGCTGCTCCCCACGACGCGAAGCCGCCCCGAAGACGCACCTCCCCTACGCCACCGATTGGGCTCAGCTCAGCGAACCATTCCCTGGCGATGCCGTCGACACGACCGGAGCAATTTTCCTCGATCCCGGCGCGCCAATACCCGATCCCACGGCCCCGGGCACGGGGAGACCCATCATCCACAGCTTGAGCGCGAGCCAGATCAAGATCACGTACCACCCTCCGAGCGGGGGCGGGTGCTTCGTCGACGTGGTCCGAAACTTCCGAACACCGGACGAAGAGAAGCTCATCCGAATCGCCGAAGTCACCTATCCGCTTCGCGAAGCCTTCTCGCCCCCGGACTCACTCATGCTCCAGCCCATTCCTGCTCGCAAGCACCTCTGGTGGCTGGGTCCGGAGGAGGACATTCGCGTGCCCTGTGCCATTACCATGGATGCGCTTCGTTATTATCTGAAGATGTCCCAGCTCTACGGGCGGGGTCGGCCACCGAACGCGTATCCCGGACCCAGGCCCGTGAGCAGCTTCACGTACGCAGCCGACGTATCCCACCAGGCGTCGTTCAAGCGGGACCGGATGGTATTTCGCGACGTGAGCGTGGTCGAGCTTCGGCTGGACTGGGGGAGCGGCTCGATGGGTTTTCACCTGGACCGCACCGTTCTCCTGGACGGGAGCGGTAAGGTCGTGGCGGTCTTCGGTGACCGGCCGGCTTCGGTCCTCCTGACGCAAGCAGGGCCCGCTCCCCTGGGAGAGAGCGAGCCCCGCATTGGTTATGAAGC
>DASTKC010000218.1:0-3664 GCA_035716085.1 Candidatus Eiseniibacteriota bacterium | reverse complement strand
ATCCGGCCGCGTACATCGAGCGCTCGGTCGCGTCGATGGGGACGCACGTGCGCGCGATGCGCGACTTCCAGAAGCAGGGCTCGCTCACGTTCGACTACGGGAACAACATCCGGGGCCAGGCGCGGAAGGCCGGCGTCACGGATGCGTTCGAGATCCCGGGCTTCGTGCCGGAGTTCATCCGGCCCCTCTTCTGCGAGGGGAAGGGCCCATTCCGCTGGGTGGCGCTCTCGGGCAATCCCAAGGACATCGCCGTGACCGATCGCGCCGTGACCCAGCTCTTCCCGGAGAACGACGCGCTCCAGCGCTGGATCCGGCTCGCCGGAGAGCGGGTCGCGTTCCAGGGCCTCCCGTCGCGCATCTGCTGGCTCGGCATGGGAGAGCGCGAGCGATTCGGCGAGGTGCTCCATCGCCTCGTCGAGCGCGGTGAAGTCGAGGCGCCGATCGTGATCGGACGCGACCATCTCGACACGGGCTCGGTCGCGTCGCCCTATCGCGAGACCGAGGCCATGAAGGACGGAAGCGACGCGATCGCGGACTGGCCGATCCTGAACGCGCTCCTGAATGCGGTGTCCGGCGCGTCGTGGGTCTCGGTGCACCACGGCGGCGGCGTGGGAATCGGAAACTCGATTCACGCCGGCGTGGTCGTGGTCGCGGACGGGACGCCCGCAGGCCTCGCGCGGCTCCGGCGGGTGCTCACGAACGATCCCGCGATGGGCGTGTGGCGCCACGCGGACGCCGGATATCCGGAGGCGGTGGCGGTCGCGAAGAAGAACCGTCTCCCGATTCCGACCCAGGAATGAAGCGACCCAGGAGCGCGGCGGGCCGGTGCCGGACCGAGGCCGCGTGAAGGCTGATCTCCTCGTCCACTCCGCGGCGCAGCTCATCACCGCGCCCCCTGGGACGAAGCCTCTCGTCGGCGCCGACCTCGACCGTCCGATCCTGATCGAGGACGCGGCCATCGCGGTGGCCGGGGAGCGGATCGCGGCGATCGGTACGACGCGGGAGATCCTCGCCGCCTATCCCGAGCGCGAGGCAGCGCGGGTCCTCGATGCGCGCGGACGCCTGATCGCGCCCGGCTTTATCGACCCTCACACGCACCTTCCCTTCGCCGGCATGCGCGAGATGGAGTTCGACGCGCGCGCCCGCGGGGAGTCGTACGAATCGATCGCCGCCAAGGGGGGCGGCATCCGCGCGAGCGTGCGCCACCTCCGCTCGATCGACGAGGCCGCGCTGGCCGATCGCGTGACCGCGCGCCTCGGCACCCTCCTGCGCCATGGGATCACGACGGTCGAGGCGAAGAGCGGCTACGGCCTCTCGCCCGACAGCGAGACGAAGCAGCTCCGGGCGCTTCGCGCCGCGCAGTCGAGATCGCCGGTCGAGATCGTGCCCACGTTCCTCGGTGCGCACGACATTCCGGAGGACTACCGCGATCGGCGAGCCGCCTATGTCGATCTCTTGACCGGCACGATGATTCCCGAGGTCGCGAAGGCGGGACTGGCCCGCTTCTGCGACGTATGGTGCGACGTTGGGATTTACACGATCGAGGAGTCGCGGGCGATCCTCCTGGCGGGGAAAGCCCACGGGCTCCTGCCCAAGCTCCACGCGGACGAGCTTGGGGACGCGGGCGCCGCCGCGCTGGCCGCGGAGGTGGGCGCTGTGTCCGCGGACCATCTTCTCTTCGCGTCCGATGCGGGGCTCCTCGCGATGGCCCAGGCCGGCGTGATCGCGGTCCTGCTTCCCGGCACGGCGTTCACGCTCGGGCTGCCGTACGCCCGGGCACGGTGGATGGTGGAGCACGGGCTCGCGGTCGCTCTCGCGACCGACTTCAATCCGGGGAGCACGATGTCGTCCTCGATGTCGCTCGCCCTCACGCTCGCCGTCACGCAGATGAAGCTGAGCCCGGCGGAGGCCTGGATGGCGGCCACGGCAAACGCGGCGTCCGCCATCGGCGAAGGAGCGCGGATTGGCCGGATCCAGCCAGGGTTTCAGGCCGACTTCTGCCTCTTCGACGCGTCGGACTACCGCCACATCCCCTACCACTACGGGCACGAGCACCTCCATGCCGTGGTCAAGCGCGGGCGGGTCGCGCTGGAGGGGGTCGAAGCTTGGACTTGCACATGAGGTTTCGTTCGTAAGACCCTGATTCAAAGCCGCTTTCGTCGGGGTGCGACCTCCCCCGAACGCTTCGCGCCAACCCATGAGGAGAGCCCATGAACGAGCTGGTGGAGTGCGTCCCCAACTTCAGCGAGGGCCGCAATAAGTCTCTAGTTCAGGCCCTGGTTGCCGAAATTTCGCGTGACCGGTCGATCCGATTGCTCGATCAGGAGATGAACGCGGATCACCACCGTTCCGTGGTCACATTCGTGGGCGAGCCGGAGGCCGTTCTGGAGGCTGCACTGAGAGGTGTCCGGAAGGCGACCGAGTTGATCGACCTGAGGCAGCACCGGGGCGAGCATCCGCGCATGGGAGCGACGGACGTGCTTCCGTTCGTGCCGGTCGGCTCGACCACGCTCGAGCGCTGCGTGGCTCTGGCGCGCCAGGCGGGTGAGCGGATCGGACAGGAGCTCGGCATTCCGGTCTATCTGTACGAGGCCGCCGCGACGCGTCCGGCGCGGCAGAACCTGGCCGACGTGCGCCGGGGCGAGTTCGAAGGCATCGCGGCGACGATCGGGACCGATCCCGAGCGGGCGCCCGACTTCGGGCCGCGCGCCGTGCATCCGTCGGCCGGCGCGATCGCCGTCGGCGCGAGGCTTCCTCTGCTCGCGTTCAACGTGAATCTCGGGACGCGCGACGTGGAAGTGGCGAAGAAGATCGCGAAGGCCATCCGGTTCCAGTCGGGGGGCCTCCGATATGTGAAGGCGCTCGGATTCGAGCTGACGGAGCGCGGCATCGTGCAGGTGTCCATGAACCTCGTGAACACGTGGGGGACTCCGGTCCACCGCGTGTTCGCGCTCATTCGCGACGAGGCGGAGCGCTACGGCGTTCCGATCGTGGGAAGCGAGGTGGTGGGGCTCGTGTGCCAGGACGCTCTGCTCGACGTCGCGGAGCATGCGCTCCGGCTGGAGAACTTCTCGCGCCAGCAGGTGCTCGAGAACCGGCTCGCCACGCCCATCGGCGCGGCGGAGCTCGGTCTGCCCGAGTTCCTGGGCTCGGTGTCCTCGTCGGAGCCGACGCCGGGAGGCGGCTCCGTCTCGGCGCTCGCGGGCTCTCTGGCCTCGGCGCTCGGGACGATGGTCGCCCGGCTCACGATCGGGAAGAAGCGGTACGCCGAGCACGAGGAGGAGATGCGCCGCGTGGAGCGCTCGCTCGAGGGGCTCCAGGGGGAGCTCTTCGATCTCGTGTCGGAGGACGCCCGCGCGTACGACGCGTTCGTCCTGGCGAGGAAGATGTCGCAGCGGACGCCGGAAGAGGTCGCGTCGCGCGCCAAGGCCATGGCCGAGGCGGCGCGGAACGCGGCGCTCGTTCCCATGCGCACGGCGGAGACGTGCGTGCGCGTGCTCACGGAGCTCGTGACCGTCGCGACGATCGGCAACGAGAACGCGGCGAGCGACGCCGGCGTCGCGGCCTGGCTCGCGCGCACCGGCGTCGAGGGGGGCGCGCTCAACGTGGCGATCAATCTCCCCGAGCTCGGGGAGGCGGACCGCGCGGATCTCGAGCAGCGTAT
>DASTKC010000217.1:0-2199 GCA_035716085.1 Candidatus Eiseniibacteriota bacterium | reverse complement strand
CGGGAGGCGCGTTCCGCCCCGAAGCGTCCGAGGCGATCGACGAGGTCCGCGCGCGCCACGCCGCGTGGCTCGAGGTGGAGCAGGCGATCCGCGCGGTCACGAACCTCGAGGAAAAGGGGGCTGCGTTCTACGTGGACAAGGACGAGCGCGGCGCTCCGCGCTGGAACAAGAGGCCGCTCGAGGTGGGTGTGCCGCTCCGGTCGCAGCTCTTCGAGACGAGCGCGTGCACGCTCCTCACCTCCGCGACGCTCACGCCGGGATCGGACTTCGAGCCGTTCCTCGCGTCGATCGGTCTCGCCCTGGACGAGGTGGAGACGGCGGCGCTTCCGAGCCCGTTCCCGCTCGAGCGCCAGGTGCGCACGGCGGTCCTCGACGGTCCCGACCCGACGCGCCCCGGCTTCGTCGAGCAGCTCTCGTCCCTCATCGTCGACCTGGCGTCCACGACGCGGCGGAACGTGCTCGTGCTCCTCACGTCGTACCAGATGCTCGATCAGGTGGCTTCACGCGTGCGCGCTCCGCTCGCCGCGACCGGTGTGCCGCTCTTCAAGCAGACGCCCGGCGAGGCCGCGGCGTCCCTGGCGCGCGAGTTCCGCGAGACCGAAGGGGCCGTGCTCCTGGGCGCCGCGTCCTTCTGGGAGGGCGTGGACTTTCCAGGCGCCGCGCTCGAGGTGCTCGTCATCGCGCGGCTCCCGTTCCCGGTTCCGACCGATCCCCTCGTGATGGCGCGGTCGGAGTCGATCGAGGCGCGCGGCGGCGACGCGTTCCGCGAGCTCATGCTCCCGGAGGCGGTGCTCCGCTTCCGCCAGGGTGTCGGAAGGCTTATCCGGACGGCGGAGGATCGCGGCGCCGTGGTTGTCGTCGACTCGCGCATCGCGCGCGCCGGCTACCGCGCGCGCTTCCTCTCCACGCTGCCGCATCCGCCCTTGATCGACCAGTCGGCTGAGGGCGTGGCGGCGCACGTGCGGCAATGGCTGGTCCGGGAGGAGGCGTCGTGTCCCGCGTGACCTCCGCTCGGACGGTGACGGTCGGCGGCACGCCGCTCGACTGGAGCGAGCTGGACCTCATCGCCTCGGGTGCGCCCGCCCGGCTCGCCCAGGAGGCGCGGACGCGGATGGAGCCCTCGCACTCGTTGATTCAACGCGCGGCGCATGGCTCGGCGCCGGTCTACGGCGTGAACACGGGATTCGGCGCGCTCAAGTCGGTCCGGATCCCGGAGGAGGACGTCGAGCGGCTGCAGGCGAATCTCGTGCGTAGCCACGCGGCCGGCATGGGGCCGGAGCTCGAGCCCAAGGCGGTGCGGCTCATGCTCGCGCTTCGCGCCCACTCGCTCGCGCTCGGCGCGAGCGGCGTCCGCGTGGAGCTGGTCGAGCGGCTCCTCGCCATGCTCGAGAAGGACTGCTTGCCGGTCGTGCCCAGCCGCGGATCGCTGGGCGCGAGCGGCGATCTCATTCCGCTCGCGCACCTGGCGCTGGGAATCATCGGGGAAGGGGAGATGCGGCGGAACGGCTCGGTCGAGCCCGCCGCGGTCGCTCTCGCGGACGCGGGGCTCGGTCCGATCGCGCTCCAGGCGAAGGAAGGGCTCGCGCTGATCAACGGCACGCAGGCGGCGACCGCGCTCGGCGTGCTGGCGCTCCTCGAGGCCGCGCGGGTGATGCGCGCGGCGCACGCGGCCTGCGCGCTCTCGATCGAGGCGCTCTGCGGCTCGGTGAAGCCCTTCGATCCACGCGTCCACGCGCTCCGTCCGCATCGGGGCCAGCACGACTCGGCGGCGGCGATCCGCGGGCTCCTCGAGGGGAGCGGCATCCTCGCATCGCACGCGAGCTGCGGCCGGGTGCAGGATCCCTATTCGTTCCGCTGCGCGCCGCAGGTGCTCGGCGCCTCGCTGGACGCGCTCCGCTTCGCGCGGGAAGCAATCCGGACCGAAGTGAACAGCGTGACCGACAACCCGCTCTGCTTCACCGATCCCGACGAGGTGGTCTCGGCGGGGAACTTCCACGGACAGCCCGTGGCGCAGGCGCTCGACTTCCTCGCGATCGGGATGGCCGAGGTCGGATCGATCGCCGAGCGGCGCTCGTTCCTGCTCCTCGACGCCGCCATGAGCGGACTGCCCCCGTTCCTGAGCCGTAGCGCGGGGCTGGGGTCGGGGCTCATGATCGTCCAGTACCTCCAGGCGTCGCTCGTGAGCGAGAATCGGATGCT
>DASTKC010000216.1:0-3524 GCA_035716085.1 Candidatus Eiseniibacteriota bacterium | reverse complement strand
CGCCGCACGCATGCGAGTCGCGCGCGCGCTCGTCCGCCTGGCGGAGGTGATGAAGATGCTCGGCCACGGGAAGTAGGCAACTGGCCCCGGGGCCAGTTGGGCGCCGCTGTTCTCACCCTGGGAACTGGCCCCGGGGCCAGTTGGACCCAGGGCATCGCAATCTCACCGCGAAGCGTTAGGATCATGGGATGGACGACTTCGCCCTCCCTCGCGCCCTGGTCCTCAAGGCGTTCACCCCGGAGCCGGGCCCTACCGTCCAGCTCGAAGCGGGGGATCCCGTGCGGGTGGGGGAAGAGAGCTCGGTCTATCCCGGGTGGATCCGCATCACGGCGCCGAATGGGAGCAAGACGTGGGCTCCCATCGGCTACGTCCGCGGCGAGCCCGGCCGAGCCGGCCGTCTGCTCGTCGACTACGACTCGACCGAGCTCGCGGTGAAGGAGCGAGACCGCGTCACGGTCTCCCTCGAATACAAGGGCTGGGGATGGGTTCGCACCGAGGACCAGCGCGAGGGCTGGGTGCCGCTCGAGATCCTCGGCCCGTATTCGTTCCAGATGTTGTAGGTCCCGACGGGCCGCGCCGCAGCCCGGCCGCCCTCCGCCCTCCGCCCCCCTCCGCCCGCCCGCCGCCGCCGTCATTCCCCCTGTAACGCCGCCCTCGAGGCGCAGACTTACCCATGGGGGCCGGGATCGTCCCGGCTTGGAAGGCCAGAGTCCACACTCCACAGGGAGAGACGCCATGAAAGGACTCAGGTCCCTCGTTCTTCTAGCGGTGTTCGCGTTACTCACGGTGTCGGGGGCCGACGCGGCTGGCAAGCACGTCACCGCCACACTGAGCCCGGTCAACGGGTCGGGGATCAGCGGAACGGTCGAGCTCACGGCGCTGGCGAAAGGGACGCAGATCGTCGTCCGGGCCGAGGGATTGACGCCCGGCACGCAGTACGTCTCGCTCTACTACGACAACGGTACGTGCGAGCTGGAGCCCTACAGCCAGGAGGACGTGATCGGGGAGTACACGGGCAACCCCGCGGGCCGAGGAGTCGCGACCGGCAAGGCCGACGACGATCTCGACGAGATCAACTCGGTCTCCGTGCGGCTGAAGAGCGACTTCTCGCTCCAGGCCTGCGCGGCGGTCACCCACTAGCCGCGGTCGGGGCCGGCGGTCCCCGCGTCGCCGAGCCGCCACGCCGCCACGCCGGGCCGCCGAGCCGCAAACCGCTCCCCTCGAGCGGCGATCCACGTCGCGAGGGGCATCGTGAGAGCCGATGCCTCCGCGGCGGTTTCACCCGCCACGACATTTCGGAGCACCCCTCCCGACCGCACGAAGAACCGGAGCCAAACCCACGGTATTTTGGACCCCATCCAAGCCCCTAAACGGAGCCACAGTCGCGGGTTCGGCCCCCTAAGGGCCTAGACCCAAAAATTATCCACACCTTCCACAAAAATTCTTGGACCCCATTTCTACGCGGGTATACTCCCCCCATCTCGGGACACTGATCGTGGGCAAGCCGACCCCGAGACCTGCTCGCTAAAAACCGATCTCTCGACGAATTCGGAGTTCGTTGTGCCCGACCGCAACGGCCAAAGCCCGCTCGCGCCGACCGACGTTCCTATGCGGTATCCACGACGCCGCTGGGCCGTGATCACGATCTTCGCTGCGGGAGCCGCGATCGCCGGCCTTCTCACAGCGAGCGACAATCCCGCCGAGCACGTGCTCTCCATCGTGTTCATCGCCTCGGCCATCATCGCGATCTTCCTCCTCTACGACTCGCTCCTCCGCGCGAAGCGCAGGCTCGAGAAGCTCGGGCGGGCGCACCTCATGTACGAGGCGGCGCAGCGCCTCTCCGGCACGCTCGTCACGGACGAGATCTACGACGGACTCCGCGAGCTGGCCGCGCGCGCGATGCCGATCGACGGGATGATCGTGTCGTCGTACGACCCGTCGAGCTGCACCGCGCGGTGCGTGTACGGCTGGGCTGGCGGCGCGCCGTTCGACGCCGCGGCGCTCCCGCCGATCACGATCGATCTCGCGAAGTCGGGCGGCATGCAGACCGAAGTCATCCGCACCGGGGAAGGGCGGCTCTACCAGGACGTCGAGAAGCGCGTGAAGAATTCGGGAGGGCGCTATTACGACGTCGGCAAGGGCGGCACGGTGCGCGATCTGAACCGCCCCGGCGCCGCTCCTCCCGGAGCGAAGTGCGCCGTGATGGTCCCGATCAAGCTCGATGGCTCCGTCGTCGGCGTGGTGCAGGTGATGAGCGACAGGGTCAACGCGTACACGAAGGAGCATCTCGACACACTCCGGAGTCTCGTCGCCCCCATGGCTGTGGCGCTCCAGAACGCCGATCTCTACGCTCGCGCGAACCGCGAGATCGTGGAGCGCGTGCGCGTCGAGCGGGCGCTCAAGCGGAGCGAGGAGATGCTGCGCGAGGCCGACCGCCGCAAGGACGAGTTCCTCGCGACGCTCGCCCACGAGCTGCGGAATCCACTCGCGCCGATTCGCAACGCGGTCGCGCTCCTCCCGGACAAGCTTCCGTACTGCCAGGAAGTGATCGAGCGGCAGGTGGGCCACATGGGGCGCCTCCTCGACGATCTGCTCGACGTGAGCCGCGTGAGCGCGGGCACGCTGGCGATCCGGAAGGAGCGCATCCGCGTGGCCGAAGTGATCCGCCATGCCGCGGAGTCGAGCCATCCCATGATCGTCGCGGGCGGGCATCACCTCTCGATGAAGATCGCCGGGGAACCGATCCTCCTCGACGCGGACTCGACCCGCATCGCGCAGGTGATCTCGAATCTCCTGAACAACGCGGCGCGCTACAGCGAGCCCGGGAGCAAGATCAAGCTCACGGCGGATCGCGACGGCGACGATGCGGTGATCCGGGTGAAGGACAACGGGGTGGGGATCCGCGCGGAGATGCTGCCGCGCGTCTTCGAGCCGTTCTTCCAGATTGACCGTTCCCTCGACCGCTCGCAGGGCGGCCTCGGGATCGGCCTCACGCTGGTGAAGCAGATCGTGGAGATCCACGGCGGCGCGGTGACGGCCGCGAGCGATGGATTGGGGAAGGGGTGCGAGTTCACGGTGCGACTGCCCGTGGCGCGGGGCGCGGTGGGTCCCGCATCAGGGCGGCCGGATGACGAGGTGGAGGCAGGGATGACGACGCCGCGAAGCAGGATTCTGGTGGTGGACGATCTGAGGGACAGCGCGGACAGCCTCGCGATGATGTTGCGCGCGAAGGGCCACGATGTGAGAGTCGCGTACGACGGATACGAGGCCGTCGAGATCGCGCTGCAATACCGCCCCGACGTCGTCCTCCTCGACATCGGGATGCCGCGCCTCAACGGATACGAGGCTGCTCGCACGATCCGGCAGCAGGCCGGCGGCGACTCCCCCTTGCTGATCGCCGTGACCGGCTGGGGGCACGACGAGAATCGCTTGCGGACAAAGGAGGCCGGCTTCGATCATCATCTGGTAAAGCCGGTCGAGCCCGCGGTCTTGACGAAGCTGCTCGCGGAGCGCTGGGCCTCGCG
>DASTKC010000215.1:0-7675 GCA_035716085.1 Candidatus Eiseniibacteriota bacterium | reverse complement strand
GTCCAGGTCGTGGATCTCGACCACGTCGGAATTCCAGATGAAGTCGATCTTGGGATTGGCGCGCGCCCGCTCCTGCATGATCTTGGACGCGCGGAGCGTGTCGCGCCGATGGACGATCGTGACCTTGCTCGCGAACTTGGTGAGGAACGTCGCCTCTTCCATCGCCGTGTCGCCGCCGCCCACCACGAACAGGCGCTTCTGCTTGAAGAAGAAGCCGTCGCACGTGGCGCACGCCGACACGCCGTGCCCCAGGAGCTTCCCCTCGCTCGGGATTCCGAGAAGCTTGGCGGAGGCTCCGGTCGCGATGATGAGCGCCCGGGCTCTCAGGACCTGGCCGCCGGCGTGGATCTCGAACGGCCGGGCGCGCAGGTTGACCTTTTCGGCGTCGGCCTGGAGGAATTCGGTCCCGAAGCGCTCGGCCTGGGCCTTCATCTCGGCCATCAAGGCGGGCCCCATGATCGCGTCGCGGAAGCCCGGGTAGTTCTCGACCTCGGTGGTCGTGGTGAGCTGGCCGCCCACCTGAATTCCTTCCACCACAAGTGGATGCAGCTCCGCCCGGGCCGCATAGATTGCGGCCGTGAGCCCGGCGGCGCCGGAGCCTAGAATGATGAGGTCTCGGGTCTCAGCCATGGAACATCGGTCCTCTCCACGGGTTAGATGCCATGGGCCGTCGAGGAGGTCGAAACCGGGGCCCGAGTCGCCGCATCCAAGTGTGAGTTCATCGGATAGTAGGCAAACGGCGTTCCCGCTTCAAGGCCGCCCGCCCCCCCAAGGAGGAGCAGGTTCATGAGGAAGCTCATTTCGGCAACATTCCTGGCCCTCACGCTGGCCTTCGCGTCCGCCGCTTCGGCCGCCCCGGCTACCTGGTCCATCGACCCGAGCCACTCGCAGGTAGGCTTTTCCATCCGGCACTTCTTCAGCAAGGTGCCGGGCACGTTCAGCAAATTCACCGGCTCGGTCGTCTACGATCCGCAGAAGCCCGAGAACTCGAGCGTGAAGGCGGACATCGATCCCGCCAGCATCGACACGAAGAACGAGAAGCGGGACAACCACCTTCGCTCCGAGGATTTCTTCGATGTCGTCAAGTTCCCGGCGCTCACGTTCGTGAGCACCAAGGTGACGGCAGACGGCGAGAACAAGCTGAAGGTGGACGGCAATCTCACGATGCATGGCGTGACGAAGCTTGTGACGCTCGAGGTCACGTTCCTGGGCGCGGGGCCGTCCCGCCAGGGCGAGCAGCGCTCCGGTTTCGAGGCGACCACATCGATCAACCGGAAGGACTTCGGAATTCTCTGGAACAAGACGCTCGACCAGGGGGGCACGATGCTCGGCGACGACGTCGACATCAAGATCAACGTGGAAGGCGTGATCCGTCCGGATCAGCCGGCCCCGCCGGCGAAGTCGTAACGCTCTACGGGCGCGCCTCGCGCGCGTCCGGCTTCATCGTCCGCCGCACCCAGGCCGACACGCGCTCGATCATCTCGAGGAGCTGCGGCGGGGTGCGGCGGATCTTGTCTCCCGCCTGAAACGAATGCCCCGCTCCTTTGATGATCGCCAGCTCCGTCGTCCCGGACGGTCCCCACGACGCGAGCGTCTGTCCTTCCTCGAGCGGCACCGAGCGGTCGCGATCTCCCTGGACGACGAGATAGGGAACCGCAAGCGACGCGGCGGCGCGACGGAGGTCGTACCGCGCGCCGTTTCGCTCGATGTCGCCGTAGATCTCCGGTCCTAGCGGAAGCTCGGCGCGCGTGCGGAAATCGCGAACGACGTGGGGCCTGTGGTCGCGCCAGGCTTCGAACGCGACCTCGGGCCAGACGCCGATCCGGGACGGCGCCGCGAGCGACACGACCGTGCGGACCTCGGGATGCGAGGCGGCGTAGAGGAGCGCCATCGCGCCGCCCCGGCTGTGACCGATAAGACCAAGGCCGAAGCCTGGCCCGCTTGCATCGAGTCTTTGCCGCAGCCAGCGCGCCACGCGGTCGATGTCGTCGAGCTCCGCCGCGTACGTGTTCTTTCGGAACCGCTCGCGCTCGGTGAAGGCGCCGTCCGGGGTTGCGACGCCGGAGCCGGACATGTTGAAAGCGGCGACGGGCGTATCCTGCGAGGCGATCGTGGAGGCGAGGAGGGGGATGAAGCCCCAGTCCTTGTAGCCGCGAAATCCGTGGCAGAGGAGAACGGCGCGTGGCTCGTTCGTTGCGGAGGCGTAGAGATCGCCGCGGAGCGGACCGCCGTCCGCTCCCTCGATCTCAAACGGCTCGGGCGACGAGATCACGAACGAGGTCGGGCAGGACCTGGATGTCTCCCTCGACGAACGGAAGGGCGTGGAGATCCGTGGGATCGACCCACCGGATCTCGGCGCACTCGATCGGACGGGGCGTTCCGGCGCGCGCGCGGCAGAGATGGAAGTAGAGGGTCACGGTCCGATCCGGATAGACGTGTGTGAGCGCGCGCCAGAGCGCCCCCACCTCGACGTCGATCCCGATCTCCTCCCGCATCTCGCGCTTCAAGCATTCCTCGATCGTCTCGCGATCGTGGCGCTTGCCCCCGGGGAACTCCCACCGTCCTCCCTGGTGATCCCCGTCCTGCCGCCGCGCGATCAGGACGCGCGCGCCGTCCCAGATGATGCCGGCCGCCACCTCGTGACGGCGCACCGTCCGCGGTGGCTCGTCGGACCTCATCGGCCGGACCTCCGGCGGCTCGATGGACGCGGCAGCATCAGTGGCTCTTGGGGACCGATGCCTTCTTCAGCTCCTTGTCGAAGAACCGGCTCGTGCGGGCCCAGGCGTCCTTCGCATAGTCGGGCTTGTAGGTGCCGAAGGGATTCGTGGAGTTGGCGAATGCATGCCCCGCGCCCGGGTAGATCTTGAAGTCCACCCTCTTGCCGGCCCCCCGAAGCGCGGTCTCGAAGGTCTTCACCTGGTCGGGGCTCGGTCCCTTGTCGTCTCCGCCGAAATTGCCGAGCACCGAGGCCTGGATCTCCTTGATCTTGTCCGCATCGGTGATGGGAGCGCCGTAGTACATCACGCACGCGCTGATGCCCGGATCGGCCGCGGCCAGGCGGATCGCGTACTTCCCGCCCATGCACCAGCCGATCGTTCCGATGGCTTGCGCGCGGACGTCCTTCCGCGAGCGGAGGTAGTCGGCGCCCGCGCGGAGCGAGGCGACCGCATCCTCATCGACGAGCCCGCTCATGTATTCGTGCGCCTCGTCGTTGTCCTTCGCGACCTTGCCGCCATAGAGATCGACCGCGAGCGCGACGTATCCCAGCGCGGCCAGGGCGTCGGTCCGGCCCTTGATCCAGTCGCTGATGCCCCACCATTCGTGGACGACGACGACCGCCGGATGCGTGCCGTTGCCCTTGGGGACCGCGAGATAGCCACCGTTCGTTCCGGAACCCTTCGGGAACGTGATCATCTCGCCCGCCGTCGCGCCGGAGGGGAGGAAGACGGCGAGTGCCAGCAGGGTGAGCAAGGCCAGCGTGCGTTTCATGTCATGGCTCCTTCGTGGTCGAGGGATCGGTGTCCGTGGAAAGAGCATACTCGATCTCGGAGCGCGCCTTGGGATCGCGCTCGCGATCGAGCGCGCGGAGAAGGCCATCGCGCGCGGCGCTCCCGCCGATGCGCCCGAGCGCCCACGCGGCATGGCCGCGGACGGTCGGATCGGGATCGCCGTGGAGCGCCTGAGCGAGCGCCGGAACCGCGCGCTCGTCGCCCACGTTGCCCAGCGCGACGGCGGTGTTCCGGACGAAGCGGTCGCGGCCCGCGCGGCGCAGGGCCGTGCCGGCGAATCGCTCGCGGAATGCGCGGTCGTCGAGGGCGAGGAGCGGGATCAGCTCGGGCGTCTGCTGGTCGGGCCGCTCCGCGAACTCGGGCAGCGCCGTGGGCGTCGCGAATCGATTCCAGGGGCAGACCTCCTGGCAATCGTCGCACCCGAAGATCCGCGCGCCGATCGCGGGGCGGAGCTCGATCGGGATCGGCCCTTCGTGCTCGATCGTGAGGTAGCTGATGCATCGGCGCGCATCGAGCTGGTACGGAGCGGTGATCGCGCCGGTGGGGCACGCGGGGATGCAGCGCTCGCACGTCCCGCAGTGATTGCCGGCCGGCCGCGACGGCGGGAGGTCCAGGTCCGTGATGATCTCCCCCAGGAAGCACCAGGATCCCGCCCCCTGGCGGATGACGTTCGTGTTCTTGCCGATCCATCCGATCCCCGCGCGCTCCGCCCACGCGCGGTCGAGCATCGGTCCGGTGTCGACGTAGAGCGCGAAGCGGACGCCGGGCTTCAAGCGACGGATCGCTCGCCCGAGGTGGAGGGTCCGCTTCTTGAGGCGCTTGTGGTAATCGCGGCCCCAGGCGTAACGGGCGATGCGGCCGGTCCAGGCGGCGCCGTCCTTGGTTTCCCGACCGGAGGTCGCGGAGCCGCGCGGCCAGTCACCACGGTAGTACGAGGCCGCCACCGAGATCACCGTGTGCGCGGAGGCGAGCGCCGCGCGCGGATCGGCGCGCCGCTCGGGCTCGCGCGCCATCCAGTCCATCGTGCCGTGGCTGCCCGACTCGAGCCAGGCGCGGAGCCGTTCGCCGTGCGGGTGCGCCTCGGCGCGCGCGAATCCGACCGCGTCGAAGCCGAGGCGGTGGGCCTCCTCGCGGATCGCGGCGGCGAGGTCGATCGCCTCGGCGGAGCCTGTTGCGGCTCCTCTGCCCGCCGGGCTCCGGCCCGCGTTCGCTGTGGTAGCATTCATCGATGAGCGTTCTGGAGGCACGTCCTGTCTTCCCGCTTCCCAACGTGGTGTTCTTCCCGAAAACCATCCTCGCCCTGCACGTCTTCGAGCCCCGCTACCGTCTGATGATGGAGGAATCCCTGCGCGGAGACCAGACCGTCTGCGTGGTCCTCTTGAAGCCGGGCTGGGAAGGGAATTACTACGGCTCGCCCGAGGTGCACGAGATCGGATGCGTGGGGCGGATCGCGGAGCACAAGCTCCTCCCCGACGGGCGCTACAACGTCGCGCTCCACGGCGAGTACAAGGCGTCCATCCAGTCCTTCGATCGGAACGAGCCCTACCGGATCGCACGGGTGCAGCGGATCCAGGAGGACTCGAGCTGGGTCGGCGCCCCCGGGTCGGCCGAGCTGGCGAACGAGCTCCTCGAGCTCTTCCAGAAGGCCGGCGCGGCGCGCGCCGCGGGGTTCGACCTGACCGGCGTCTTCGGGCCGCACATGGGCACCGACGCGATCCTCAACACCATCGCCATGTACCTGAACGTCGATCCTGCCGAGAAGCAGCGGCTTCTCGAGATGGAGAGCCTGGAGCTCCGCTACCGGGCCGTGCACGACTTCCTGCGCGACACCTCCGCCGTGCAGGACTCGATCGACCGCCTCCGCCATCTCTTCCCCGGCGAGCCTCGGCGGAACTGACGTGGACGTTCCGCTTCTTCTCACAAGGCTCCGCACCGCCTATCCCGACGCGAAGTGCGCGCTGGATCACCGGAATCCGTTCGAGCTCCTGATCGCCACCATTCTCTCCGCGCAATGCACGGACGCGCGGGTGAACATGGTCACGCCGACCTTGTTCGCCCGGTTCCCGGACGCGGAGGCGATGAGCCGCGCGTCGCAGGAGGAGCTCGAGGAGCTGGTCCGGACCACCGGGTTCTTCCGAAACAAGTCGAAATCGATCCGCGGGGCCTCGGAGCGGCTGGTCGGGGAATTCGGCGGCGTCGTTCCGCGTTCGATGGACGAGCTCCTGCGACTTCCCGGCGTGGCGCGAAAGACGGCGAGCGTGGTGCTCGGCGTCTCCTACGGCGTGGCGGAAGGGGTCGTGGTCGACACGCACGTCGCGCGCGTGTCGCGGCGGCTCGGCTTGACCCGGAACGGCAAGGTCGAGAAGATCGAGCACGACCTCATGAAGGCGATCCCGCGCGAGGACTGGATCGAATACTCGCACTTGATCATCTTCCACGGGCGGCGCGTGTGCGATGCGCGGAAGCCCAAGTGTCCGGTGTGCCCCGTCCAGGATCTCTGCCCGAGCGCGAAGTACTTCCTCGCGGGGAACGTCCCGCCGTGGGAGCGCAGGATGGCGGCGGAGCGGGGAGAGCGGCGGGCGGCGCGGGCCGTGCCCACGCGAACGAGCGGCAAGGCTCGCAAGGTGGCTGCCAAATCCAAACGGAAGCGAAGCACGAGCGTGGCGCGCACGGCCGCACGCGGCCGGAAGGCGCCCCGCCTCAAACGAAGCTGAGCGGCCGCGCCGCGGCCGGGGAGGTTGTCATGGAGAAGCACGAAGGACTCTCGATCACGTGGCTCGGTCACGCGACCGTGCTCTATCAATCGCCGCGGGGGAAGTCGGTCCTGGTCGACGCCTGGCTCGACCACAATCCGGCGACGCCCGATTCCGACAAGGATCTCGGCGCGGTGGACCTCATGCTCATCACGCACGGTCACTACGACCACTTCGACGACTGTCTCACGATCGCGCGGCGCTACGGCCCGGACATCGTCTGCAACTTCGAGATCGGGGAATACCTGGGGTTGCGTAAGATCGACAAGGTGAACGGAATCAACAAGGGAGGCTCGGTCGAGCTGCATGGCATCCGCGTCACGATGCTCCACGCGGTGCACACGAGCAGCATCCGGGAAGGGGACTCGTTCTTCCCGGGAGGCGAAGCCTGCGGCTTCCTGATCCAGTTCGAGGACGGGACGCGCGTCTACCACACGGGGGACACGGCCGTCTTCGGGGACATGAAGCTCCACGGCGAGATCTACAAGCCGGACGTCGCCGTCCTGCCGATTGGAGATCTCTTCACCATGGCGCCGCCGGAAGCCGCGCTTGCCGCGAAGATGATCGGCGCGAAGACGGTGGTGCCGATCCACCACTCCACGTTCCCCGCGCTCCATGGAACGCCCGCGGCGTTGAAGGAAGCGCTCAAGGGCTCGGGCATCGAGGTCGTGGATCTGAAGCCGGGCGGACGAACCGCGATCCGGGAGCGCGCAGCGGCGAGGTAGGGGACTCGTCCCAGGACGAGTGATTGCTCGTTCCGAACTTGCGACGTCGCACGTTGCTGGTTTCCGCACGCTCGTCCGGCATCGGCTGGCCTTGGGCCAGTTCTACTCGAAGTAAACGCGCTCCAGCACGCCGCCACGCCCCACGCGAAACGGTGTCCTCGCCTTGAAGTGAGCGCGGCTCGACTGTGTTCCATCACGGCCCATGTCGATGGCGCCGAGAGCAAGCCAGCGGCGCACGCGGCGGGTCATCTCTGCCGGGGTAGGATGTGGATGCGGCGCGATCGTGGCCTCCTCGACGTCGCCCGACGGGCCTCGTGTAAGCGTGCAGCCGCAGAGCACCCTCACGAGCACGCCACCCCGCCTGCGAAATGCAGGATGCCGCACGCGGATCCAATCCCGATGGATGAACTGCTCCCGCACTCCGCTTCCGAGCCGGCCGGGGAGCGTCGTGCGCTTCAGGCGGGCATGCCCGGGTAGGCCCAGCGCCGCGTTCATGGCGGCGGCGCCGCCGGGGCGGTCGGGATCGAGCGCACGGAGCGCCCGGGACGGTGCGACGCGCTCCCGGCCGGCGCCCGCTCGACGCCCGGCGGCCGCGCGCGCCCGGGGTCCCGAACCGGCCTTGCCGCGCCCCAATGCCGGCAGCTTCATCCCGTGCGCCGCAAAGGCCTGCTCGATCCCGATCGACGCG
>DASTKC010000214.1:0-25914 GCA_035716085.1 Candidatus Eiseniibacteriota bacterium | reverse complement strand
GCGGGGCGGGCTTGCGAGGACTGTCCGGGATGCCGGTTCGAGGGAAGGTGCGGGGCACGCGGATTGCCCGCCCGCTCCTCGATGTGACGCGGGAGCAAATTCAGGAGTATTTGCGACGCCGCGGGGTGAACTATCGGGTGGATTCCACCAACGAGACATCCCTTCCCGCGAGGAATTTCATCCGCAGGGACGTGCTCCCGCTGGTCCGTTCGCGCCTCAACCCATCGGCCCGCGAGGCGCTCCTTCGGACCGCGTCGGCCGCGCGCGACGCCGACGAGATCCTCGTCGCGATCGCCCGGGAGCGGCTCGCCGAAGCGATCGTCTTGAGCGAGCCGGGTCAGATCGCGCTGGACGCGACCCGGCTCGTCCAGTACCCTAAACCGTTGAGAGCTTACGTGTTTCGTCTCGCCCTGCAGGAGCTGACCGGAAGCCTCCGTGAGATCGCGGGGGCGCACATCGAGTCCCTTCTCACCCTGGCGACGACGACGCGACCGCGGTCCCTTGATCTGCCCGGCCAGGTGCGGGCGTACCGGGACGGTGGCCGCATCGTTCTCGACCGCCGGATGCGCGAAGCCGAAGCGATCCGGGAACATCCAAGAGCTTGAGACCTCCGGCTCGTCTGCCGATGAACCGAAAGGAACCTCTGTACGTGACCCCGAACCCAAGCCGAGGTACCGAATTGACCCCTGTGAACTGGGATCCGCGCCCCTACGCGCGTTCCAACAAGCCGTCCAACGGCCGTCCCTCGCGACGCCCCGCGCCGCCGCCTCGCCCGCCCCAGCGCAAGCCCACGCCGTTCGGGCCGGCCAGGCCACTTCGCACCGCGCTCCTCTGGGTGATCCTCGTGCTCGCCGTGCTCGTGTTCGTCCAGATCTACACCGAGATGCGCGCGAAGACGCACGAGATTCCCTACTCGGAGTTCCTCCAGCAGATCGACCTGGCGAACATCAAGTCCTCGACCATCATCGAGCGTGAGGTCGTCGGCGAGCTGAAGCAGAGCCAGCTCACGCACGTGGAGGGGCGCCCGGTCTCCTACGTCTTCTTCAAGGTCTACCTGCCGGCTGAGGACAAGGACATCGGCCGCGCGATCCTCGCCAAGGATCCGAACGCCATGGTCAACTCCAAGCCCCAGGGCATGAACTGGTGGAGCATCGCGCTCGGGTACATCCCGTTCGTCGCGCTCCTCGTGCTCTGGATGGTGATGATCCGCCAGATCCAATCGGGCGGCGCGAGCGCGATGAAATTCGGGAAGAGCCGTCCGAAGGTCGCGCTCGAGTCGAGCCCCAAGGTCACGTTCAAGGACGTGGCGGGCGCCGACGAGGCGAAGCAGGAGCTGGAGGAGATCATCGAGTTCCTGCGCGATCCGAAGAAATTCCAGCGCCTCGGCGGACGCATCCCGAAGGGCGCGCTCCTGCTCGGTCCTCCGGGCACGGGCAAGACGCTCCTCGCCAAGGCGGTCGCGGGCGAGGCAGGCGTGCCGTTCTTTTCGCTCTCGGGCTCCGACTTCGTCGAGATGTTCGTCGGCGTGGGCGCGTCGCGTGTGCGCGATCTCTTCGACCAGGGGAAGCGAAACGCCCCCTGCATCATCTTCATCGACGAGATCGACGCGGTCGGCCGCCATCGCGGCGCGGGCCTCGGCGGCGGGCACGACGAGCGCGAGCAGACGCTGAACCAGCTCCTCGTCGAGATGGATGGCTTCGAGTCGAACGACGGCGTGATCCTGATCGCCGCCACGAACCGTCCCGACGTGCTGGATCCGGCTTTGCTGCGGCCCGGCCGCTTCGACCGGCAGATCGTCGTGGACGTGCCGGACGTGCGCGGTCGAGAGGGCATCCTTCGCGTGCACACCCGCAACATACCGGTGGGCGACGACGTCAACCTGAACACGATCGCGCGCGGCACGCCGGGCATGGTGGGCGCCGATCTCGCGAACCTCGTGAACGAGGCGGCGCTCCTCGCGGCGCGCCGGAATCACAAGCGCGTCAACACGCTCGACTTCGAGGACGCGAAGGACAAGGTGATGATGGGCACCGAGCGCCGGAGCCTCGTCATCTCGGACGCCGAGAAGCGGAGCACGTCGTACCACGAGGCGGGACACGCGCTCGTGGCGTGGCTCCAGCCCGGCAGCGACAAGGTGCACAAGGTCACGATCATTCCGCGCGGACGGGCGCTCGGTCTCACGGCCTACCTGCCGCAGGACGAGCGGCACTCGTTCTCGCGCGACTACTGGCTCCAGATCCTCACGCACATGATGGGCGGCCGCGCGGCGGAGCAGATCGTGCTCAATCAGCTCACGACGGGCGCCTCCGACGACATCCGGCGCGCCACGAACATCGCGCGGCGCATGGTCTGCGAATGGGGCATGAGCGAGCGGCTCGGCCCGATCACGCTCGGGAGCAAGGAGGAGTTCGTCTTCCTCGGGCGCGAGATCTCGCAGCACAAGGACTTCAGCGAGAAGACGGCCATCGCAATCGATGAGGAAGTGCGCGGCTTGGTGGAAGGGGCTTCCAACCGGGCACGCCAGCTCCTCACCGACAACCTCGACAAGCTCCACCTCCTCGCGCTGGCGCTCCTCGAGCGCGAGGTCCTGGACGGCGAGGAAGTCGAGAAGGTGCTTCGCGGCGAGAAGCTCGAGCCGATCCGGCGCGACGGCGGCGGCGACAACAGGCCGACGCCCGCGGCGGCCCCGGTCGAGGAGCCGAAGCGCGAGAAGGCTCCGCCGCGCGTGCATCCCACCGAAAGCCCGGGGCTCGCGTGACATCGTGCGCCAGAACGACGTTGTGGAGCGCGCCGAGGTGGCGCGTGCTCCGCTGATCTTCGCCCACCGGTTCGGCCGGTGGGACCTCACCCGCACGCCCCGCGTCGTGGGCATCCTGAACGTGACCCCCGATTCCTTCTCGGACGGGGGTCGCTTCGTTGAGCCTCGCGAGGCCGCCCGCCATGCCGAGCGCATGATCGAGGAAGGCGCCGACGCGATCGACGTCGGAGGCCAGAGCACGCGTCCGGGCGCGGGCGAGCCGGTCGGAGCCGAGGAGGAGTGGACGCGGATCGGGGCCGTGGTGAAGGCGCTCCGAGCGCGGGCCGGGAGCGTCCCTCTGTCCGTCGACACCTACCGCGCCGAAGTGGCCCGCCGCGCCCTCGCGGAAGGCGCCGCCATGATCAACGACGTGACCGCCCTCGCGTACGAGCCCGGTCTGGCCGACGTCGTGGCCGAAGCAGGGGCCGGTTTGGTGCTGATGCACTCCCGGGGCGGACCCTCCGGGTTCCACGACGCCGAGATGAAGGACTACGACGACGTCGTGGACGAAGTACGCTGGGAGCTCTACATGGCCATGCGGCGGGCGCTCGTGCGTAGCGTTCCGGAGGAAACGATCGCTTTGGATCCCGGCGTCGGCTTCTCGAAGCGGCCAGTCCACAGCGTGGGCGTGCTGCGCGGGCTTCCCCGCTTGACCGATCTGGGCCGCCCCTTGTACATCGGAGTGTCGCGGAAATCGTTCCTCGGCGCGCTGACCGACGAGCCCGTCGACGACCGCCTCGCCGCCGGACTCGGCGCGACGGTCGCGGCCTACGCCCTCGGCGCGCGGATCTTCCGCACCCACGACGTCCGGGCGACCCGCGACGCGTTGACGCTGGCCGAAGCTTTGCTTAGTGAAGGCGCCGTGGTGGAGACGGCGAGAGCCCTTACGGAGAAGCGCGCGTGATCGAGATTCGTCCCCAGTTCCTCGTCGACCTGATCGACGTCCTGGCCGTGGCGTTCCTGTTCTACAGGCTCTTCGCCATGATCAAAGGGACGCGCGCGGCCCAGATGTTCGTCGGGCTCGTGTTCATCGTGATCGCCTCGATCGTGGCGCAGTGGTTCCGGCTGAGCGCGCTCAACTGGATCATCGGCAGCCTGAAGACCGTCTGGGTGATCCTGTTCGTGATCCTCTTCCAGCCCGAGCTCCGCGCGGTGCTCACCCACATCGGCCAGAACCGGCTCTTGCGCGCCCTCATCCGCGTCGGCGAAGGAGGCGTGCTGAAGGAGATCCTGAGCGCCGTGGAGGAGATGAGCCGCGAGCGCCGGGGCGCCTTGATCGTGGTCGAGCGGGACATGGGGCTCCGGGACTACATCGAGACCGGCACCAAGCTCGACGCCTCGGTGACGAAGGAATTGCTGGAGACGATCTTCACGCCGCACTCGCCGCTCCACGACGGCGCCGTGGTGATCCGCGGAGATCAGATCTCGGCGGCTGGATGCATCCTGCCCCTGAGCGCGACCGCGGGGTTGTCGCCCCTGCTCGGCACGCGGCACCGCGCCGCGCTCGGCCTGGCCGAGGAGACGGACGCCTGCGTCTTCGTGGTGAGCGAGGAGACCGGCGCCATCTCGATCGCCCACAAGGGCGAGCTCAAGTGGAACCTCGACGAGGGCCAGCTCCGGAGCGAGCTGGCCGCGATCTTCAATCCGCGGCCGGAGGACACCCCGGACGAGCCGGAGGAGGAAATCGCGGCGGGGGCTTAGTGCTCGAGCGCGGGAGCCAAGGCGTCCCGCGTGCGCTTCAAGTCTTCTCCGGACGCCTCACTCGCCAGCGCCGGATTGAGCTGCCCCGCCTCCGAGATCGGCACGAGATGCACGTGGGCGTGGGCGACGCCGAATCCTTCCACCACGATCCCGACCCGAGGCACGTTGAAGTGTTTCCCGAGCGGAGCCGCCAAGCGGCGAGCAGCTCGAAACGTGCGGTCATACAGGTCCGGCGGCATATCGAACACCGCTTCGTGGTGCTCTCGAGGCACCAGCAGGATGTGCCCCGGGCGGATCGGCTTGATGTCCAGGAACGCGATGAAGTCGCGGTCCTCCCAGACCTTGTAGCTGGGGATCCGGCCCGCGACGATCTCGCAGAAGACGCAGAACCCCACTACGTCCCCGCCGGCCCCGGCATGACGAGCCACAGGAGCAGGTAAACCAGGATCCCGGGGAACGCGATGCTGAGGATCGACAAGAGGACATAGGCGATCCGTACGCGATCCGGAGGCCAGCCGAAGTACTCGGCGATGCCGCCGCACACGCCGGCGATCATCCTGTTGCTCGAGCGACGGAAGACCCGCGTTCCCTCAGCCATCGCGACCTCCTCTACGAGCGCCCGGGCGCGGGACGCGCCGAGGCGGGTGGTCCAAGCCTACCCTTCACGTACCCGGAGAGGTAGGCCAGATCGTAGGCCACCTTCAACGCGGGCACGCCGACCAGCCGCTCCCACAACCCCAACCGCCCTTCGCCGCGACGAGCCTGTGTGGCGATGAACAGCGCAACGCCCAGGCCCAAGAGCCACCACGCCGCCCGCAACCAGAATCCCGCCACGAACAGCACCACGGCCATCGCGTACTTCACGGCGATCGTGGCGTAGAACCAGCTCTGCACGCGCGCTTCGCCGTCGCCGGTCCCGAACCTCCGATGCTGGTGCATGAACGCGCGCAGATCGCCGCGCGGCCGCCAGCGAACGATGGCGTCGGGCGCGAATGCGAACTGGCAGCCCGCCTCCTTCAGCGCGAGCGCGAACGGCGTGTCCTCGTTGTGCCACAGCGCCTCGTCGAACCCGCCGACGCGCTCGAACGCGGCGCGACGGAACGCGACGGAACGCGTCGAGGGAAGAAATCGCTCGAGGTCGATCTCCTCGAGCCGCGGCGCCGACACAACGCCGGCCGCGCGCTCGAAGGAAGTCTCGCCGGCGGGCTGGTAGAAGCCGGCGACCACGTCCACGTCTGGGTTGGCGAAGGGCCGCGTGATCCGGTCGAGCCACTCGCGGTCGACGTCGACGCCGGCGTCGGTGCAGGCGATCACCTCCGACCGCGCCGCGCGCACGGCGGCGTTCCGCCCCACGCTTCGATTCCCGGGAGCGACGAGCACGCGGATCCGCGCTTCGGAGCCCGCGCGGGCGCGCAGGCGTTCGAGGGTGCCGTCGGTGGACCCGCCGTCGGCGATCACGATCTCGTCGGGCGTGCGGGATCCCGAGAGGAGCGAATCGAGGAGGCGGTCGATGGAGGCCGCTTCGTTCCGGACGGTCGCGATGACCGCGACGGCCTCGCTCGCCACGCTACCAGCCGCCGGGTCTTGTTTCCGTGATGGCGTAGGGCTTGCGGTTGAACTGGTCCTTCTCGAAGTAGGCGAGCCCGACGGCCTGCACGTCCTCGGCGGTGACCGCGTCGATCTTCACCGGAAGCGTGAGCGGATATTCCATGCCGAGCCCGAACACTTCCGCACGTCCCCACTGGAAGGCGCGCGACGTGTTCGTCCCGAGAAGGCTCAGATACGTTCCCGCCGCGTGGATCTTCGCGAAGCGGAGCGTATCCGCCTCCTCGGCGGTCATCTCGTAGAAGGCCACCTTCTTGAACTGCCGGAAGAGCAGCTTCACCCCGTCCTCCTCGACCATCGGGCCCGCGATGACGACCGACGCGATGAGCGGCGACTCGTCGATGCTCTGGGACACGATCGAGGATGAGCCCTTGAACAGCGCTTCGTTCGAATTCATGTACGTCTCGAACCAGCCGCGAGGCCCGCTCAGGAGCGAGTTGATGACGTAGAACGTGGGGATGTCGCGGCTCCGGGCCGGAGGGCCATTGAAGGCGAGGTTCACCGTGCTGGCCGTCCCGGCTCCCAGATCCCACTTCTCTCGGAAGTCCTCGAAGGGCGGCTCCTTCGCCACGGGCGGCGGCTGGAACGGCTTGCTCGACAGGTCGGCGAAGGCGTGATCCACGGCGGGTCCGACCTCGGACGGCGTGACGTCCCCGAAGACGGAGACGACGAGATTCCCCCGCACGACGAAGGTCTTGTACCAATCCATGATGGTGCCGTAGGGCATCGTCATGAGGTTGTACCGCGTCCCGAGCGCCGGGAGCCGGTATCCGCTCACCTGGTACTTGGTGGGGAAGATGCTCCAGGAGCGCTGGGCCTGATCGTTCTCGCTCCACTTGTTGAGCGCGTCGAGGACATAGAGACGCGTCGCGTCCACGGTCACGCTGTCGATCTCGGGATGCGAGAGCATCGTGCCGAGCCGGGTCACCGCTTCCTTCCACTCGTCCGACGGCACCGTGACCGAGAAGCCCCACATGTCCTTGTCCTGGTACGGCTGGAAGCGCCCCAGCTCGGGAAGCGAGTGACGGTAGGCGGCGCCGTGATCGGCCTTGGGATCGGCCGACGTGAGGATGGACTCGCGCAAGAGGGACGTGACGCCGTTGTTGGTCTCGTTCTCGTAGCGCGTGCCGCCGGCGAGATAGACGCCGACGGACACCGTCGGAGCGCTCCGATCCTGACTCGTCAGGACCCGGAGCCCGCCCGCGAGCGTGGACTTCTCGACCCGCGCACGTCCCATGTCGGGCGCCGTCGAGGGGATCTTCGCGAGCGGCGCGTCGATGCGCTTCTGGCGGTCTTGCGGCGAGCTCTGCGTGACCTTGGGCCCTTTGCCGTACGCCGCCTGGTTGATGCCCAGCTTCTCCTTGATGCGCCCCTCGAAGCCGCTCTTCGCGCGGAGGCTGTCGGCCGCGCTCCGAGGCATCATCTCCACAACCGCCGCGTGGTCGAGATCCAGGTACTGGGCCGCCACGCCGGTCAGATCCTCGGGACGGATCGTGCGAAGCCGGTCGAAGTAGACCTCGTCCGCTCCGGGCTTCCCGCGGAGATACGCGAGGGCCGTCGCGCGGGCGAGCCCGTTCATGTCCGATGCGTAGAAGCCGTCTCGACTCACGACCGCGTCGACCGCGTCATCCACCTCGCTCTGCGAGATGGGCGCGCTGCGCGCCTGCGCGAGGAGCGCGATCAGCGCCCCCTCCGCGTCCTGGGCGCGCATGGGATCGATGCGCCCCGACAGGGAGATCGTGCCGCCGTCCACGTCGAAGGACCTCTGCGCCGTGAGATTCGTGAACGCGTCGCTCCCCTCGACCGGCCGGGTGAGGATTCGCGAGTGCGGGCTGTCGATGAGGGCCGCGAGGAGAACGTCGAGCGCGACCGCGTCGGCCGTGCCCCAAGCGGGTGCGCGGAATCCGACCGCGAACGCCGCGCCGGCGTCGGGCGGCGGATCGGCGAACGAGATCTTGGTGGAGGGTGCGCCCTTGGCCTTCACCTTGGGATGCGACGGCGCCTTGCCCTGCGGCATGGACGCGAACGCTTGCTCCATGACCGAAGGCACTTCGGCCGGGTCCACGTCGCCCACGACCACGAGCATCAGGTTCTCCGACACGTAGTGCGTCTTGTAGTAGCGCACCGCGAGCGGCATGGTCACCGCGGCGAGCTCGAGCTCCGGCACGGTGGACGGTGATCCCAGCGGCGTATCCGGCCAGAGCGCGTCGCGAACGGGATTGTTGGTGGCCAGCTCGGCCTGCCGGAGAACGTACTTGGCCTGATCGCGCGCGATGCCGATCGACTCCTGGATGTCGCGCGTGTCGAGCCTCGGCTGCGTCACGATCTCGCTCAGGATGTCGGCCCCCGCCTTGAAGTAGCGGGCGGGAAGCGTGATCTCGAACATCGAGTAGTCGTAGCCCACCTCGTTCCCAAAGGACCCGCCGTAGAGCTCGATGTCCTTCTCCATGACGTCCGCGACGCGCTTCTTTGTGGCGCGCAGCATGACCTGCTGGAGGACGACCGCCGCGCCCCGCTCGCTTCGCGTCTCGTCCCGGCTCCCGCTCTTGATCCAGGCCTGGATCGAGACGATGGGGCGCGTTCGGTTCTCGCGCAGGACGAGCGTGCTCTTGTTGGGGAGCGTGCGAACGAGGGTCGGTGCGGCGAGGGCGGGAACGGCAAGGGCCACGAGGGCGAGGAGCGAGAACGGGATCAACCGGAACGGCGGGCGCATGTCGAGCTGGGTCCTCCTGGAAGATCGGCGACCGAAAACCGGCGTAACTCTACCTCAAACGGCGATGGATCGGGACAAACACGAACCCCGGCGGGAGACCCCGCCGGGGTTGGCAGGTACTTGGATTGGGCTCGTCAGGCGTCGATCTTGACGACGTTGGCGGCCTGCTTTCCCCTTTGACCCTCCGTGGGATCGAACTCGACCACTTGGCCTTCATTCAGTGTTCGGAATCCGTCCGCCAGGATCGCGGAGTGATGTACGAAGAACTCCTCTCCTGAATCCTCACGGATGAATCCATATCCCTTGGCTTCGCTGAACCACTTGACCGATCCGCGGTGTCTCAACTGCGGATACCCTCCTTTCGGTCCGAAATGGTCGGGGAGACCGTCGCGACGCCGCGCCGGGGTTGCTACATGCTCACTCCTTTCGGAGACCGCACGGACTGGAAGCAGTCACGGCAGTACACGGGCTTGCCCGGCGTGGGACGGAACGGCACCTGCGTGGGCGTGCCGCACGAGGTGCAGACAGCATCGTGGAACTCACGCGACGAGGCGTTCGACCCCGCCGATGCCATCATACCGCTCGGCGCGCCCGTTGCGACGCGCTTCTTTTCGTCCCTACACCTGCGACAGCGAGTGGGTTCGTGCTGGAAGCCACGTTCCTTGTAGAAAGCCTGCTCACCAGCCGTGAACGTGAACTCCTCGCCGCAATCGCGGCATTTCAAAACCTTGTCGACCTCGGGCATCAGGAAACCTCCGTGACCCACTCACCGGAACGCGTAACTCCCCCGACGGGCGAGATTCGCCGGGGGCAACTCTGGAGCAATCGAGGGAACCGCGAGAAGGCTACGGAAGTGGGGAGAGGAAGAGACGAGGTCACCGAATTCCACTCGTTGCTACCGGGGATCTCCGAAAACGGGGTTCGGACTCAGGTGCGTAAAGGTATAGTATTGTAGGACTTGTGTCAAGAACTTTCGACATGTGGCGCCTGACGGTCCTGGCCCTGGCCCTGACTCTGGGGCCTCCGTGTTCCTACGCGAAGGAAGCTACGCCCCCTCCCCGGGCGGAATCAAGCGTTCTCGATTCGCTGGTCGTCTTCCACACCAACGACACCCACGCCCAGCTGATGCCCTACACGGCCAAGGGGGGCCCACCGGCGGGTGGCGCGGCGGCGCGGGCCGCCCTTCTCGGGCGGGTCCGCGGGGGCGATCGAGTGCGGACGCTCCTCCTCGACGCGGGGGACGTCTTCCAGGGCACCCCCTACTTCACCTTCTACCGCGGCCGGCCCGACTACACCCTGATGACCCGGATGGGCTACGACGCCGGGATCCTGGGCAACCACGACCTCGATGACGGGCCCGCGGCCTGGCGGCGTGCCGCCTCGGAGGCCAGGTTCCCCCTCCTCTCCGCCAACCTCTTCGGCGCGGCCGAGAGCACCTGGGCCCTGGGGGACTCCGTCTCGGCGGAGGACCGGAAGGGAGCGCGCTGGGTTGGACGGGTGAAGGTCCCGGATGGAGCGCGACTCCGGTACCTGACCCAGCGCTTCACGATCGCGACGCTCCCGTCGGGGCTTCGGGTCGCGCTCTTCGGTCTCGTGACCGCCGACGTGACGACGATCGTGGCGGTCAGGCCGAACGCCGGGGTCGCCGTGGGTGATCCCATCGCCGTGGCGCGGAGGCTCGTTCCCGAGCTCAGACGCCAGGCCGACGTCGTCATCGCCGTGACGCACCTTGGGGTCGAGGTGGACCGGAAGCTGGCCGAGCGCGTGCCGGGGATCGACCTCATCGTCGGAGGCCACAGCCACACGGCGCTCCGGAAGCCGATCCTGGTCCACAACGCCACGCCGAACGGCTACGACGGCACCGTCATCGTGCAGGCGGGATCGCGGGGCGTCTACCTCGGGCGGATCGCGCTCTACCTGAAGGGCCGGACGCCCGTGCGGTACGCCGGATCGCTCCTTCCCGTGAATCCCGCCAACGGCGAAGACGCATCGGTCCTGGCGTATCTGAAGCCGCTCGCCGACTCGATGTCGGTGCTCGTGGATCGCGCCGTGTTCGAGACCGTGGACGCCGTCCCGTCCAGCGGCCTTCGCGACGGCGAGACGCCGCTCGGGAATTTCGTCGCCGATGTGACGCGGGACGTCGGGAACGCGGACGTCGGGATCGTGAACTCGGGGGGCATCCGCGCTCCCCTGCCGCGTGGTCGCGTCACCGCGGGCGACATCTACTCCGTGGTGCCGTTCGACAACGAGGTGGCGGTCGTGATGATGCCGGGCTGGCAGCTCCGCCAGCTCCTCGACTTCGGGGCGCGCCGGCTCGGAAAGGGCGGCTTCCCTCAAGTATCGGGCGTGTCCTTCACCATTCGCGGCGACCACGCCACCGACATCAAGGTGGGAGGACGGGTGCTCGATTCGGAGCGTGTGTACCGCGTCGCCACCATCGACTTCCTCATCGGCGGCGGCGACGGCTACACGATCTTCGCCAAGGCGGGCGAGCCGGAGCGAACCGGCGTCATGCTGCGCGACGCGGCGGTCGACTTCCTCCAGCGGAACCCGCGCTACGAATTCCGGAAGGACGGCCGCATCCACTGGGAGGGATCGATGCGCGGGTTGGGCGGGATGAGGTAGGCGCCCGGGTCAGTCCCCCGTGGGAACGATCCCCGCGTTCTCCACCATGAGAATCACCGTGCGCTCCGGCGCGCGGGTTCGGTGTACCACACCCTTCGGCACCACGAATCCCTGCCGCGGCTCGAGCGTGATGGTGCGCCCCTCGAGATCGAGGAGAAGCGTCCCCTCGACGACATAGAAGAACTCGTCGTCGTGGTCGTGCTTGTGCCAGTGGTACTCCCCCTGGATCACGCCCAGCCGCACGACCGAGGCGTTCACCTGGCACAGAGTCTGGTTCCACCAGCGCTCCTCGCACTCGTCGGCGAGCTGCCCCACGTCGATCGTCTCGAGCGGTCCCTTGAGAATGTTCAGGTGGGTGGAATACGGATACTCGGGCATCTCACTCTCCTCGATAGCGCAGCGCGAAGTCGACGTCGCCGAGCGCGGGTGGAACTTGGAGCGGCTCCGACTGGACGGAGAAATAGCCGGGCGCCTCGATGGTGAGCCGATAGGTCCCGGACGGAAGATTGGGGATCACGTAGGCGCCGGTGGAATCCGCCCGCACCGAGCCTCGCCGCGGCGAATCACTCGGCGCCGCGAGCGTGTCCGCGGCGCTCGGCGCGGGAGCGCCCGGTGCGGGCTCCCAGGAGACGGTCGCCGGCTTCCCCACCGTGGGCACGCCTGGCGTGGACACATCGGTGATCCGTCCCTCGATCTGAGGATAGAGGATCGCTTCGAGGACGTTGGGAACGCCCCATCCATACCTCGGGTCGGGACGCGAGGTGCGATCCGCGCTCATCGCGAGCGCGTCCCACACCGCTTCGGGCGACCAGTCGGGATGCGCGCTCAGCACGAGCGCGGCGCAACCCGCAATGAGCGGCGTCGAGAACGAGGTCCCGTTCGCGGTCATGTAGTCGTGGCGTGTGCGCGCCCTCGCCATTCGCGCGGCGCTCCCCATCGCGACCAAGTCGGGCTTGATCCGCTGGTCCCACGTGGGGCCGATCGAGCTGAACGGGCTCAGCCTTCCGTTCGCGTCCACCGATCCCACCGCGAGCACGCCGGGCGCGTCGGACGGCGGACTCAAGGTCATCGGCCCCGGGCCGTAGTTCCCGGTCGAGTTCACGACGAGGACTCCCCGCTCGAGCGCGATGTTGGCGACGCGCGAGTTCTCCGCGGTGCGACCGTCCCGTTCTTGGAGCCGGTACCAGAGCGGATACGAGAGCGAGCTCGACACGATGTCCGCCCCTTCGGCCTCCGCCCACTCGACCGCCTCGCACCAGTGGTCTTCCTCGCTTCGAAGCTCCGATCCGATCCGCTCGGTCTTCCCGAGGAGGAACTCGGACTCGTACGCGGGCCCGATGAGCCGGCCCGGTGCGTAGCCCGCAAGCACGGAGAGGACCGAGGTGCCGTGGTCGGCCTGCGTGAGCAGGTCCTGGCCGGGGTCGTAGCCCGTGTCCCGATCGTCGAAGACGAAATCCCGCTCGTCGCGCACGACGAGCCGGTCGAAGACCTCGTGCGAGCGCTCGAAGCCCGAATCGAGGACGCAGATGAGGACACCCTGGCCGTGATCCCCCAGGGCATGCGCTTCCGGCACGCCGAGCATCTCGAGCTGGTGGTAGGAGTCGCCGTACTCGACGGCGTCGGCGTCGGTGGGCTTGTCAGGGCTCGTGGCGACCTCGGGACTCGTGGCGACGTCGGCGCTTGCCTCGGGGAGCGTGAGCACGGCGACGCGATCGACCCCCGTCACGAACGGAAGCGCTCGAATTCGGTCGAGCACCGCGGAGTCCGCATCCACGCTGACCGCGTTGAGCCATCGCGATTTCGTGCGGAGGATCGCACCGGCGTCTCCCACGGCGCGAACGTAGGCGACATCGGGGTCGCGATCGCGATCGTCCACGGCTGCCGGTGGCGCCTCACCCCGCGCGCGAGCTGCCTTCGCCCGTCGAGCGAGCGAGCGCGGCGTGAGGATCGCGGCGGCGCCGCTCGCCGCCGGCCGATCCCGGAAGAACACCCAGTAGGGTGACGGCGACGCTTCGTTCGCCCTGCCGGCGCTGGGCAGCGCGACCGCCAGGAGGAGGGCCGCGCCGAGGAGCTTCATCCCGGAGCCCTCAGAACGTGTAGCGGACGGTATACGTGACCTCGGCTTGACCGCCCGACGGGACGTCGAGATCGAACTCGGCGGTATCCGCGTCGGGGCGGCGGAAGTCCGAGGACTTCTGCGTGATCTCCCAGTTTCCGTAGAGCGTCTCCTCGATGGTCACCTTCGCCGCCTTGGCGCCGTGATTCCGGAGGACGATCCGGTAGGCGTCCTCGGTCACGTTGCGCGACACGCGGGTGTGGCGGACACGCTCGCGCTCGCCGACGAGGTCGAACGCGACCCCGCTCAGGAGCCGCACCTTCTCGCCCGCCGCGGTGTGCTGGATTCGATCTTCTCCCGCGAGGGCCTGGCCTCCGCCCGCGCCGGCGGCGTAGATCCGGACCCGCCCTTCAGGAAGCGGCGCACCCAGCCCGGACGTTTTGTCGTTGGTGAACTCGAGCTCGACCCGCACCTTGGAGCCGTCCCGCGCGCCGTCGAACCGGTACGTGCGCCGTGCCGCGACGCGTGCCGGACCGACGATCGGGACCTGCGCGGTCTCGAGATCGTCGAGCGAGAGCGCGCGGTCGAGCGGATAGGAGCGGTAGGCGAAGAGCTCCGGCGCGGTGGACGGCGTTGCGGCCGGGGCGCCCTCGGCGGCGAGCCCCCGATCCGGAAGCATGCCTCCCGGATTCACCTCGCCCGCCACCAGCATCACCTTCGCGTCCCGGAATGCGGTGCCCGACCGATTCGCGATGATCGCCCACCCGCTGAGCTCGAGCCCGCGCTCGTCCTTGTCGAGCACCGCGGCGTACTCGGCCGTCCACCCGAGCCCGGCGGTGACGTAGCTGAGATTCGCCGAACGGGCCTTGCCCGACTCGAGCTCCCATTCCAGCGTGGGCGTGGTGCGAAGCCGCCGGGCGCGCGGCAGCTCGATCTCCGAGAGCTGCTGGCGATTCATGATCGTGAGCACGTCGGTCGAATCCGCGCGGAGGATGAAGAGCTCGTTTCCGTCGATTCCGGCGAGCACTCCGCGGTATCTCCGGCCGCCGTAGCGGTAGAAGATCGAATCCCCAAGACACCGCCGGAAGACGAGATCGGCGTCCCACACGTCGTACTGGTATGCCTGGCGGAGCACGCGCACGCCGTCGAGCCGGATCGACGTGGAGTCGATGCGGGCCGGAAGTCCGCCCATCTCGACCCGCGACGCGCCGGCGGGAAGGTCGACCGGCTGGCGCACCAGCGCGCGGTCGTCGTTGTAGATCACGACCTCGGGCGCGCCCCGGCTCACGGCGGTCCCGACGCGCGCGCCGGCCGAGTCCGCGGCCTTAGCCGGCGCGGCGAGGAGCGCGCCGCACGCCATCCCGAGGAGCACTTCACGAATCGAAGCGGTCATCCGACCTCCGTCGCGCGCAAGGGGTTAAACGCCGCCGCGACGGTACGGCCAAGGCTGCCCCCGGTCAAGGCGGGGCAACTTTCCCTTTGACACCCAGGCACCCCCTGGCTACCGTGACCGCATGTTTAGGTCGGCGAGGGTTTGCCGGCCACGCATGGAAAGCTTTGGAAACCTGCAATGGTGTTGCCTCGCAATCGCAGTCACAAGCTCGGCGCTGGCACGATGCAAGGTTCAAAGCACGACTCGGTGTCAGAACGCTGAAGCACCTCCCTACATCTCCTCGATCACGAAAAGACCCCGGGTGCGTCCGTCCATCCTCGGCCCTGCCGAAGGCGTGGGTTCTGGCCGCATTCCCCGGAACAACGGCGTGGAAGGGAAGCGATACCAGCACGCTATCGAGGGGAGGTGATTCGAACCATGCGTAAGCGCGGAACCGTGAAGTGGTTCAACGAAGCCAAGGGATTCGGCTTCATCCAGCAGGCCGGTGGAGAGGACGTGTTCGTCCACTACTCCGCTATCCAGGGTGATGGATTCAAGACCCTGGCCGAGGGTCAGGCGGTCGAGTTCGAGATCGTCGAGGGCCCGAAGGGCAAGCAAGCCGCCAACGTGACGGCCGTCTAAGGTCGTTTGACGCTTGAGATGCCGCCCCGGCGGGATGACCGCCGGGGCGGTCCATTTGCGGAGGAAAATCGGGGGGCGTATAGTCCCCCCCTCGAATGGCCTCGCCCACGCAGGAAGAGCCCGCGCAGCCAGAGCTTCCGGAGCTTCCCCCGGACGCGCCCCCGCCCGACAACCTCGAGCCGCGGTGGCTTCGCGCCATCCGGCGGGCATTCGAGGTCGTCATCGGGCCCGCGCGGCGCCTGACCGATCCCCACCTCTTCCACAAGATCTCGCTCGCCGCGTTCCTGGCCTGGGTCGGCCTCGGCGCGGACGGGCTCTCGTCGAGCGCGTACGGACCCGAAGCGTCGTTCCTCGCGCTCCACGGAAACGACTTCCTCGCGATCCCGCTCGCCATCCTGACCGCGATCACGGTCGTCGTGATCGCCGCGAGCTACATGCGCATCATCGAGCGCTTCCCGGCCGGCGGCGGCGGCTACGTCGTCGCGACGAAGCTCCTCGGGCCCACCGCAGGGCTCGTCTCCGGAAGCGCGCTCCTCGTCGACTACGTGCTCACGGTGGCGATCTCGCTCGCGGCCTGCTCCGAGTCGCTCTTCAGCCTGCTCCCACCGGGGCTCCATTTCGCGTCGCTCCCGTTCACCTTCGGCCTCCTCGGGCTCCTGACGCTCCTCAACCTTCGCGGCGTTCGCGAGTCGGTCAAGATCATCTCGCCGATCTTCCTCGTGTTCGTGCTCGCGCACGCGGTCGCGATCATCTCGGGGATCGTCCTGAACATTCACCAGATTCCGGGCGAGGTGCGGCACCTCCACGAGCAGTCGTCGGCCGCGATCGCGACGACCGGATGGATCCCGCTCCTCCTGACCCTGTTCCGCGCCTTCACGCTGGGCGGCGGTACGTACACCGGGATCGAGGCCGTGAGCAACGGCGTTCCGATGCTCCGCGAGCCGAAGGTGGAGACCGCGAAGACCACGATGCGGTACATGGCCTTCTCGCTCGCGGTGATCGCGGCGGGGATTCTCGTGAACTACCTGCTGTACCGAGTGCAGCCCGTGCCCGGCAAGACGCTGAACGCGGTTCTCTGGTCCGCGCTCGCCGGCCACGTCTTCGCGCCCGGGAGCATGGTGGGGGCCGTGCTGGTCGCGATCACGCTGATCTCGGCGGGCGCGCTCCTCTTCGTCGCCGCGCAGACGGGCTTCCTCGGCGGCCCGCGCGTCCTGGTCTACATGGCGTTCGACCGGTGGGTGCCGTCGCGCTTCGGAAACCTCTCGGAGCGCCTGGTCACTTCGAACGGCGTCCTCTTCATGGCGCTCTCGGCCGCCTTCGTGCTCATGCTGACGCAGGGCGAGATCCACGTGCTCGTGGTCCTCTACTCGATCAACGTGTTCCTCACGTTCACCCTCGCCCAGCTCGGCATGGTGCGCGACTCGTTCATCGCGCGGCGCGAGGGGCACACGTGGAAGCGCGCGCTCGCGATCAACGGGATCGGATTCTTCATGACCGCGGCGATCCTCGTCGGCACCGTCAGCTTCAAGTTCATGGAAGGCGGGTGGTCCACGCTCGTCGCGACCGGGGCGATCTGCGCGGTCTGCGTGTCGGTGCGGAAGCACTACGTGAACACCGCGGCGACGCTCCAGAGGCTGGACGAGAGCCTCCTCACCGTGCCGCTCCCCACGGGCGAGCCGACGGAATCGCCGTTGAAGAAGAACGCCCAGACCGCCGTGCTCACGGTCGTCGGATTCGGCGGGCTCGGCATTCACTCGCTCCTCAACATCTTCCGTATCTTCCCGAATCAGTTCAAACAGGTCGTGTTCATCTCCGTGGGCGCGATCGATTCGGGACGGTTCAAGGGGCTCGACGAGATCGAAGCCTTGAAGGCGAGCACAGAGGCGGAGCTGGCCAAGTACGTCGCGTTCGCGCGCCGGCTCGGGCTTCCCGCCGAGGGACGCTGTGCGATCGGGACCGACATCGTCGACGAGCTGGAGCAGCTCTGTCTGCAGGTGAGTGAGGACTATCCGCGCTCGGTCACGTTCGGGGGCCAGCTCGTGTTCCAGAAGGAGCGCGTGGTCCTCCGGTGGCTCCACAACCAGACCTGCCCGGCGCTCCAGCGCCGTCTCGCGTTCCACGGAAAGCCGATGGTGATCCTGCCGGTGCGGGTGTACTAGCGGCGGTCGCTTGGGACAAAAAGACGCGGGCGGGGTCCAATCAGAAATCGACTGGAGGTGGGGACCGAACCCCGCTCCGCGTCCATCGCCCGCGCGGACGCGCGTCGTTGTTTCGGGCCCCCTCCCCTGGTGGACACCGTCCCTCGGCGGTGCCCTGGAAGCGATCGCGGCGTCTCTCCGCACCGCAGCGCTTCACTTGGGTCCACACGGCCCGCGCCCGCGACGCCTTCGCGGATTGTGCCGCCACCGGCGCGCGCATGCAGGGTCGCGAGCGCGGCGACACGCTGGGGAGCAAGGCAGGGATCGTGCCTGTCGTTCTCGACGCGAGAGGGATGTAACTCGTTGAAGCTCAGTACGGGTAGGTTGGCCGCGAGTCGCGGTGTCGGACTCCGAAGCGTCGGAACCTTGACGCCGTTCAACGCGCGTTCGACGGTGGGCCGCGCGGCGGCCGGCCGCGGCGCGGCCGTCGATTTTCACGCGATGGTGACACCGTGATCGTCCCCGCGATTCGAACCGAGCGGCTGACTCTCTACCCCGCCACCATCCCGCTGCTCGAGGCCGAGCGGGACCCGCAGGGAGAGTTTGCCGCTTTGCTTCAGGCCGAGGTCGCGAGGCCCTGGCCGCCGCCCTTGAACGACGAAGCGTCGCGCGCGTGGATGATCGACCTCCTCCGCAGGGTCCCCGAGCCCGGACCGTGGGGGATGTACTACTTCCTCCTTCGGCGCGAAGGCGAGCTACCGATCGCGATCGGAAACGGGGGGTTCAAGGGGCCTCCCCGGGACGGCTCCGTGGAGATCGGCTACTCGATCGTGGAGTCGTACCAGCGCCGGGGATATGGCGCGGAGGCGGCGGGAGGGCTCGTGCGACGCGCGTTCGAAGATCCATCCGTCCAGCGCGTCCTCGCCGAGACGTTCCCGCATCTCGCCGGCTCGATCGGCGTGCTCCGGAAGCTCGGATTCACGAGGCGAGGCGTCGGGACCGAGGAGGGCGCGATCCTGTTCGAGCTCCCGCACCAAGATTGGGAGCGCCGAAAAGCCTAGTACACCACCGCGTCCGGATCGAAGAGGGCCGGTAAGAGCTCGACCATCGCGACCACGTCGAGCATGTTGTGGTGGAAGATCGGCACGAGCCGGTGCGCTTCCCCACCCTGCACGAAATGGTGATAGAGCCCCGGGATGTCGCTCCCTCCCACGTCTCCCGAACGCCGGCGCCGAAGGATGCGCCATTCGAGGGTCTTCAGCTTGCAGTCGGGGAGCGTGTGCTTCCAGCGACGCCGCGCGAGCCAGAGGAGATCGAGGTGCGGCGCGCTCGAGGGAAACGGCATCCGGTGGTGCGCGGCGCGATCGCGCAGGAACGGCACGTCGAACGCCTTTCCGTTGAAGGAGACGAGGAAGTCGGCCTCGGCGATGAGCCGGGCCATCTCGTGGATGAGCGCACGCTCCTCGGCGTAGTCCCGCGCGAAGATCTGCCGCAGCACGAGGTCGTTCTCGCCGATCAGGCCCACCCCCGCGAGGAAGACGGGGCACGCCGTGAGCCCGCAGGTCTCGAGATCGAGGAAGAGCATCTTGCGAAATCCGAAGCGGCGGAAGAGCCCTCGCTCGGGCCATTCCATGCGCGCGACGATCGTGGGGAGATCGAGCGGAGCGGTCTCAGGCTGCCACTCGGGGTCGTAGACGACGCGCGGTTCGAGGGCTGGATCGTAGGGGCGTGCCGTGTCTGCCGCGACCACCGCGGGCTCGGGCTCTCGATCCGGCTCGAGCGCGCAGAGCGCCTCGTAACGCGCGAGCACCAGCTCCGGCCGCTCGCCGAGATCGGTGTAGAGGCGCTCGTGAACGAACGCGGCGCCGTGCGGTCCGTGGATGATCCCGCCAGGCAGAAGGTCCTCGATGCCGCTCGGGATGATCGACCGGTCGTCGGCCGGGTGATGCCCGTTGTGGCCATTCCCCGAGTGTCCCGCTGCGCCGTTTCCCGACGGCGCTCCACCGCGGCCGAAACCGTCCCGGATCAGCCCCGAGATGCGATCGCGCAGCGAGCGGGAGAGCACGCGCCGCCCCGCTAGCGCCCGAGCAGCCGGTTGAGGAGAAGCTCCGTCGCCGCCTTGTTCGGAATCGGCCAGCCGCCGTGCAGGTCGTAGTCCTGTTGCTGCGCCGGACGCAGCACCGGGAGCCCGACGCACGACGGGCAGCCCATCTCGCAGGGACACTCCTCCACCATCCGGAGCGCCGCGCGCATGAGGTCCTCCACGAGCGCGTAGCCGCGCTCCGCGTAGCCGAGCCCGCCCGGATAGCGGTCGTAGAGGAAGATCGCGGGATCGCCGAGATTGGAGCTGTCGAGGATGCCTCCCAGATCGGGGCGATCGCACATCACGTGGAGCGGTAGGAGCGTGATGAGGAGATTGCGAAGGCCCGACATGGCTTCGTGCGGATTCAAGCCGGCGAATCGCACCTGGGCGCGCACGCCGTCCTCGGGGCGGAACCAGAGCGCCACCGTCTCGAGATTCTGCCGCGGCAGGTCGAGCGGGTGATAGCCGATGGCGTCGAGGCTGCGGAAGCGGATCTTCTTGAACGCGACGGTGGCCCAGGAGACGTCCGCGGTGCCGAGGCCCACTTCGGATTCGTTCCAGCGCTTGGTCTCGCGCTGGTCCAGAAGCCGGAGCCTCGTGTCGAGAACCGGCTGCGTGTAGTAGTCCACCTCGCGACGCTCGACGTACGCGACCTTCTGCGCCTGATCCAGCTCGCGGACGAAGTGCGTGTCGCCTTCGTGCAGATAGATCGCTTCCGGGTAGACCAGCTCCGGCGCGCTGATCGAATCCACCGTCGCGAGCACCGCGTTGTTGCGCCCGGCGTCCACGATGGTGAACGTGTCGTCCGAGATCGTACGGAGATTGACCCGCCCCGCCGGGTACTCGGTCGAGGACCAGTAGCGCGATCCGTCGAGCGACTTGAGGGCCCCATCCTCCTCGAGGAGCGAGGCGATCTCGGGAGCGCGCGCGCCGAACTGCGCTTCGTCCTCCGCCGTGAGCGGAAGCTCGTACGCGGCGCAGGCGAGCTGCGACGCGAGCACGTAGGGATTCTCCGGATCGAGCACCGCGCTCTCCGGCGACTGGCTGAAGAAGTACTCCGGGTGGCGCATGAGGTACTGGTCGATCGGATCGTCGTACGCGACCACGACCGCAAGCGCGGGCTCGCGCGAGCGCCCCGCCCGTCCCGCCTGCTGCCAGGTGCTCGCGATCGTGTTCGGAAACCCGACGAGGATCGCCGCGTCGAGGGAGCCGACGTCGATCCCCAGCTCGAGTGCGTTGGTCGAGATCACGCCCTTGAGATCCCCGTCGAAGAGCCGGCGCTCGATGGCGCGGCGCTCCTCGGGGAGATAGCCGCCGCGATAGGGGCTCAGCTTCTCCGCGAGGCCCTTGTGGTCCCGATCGAGCCGCTCGCGCGCGTAGCGATAGATGAGCTCGGCGGCGACGCGCGACCGGGTAAAGACGATCGACTGCACGTCGCGCCGCATGAGCGAGACGAGAATGCGCTCCGCTTCGACCGAGGTGCTCCCGCGTGACGCGGCGTCGCCGCTCTCGATGCGTGGGTTCCAGAACGCGAAGAGCTTGGGCCCCCGCGGCGCGCCGTCCTCGTTGACCACCTGCACCGGCGCTCCCACGAGGCGCTCCGCGAGATCGCCCGGGTTCCGGATGGTGGCCGAGGAGAGGAGGAAGCGAGGTTCGGAACCGTAGTGGCGCGCGACACGCCGGAGCCGGCGGAGCACGTTCGCCACGTGCGAGCCGAAGATGCCGCGGTAGGTGTGGACCTCGTCGACGACGACGTACTTGAGATTCGAGAAGACGCGGCTCCAGCGCGAGTGATACGGCAGGATGCCCTGGTGGAGCATGTCCGGGTTCGTGAGGATGGCGTTCCCCTGCTCGCGAAAGCGCCGCCGCGTGTGGCCGGGCGTGTCGCCGTCGTACGTGCCGGCTATGACCGCGCGGCGGAGCTGGGGCGCCGCTTCCGCCAGGCGCGTGAGGCCGCGGAGCTGGTCCTGGGCCAGCGCTTTGGTCGGGAAGAGATAGAGCGCGACCGAGCCGGGCTCTCGAAGCAGCGTCTCGAGGATCGGGAGGTGGTACGCGAGGGACTTCCCCGACGCGGTGCCGGTTGCGATCACGACGTTGGAGCCCGCCCGCGCGAGGTCGACCGCGCGAGCCTGGTGGCTGTAGAGGCGCTCGATGCCCTGCGCCGTGAGAACCGCATGGAGCGGCGCGGGGAGCGGCGTCGCGAGGTCGCCGTATACGGCGGGACGCTCGGGAAGGCGCTCGAGGTGGACCAGCTCGGAGTCGCGCCCACGTTGCGAGCGGAGCGACGTGAGGAGCGCCTCGAATTCGGCCAGCGTCTCGACCCGGGCTCGCGGAGGCGCTTCGAAGAGGCTCGGCCGGTTCACAAGAGTCCCTCCCCTTCCAGGAGCCGGCGCATGAGCTTGGCGCTCGTCGCGGCCTGCCCCGCATGGCAGTTATTGAAGAAGACGAACGTCTTCTTGGTCGTGGCCGCCAGCTCGCGAATCTTCCCGACCCATTCCTGGAGCTCGCTCTCGCTGTAGAGATAGTCGTAGCGGAGGAGGGGGCGATCGCGCTCGGCGACCTTGCGCGCCGGCGGCGTGTCGGGAGTGCCCGCGAAGAGAGGGCCCAGCGAGGGATCGACACCAGGAGCGCCAGTCGGTGGCTTCTTCGGGCGGGTGTCGCGGGCGATACCGGACCCAGCCGGCGTCTGCGTGTGCCACGTCCGCTTGTTCCGCCCGTGGAACCGCACGTAGGCAAGGTCCCCCGTCGCGCGCGCGTAGACGCCGAGCAGCCCTGGTAGATCCGGTTCGTCCACGCTCACGAAGCGAAGCCCGTGTTCGCGAAGCCACGGGAAGAGGTCGTCTGCGATCCACGACGCGTGGCGGAACTCGACGAATAGGGGCACTTCCTCGGGGAGCGTGCGCTTTAGATCGAGGATGAAGCGCTCGTGCTCCACCGTGCGGTGGAATCCCTGCGGGAACTGCGCGAGAAATCCGCTCAGCTTGCCCGCGTCCGTGAGCGGCGCTACCGCGCGCCGGAATGAGTCGTGGAGCTCCGGATCCAGGCTCTGCTTGTGGGTCATGTCGTGGTGGGTCTTCACCACGAACTCGAACCCCGGCGGCGTCTTTCGCTCCATGGCGTGCATCGTGGAGGGCGGGGGAATGCGGTAGTAGGTCGCGTTCACCTCGACCGCCGGGAACTGCTTGGCGTAGAAATCGAGCATGCGGCTGCGCTCGATGTGGAGGGGATAGAAGTTCCCCACCCAATCGGGGAAGGAATAGCCCGAGGTGCCGATCATGATCATGGGCGAACCGAGCGCCTACTCGAGCGCGCCCGCCCTCATGAGAGCCGAATCGCCGAATCGGTCGCGAAGCGAGTCGACCGCGGCGGTCATCTTCTTCCGGTGCTCGTCGCCATCGAAGAGGCTCGGCTGGATCGCCTCACCGTTCGACGCGAGACCCGATACCGAAACCCCGAGGAGGCGGAGCGGTCTCCCGTCCCAGTTCTCGTCCAGGAGCGCGATCGCGGTCCGGTAGATCTGCTCCTCGTCGTTCATCGCAGCCGGCACCGCGCGCTGCCGGGTGATGGTCTTGAACCGGGTATCGCGGATCTTGAGCGTGACGACCCTCCCCACGTAGCCGTCCTGCCGCATCCTCCGTCCCACCTGATCGCTCAGCCTGAGGAGATGGGTCAAAGCCTTCTCTCGCGAGGTCACGTTCTCCGACAGCGTGATCTCGTGCCCCATGGACTTGAGGGGGATGCCCTCGTAGTAAGGCACGACCGGGCCGTCGTCGCGGCCCCACGCCGCCTCCCGCATATGATCCCCGTTCATCCCGAAATGGTACGTCAGAAATTCCCTCGGGAAACGGGCGAGCTGCCCGACCGTAGCGATCCCCAGCTTGTCGAGCGCGAGGCGCGTCTTCTCCCCGATTCCCCACAGCTCCTTCACGCTCAAGGGCCAGAAGTGCTCCCGGTAGCGCTCCTGCGTGAGCACGGTCAGCCCGCGCGGCTTCTGCACGCCGCTCGCCATCTTCGCGATGTACTTGTTCGGCGCGATCCCCACGGTCGCGCCGAGCCCGGTCTTGCGGAGGATGGCCCGCTGGATCGCGCGCGCGGTCGGGATCGCGGCGTCGAGCACGTCGGCGGGATCCGCCGGATTGAAGCCCTCCCCCCGCGACGCCGCGAGCCGGGGCGAAGCGGTGAGGTCGAGAAACGCCTCGTCGATGCTGAACGGCTCCACGATGGGCGTGTAGTCCTTGAGGATCTCGAGGATCTGGAGCGACGTGTGGACGTACTTCTGCGGATTCCCTTCGACGATCGTGAGCTCAGGGCAGAGCCGGAGCGCTTCCCCCGTCGGCATGCCCGCGTGAAGGCCGTACTTCCGAGCCGGGTAGTTCGCCGCCGCGATCACGCCGCGGCGCTGCTTCGGGTCTCCACCCACGGCGATCGGGCGCCCCGCGAGATGCGGGTTCATCCGCTCCTCCACGGACGCAAAGAATGCGTCCATATCCACGTGGGCGACGACGCGCACCGACGATCATCCCTCCATCCACACCCGGGTGAGCTGCCATGTCATCTCGCGCGAGTCGTAGCGGATCTCGTAGTAGTCGGCGTTGTCGGCGAGGATGGCGAAGAAATGGATCTTGTTCTGCCCTTCGTGGCGGACCCAGTCCCCCGTCACCTTCGCGACCTTGACGATCTTGTTCTTCCAGCGGAAGCGGATCGGCTTCATGCGCCCCGCGTGGAACAGCGTGATCACCTCGATGGGATCGTGGATGGATTCGATCATGAAGTACCCATCTTCCTGCTTCGGGAACGTGTGCGCGTGGACCATCAGCCGAGCCTCCGGAAGACGCCGACCACTTTGCCCGCCACCCGCGTCTCGGGATCGGACGGGCGGATCTCGATCGGCTCGTAATCGTCGTTCTCGGGGAGGAGGAGCACCTTGTCGCGCCGCGGAAAGATCCGCTTCACGGTGGCTTCCTCGCCGATCAGGACCACGGCGATCTCGCCGCTCTTGACGGGGGCTTCGTGGCGCACGATGACGATGTCGCCGTCGAAGATCCCCGCGTTCTTCATGGAATCCCCCCGGACCTTCAGGGCGAAGTGCTTGCCAGGCCGCACGAACGCGCCGTCCACAAGGAGCACGTCCTCGATGTTTTCCTCGGCAAGGATCGGCGCGCCGGCGGCCACACGTCCGAGAATGGGGATCTCGACGGGTTCGTTGGTCGAACGGCGGGGGACCGGAGCGAGCCGGGCAGGGGTTGGCTCCCGCATCGGTCGCTCCCGCACGTCCCCCTCGGCCGCCTGGAGCTCGATCCCGCGCGACGTCCATCGGTCGCGGCGGATTTTTCCGGATTGCTCCAGGCGGTCGAGGTAGTAGCGGACGCCGTTCGTGGAGGCGATGCCGAACGCCTTGCCGATCTCGCGGATGGTCGGGGGATAGCCGCGCTCGCGGAGGGAGCCCGCGATGAAGGCGAGGATCTCCTCCTCGCGGCTCGGGGCGGCGTCCGGATTGAGATGGGCGGGGGGAACAGGGCGGCGTGGCCGCCCCGCCCCCTTCTTGGGCGGATCGGGCTTCATCCTCATGCCGGAGAAGATACTGCACATTTGTGCAGGTGTCAAGGGGTGGGGGCGATTTTGTCGTAATCTGCTGGCGCATACGATTCTGCGTCTGTGGTCCAAGGAGTGATCCCCATGAGCACTCTCATCGGCTCCATCACCGCCGAATACCGCCGCTACAAGTCCCTGGCCGAAGCCGCGCTCGAACAGGTGCCGGAAGCCGCGCTCTCCCAGTCCGGGCCGTCTGGGGGCAACTCGCTCGCCACGATCTGCTGGCACGTGTCCGGCAACCTCGAGTCGCGCTTCACCGAGTTCCTCACTTCTGATGGCGAGAAGCCGTGGCGGCAACGCGAGGAGGAGTTCGCGGCTCGCTACGTCACGCGCGCGGAGCTGATGGAGAAGTGGAATCGGGGGTGGAGCGCTCTTCTCGGCACCCTCGATACCCTCACCGACGCCGATCTCTCGAAGTCGATCACGATCCGTGGCGTGGCGCTCTCCGTGCACGAGGCGCTCCATCGCTCGCTCGCGCACACGTGCTATCACGTGGGGCAGATCGTCTACGTGGCGCACGCGATTCGTGGACGCGAGTGGCGGTATCTCAGCATCGCTCCGGGGCAATCGGACGCATACAACGCGAACCC
>DASTKC010000213.1:0-10346 GCA_035716085.1 Candidatus Eiseniibacteriota bacterium | reverse complement strand
AGCCCGGCGACGTCCTCGGGATCGAGGTCGATCTCGAGAAGAACCAACTCACCAAGCTCAGCGTCGCCTCCTATCTCAAGAAGACCGATGACGCGGTAACTCTGGATGCCACGCTCGGGACGCTCGAGGGCGGGATCACCTATCCGGCCCAGATCGTCTTCGACGTGAAGTCGACGGGGATCAAGACCGTCATCGAGAACTCCGGGTACAAGAAGACGGGAACCTGACCCGCGGAGGAGCCATGGGCGAATTCCTGCGTCAATTCTGGGACGAGCTGATCGGCCGGGCCGACGGGCCGCTCACGCTCCGGCTCTTTCTCCAGCCGACGATGGCGGCGATCTTCGCCATCCGCTCCGGGATCAAGGACGGGCGTGAGGGGCGCCCGCCGTATCTGATGACCCTCGTGCGAGACCCGGAGCACCGAGGCGCTCTGCTTCGAGAGGGCTGGAAGGACGTGGGCAAGATCTTCGTGATCGCGATGGTGCTCGACGCGATCTATCAGATCATCGCGATCCACAAGATCCGGCCGCTCCAGATCGTGCTGGTCCCCGTGTTCCTCGCCCTCATTCCCTACATGATCCTCCGCGGTCCCGCATCGAGATTGGCCGCAGCCAGGAAAGGAGCTTCAAAGTCATGAAAGCCACCCGTCTCGCCGCGATCCTGGCGGGAATCCTCGTCCTGGGCGCCGCACCGGCAACCAAGACGGCCCCCACGCCCACCTCGGCTCTCACCGAGCTCAAGGCGGGCAACGAGCGGTTCGCGAGCCACCACGCCACGCATCCGCACCAGACGGCGGCGCGACGGACCGAGCTCGCGGCCAGCCAGCATCCGCACGCGGTCATCCTGGCCTGCGCCGACTCGCGTGTGGCGCCGGAGATCGTGTTCGACAAGGGCCTCGGCGATCTCTTCACCGTGCGCGTCGCCGGAAACATCGCAGGAGATCCCGAGATCGCGAGCATCGAGTACGCCGTGGAGCATCTCCACGTGCCGCTCATCGTGGTCATGGGACATCAATCGTGCGGCGCGGTGGGCGCGGCGATCGAAGGAGGGGAGGCTCCTGGGCACCTTCCGGCGCTCATCCAGGCCATCACCCCCTCGGTGGAGAAGGCGCGCTCGATGCAGGGCGATCTCTCGGACAATGCGATCCGCTTGAACGTCGAGGCGGTCGTCGCGCAGCTCGCCGCATCGCATCCGATCTTGGCGGAGCACATCGCCGAGGGAAAACTGAAGATCGTCGGAGGTGTGTACTCGCTCGAAACGGGACGCGTGGCCTGGCTGGCCCAGAACACCCCCTAACCCTTAGCGGAGCCCTTCTACGAGATAGAGGTCGGCGGTGTGCGAGCCGTACGTGTAGGCGTACGCGCTTCCATCCGGCGAGACCATCGGGGATCCGATCCGGGTCGCGCCGATCGCGTCCCGAGGAACCAGGTCCTTCCACGACGTTCGCCGCCCCGTAGGCAGGTCCACGCGCGCGAGCTCGAGCTCCCGCCGCCCCGCCGCGGCATGCGCCACGTACAGAGTGCGACCGTCATCCGCCCAGCGAATCGGCACGTCGCCGGCCGCGAGACCGCTCACCGGCACGGGCTCACCCGGACCGAGCGGCCACATCTCGATCGATCCGCCGGGTCCTCGCGCGATCACGTTCCGGCCGTCGGGCGCCGCCGTGTGCGCCCCGAATCCGAACCCGGTCACGTTCTCCGGCGTCACCGCCTGCGGCATTCCTCCGTTCACGTCCTGCACGTAGTATCGATTCCCGTGCCCCGGCTCGCTTGCTTCCAGGAGCACGCGGCCGTCCTTGAGCCACGTGCCGTTCTGATATTCGCGGAGCGGTCCCGCTGGGAGGGATCGCGCCTGGCCGGCGCCCGTCGGAAGGAGCACCGGGTGCGGCTTGTCGCCTCGTGGCACCGAGAGAACCCACTGCCCATCGGGTGAGAGGGCGAGCGTCTCACCCTCGCCGAGCCGCACCGCGGGCGAGCCGTCCGTCGGGCGCAAGTAAACGCCGTAGCTCGGCCCACCTCCCTCGCCTCCTTCGCTGAACAGGATCTGCGTTCCGTCGTGGGAGAAGTCGCGCACGGCGGACCAGTCGAGCCACGACAGATCGCGCTCGCCGGCGTCGGACCCGGAGCGTCCGGTGATGCCGTAGCGGATCCGCCATTCGGCGAGGAGCACGCCGCCGGACGGCGAGATGTCCTGGAGCGAGAGGGATCCCGGCGGATTCATGACGGTGCGCAGGCGCCCGCTCGGGGTCACGGCATAGAGCGCGCGAATCGGGCCCTCGTCGGCTGCCGTGAACCAGATCTCCTTGCCTCCGGGAGCCCACGCGATTCCCTGGATGCTCTTCCACACGCTGGTGAGTCGCCGCACCTTGCCCGCGCGATCCACCACCGAGACCGAGCCGCGATCGTCGCCGAAGATCGGATGATCGAGGAACGCGATGAGATCGCCCCTGGGCGAGAACCGCGGCTCGCCGATCGTGCCCGCCGCCTTGTAGAGGACCTTGCCGATCGGATACTCGAGACGCCGCTCGCCCCCGGACTCGCGCACGACGGCGAGATCGCGGCCGCCCGGCTCCCAGTCGGCCCAGAGAACGCTGTCGAGGACCTCCCGCGGAGCGCCTCCTTCGAGGGGGACCCGCGCGAGGGTTCCGCGATAGGCCCAGCCTCCGGCGTAGCTTGCGTTCAAGAGCACGGCCATCTCGCCCGACCTCGAGATCGAGAGGATGCTCGCGTTCTTCAATCCGAGCTGGCGCGACTCAGGGCTCTCCGGCCTCGTCGAGTACGTCTCGAGCGGCGCCTCGCCCCACGCCGCGCTGTAGACGATCGTGCGTCCGTCGGGCGCGAAGCGTCCCGACCACGCGAAGCCCGGGCGGAACGTGATGCGATGGAACTCGGGCGGCTTGGCGGGAGGGCTGAGCCACCGAGGCGCGACAGCGAGAAGGCCGCCGACGATGCTCGCGAGGAGCGCCGTGACCGCGAGCCATCGCCCCCTTGGCCTCGCAGGAGCCACGCCGTCGCTTGGGTCGAGCGCGCCCTGGAGCTGGAATGCGAGATCGTGCGCCGATTGGTAGCGCTCGCTGGGAGCCTTCTCGAGGCAGTGGCGCACGACGCGCTCGATCGAGGAGGGAACCTGCTCCGGCGCCCCCATGGGCTGAGGATCGGATCGGAGGATCGCGGTCATGGTCTCGGCCGCCGTGAGAGCGTGGAACGCTCTCCGCCCCGAGATCATCTCGTAGAGGATGCAGCCGAACGCAAAAAGGTCGGACCGATGGTCCGCCGCATCGCCGCGCACCTGCTCGGGCGCCATGTAGCCGACGGTGCCGAGCACGGTGCCCGATTCGGTCGCGCCCACCGCGATCGTCGACTCGGGCGAGCGACTCTCGCGGGGTCCGACCACCTTCGCGAGCCCGAAATCGAGGATCTTCACGCGGCGATCCTTCGTGACGAACAGGTTCTCGGGCTTCAGGTCGCGATGCACGATTCCTCTGTCGTGTGCGGCCGCGAGGCCGTGCGCGATCTGGAGCCCGAAGTCGACCGCTTGCCGGAGCGGCAGCGGCTCGTCCAGGAGACGCGTGCGGAGCGTCGTCCCCTCGATCAGCTCGGTGACGAGATAGGGGCGCCCCTCGGCGTCCTTGCCGACGTCGTAGATCGCGACGATGTTCGGATGATTGAGCGCGGCGACGGCGCGGGCTTCCTGCTCGAAGCGCGCCAGGCGGTTGGGATCGGCGGCGAACGCGGGGGGGAGCACCTTGATGGCGACGTCGCGCCCCAAGCGCGGGTCGCGCGCGCGGTACACATCCCCCATGCCCCCGGAGCCGAGCGGGGCGAGGATCTCGTACGGGCCGAGCGTGGCCCCGGCGGAGATCGACATGCGGGGGAGTATACGCCCGCGGCGGCAGAAGAGCGGCTAGACCCTTCGGTCTAGGGGACGGGCGGAGCGCTGCCCCCGAAGGCGAGCACCGCTCCCTTCTTGTCGAAGGAGACCCACGAGGAATTGTAGGAGTCGTAGAAGTAGGTCGCCGTCCACCCCTTCGAGTTCTTCTTCGCCTTGACCCGCTCCGGAGCGATGGGCCAGCGGCGCTCGCCGCACGAGCCCAGGATCAACACCGCGGCGCCGGCGAGCCTGGCGTCCTTCGAGGACTGGATGCGCTTGAGGCCGCGGCTGTACGAGGCCGGCCGGCCGGGGAGGAACGGAGCCACGCGACCGCTGTCGTCGACGGCGGCCACCAGGGAGACCGAGTTCTCGAACGGAGGCTGGATGCCGCGCGTGTAGGTCAGCACGTAGTAGAAGCGCTGCCCCGGGTAGGCCGCTTCGACCGTCTTGTTGCGGAACGGCGCGGGTCCCTCGTCGCATCCGTAACCCGGGCGGTTGGCGTCGAGCCATTGGCGGAACGACGTGAGCCCGGGATCCGGCGCCGAGCTGCGCTCTGACGTCGCGGCATGGGAGCTCGCCGCGGACAGCGCCAGAACCGCGACGACGAGGAACGCTCGCCTCACGCCCGCTCCACCCGAAACGCGAAGCAGCCAGGACGCGCGTTGTGGACGTGGATCGTATAGACCTCCGGGTTCGCGAAGAACCGCCGGATCGTCGCGTCGAGATCCGTGCCCGCGACGACGTCGCACTCCTGCATGAATCCCGCGGCGTCGTATCCCCGCACCGACGAGAGGCGCCGCTCCTGCATCGCGGGGATCCGATTCAGCGCATCGAACGAGGCGCGCGCGTTCCGGCGCACGTAGATCGGTCCGCTCGCCTGGTACGGAGACGCGCTCGTTTGATGGCGGTAGGGAAGGAGGAGCAGCTCCTCGCCCGGCTCGGCCTCCGCCAGGCTCACGCGGCACGGATAGGCGTGCGGCTCGTCCGCCACGCGCCGGACCGCGCCGCGCTCGGCCAGCTCGTCGTCGCTCATTTGGAACAGGGGTTCGAACGGATCGGGCGAGAGCCCGCGGACGCGATAGTTCATGGTCGGTGCCTCCCTTCGACCGGGTGAGGCTCGATCATGACCGCGAACGTGGCGCCGCCGCTATCCGGCCCTTGCGCTCGAATTTCGTCAGTGGGTCCGCCAGGGGAAGAGGGACACGCCGACGGACCCGACGATCCGGTTGGCACTCGCGTTGAACTCGCCGTCCGCATTCGACTCGTGCTGATAACCCACGCTCATGTTGACGGCCGCCATCCCGCCCACCGGGACGCGGACGCCGCCCGAGAGCATCGGCGCGAGCACCGCCGTGTTGTCCATCGTGAAGCCGTCGTAGAAGAGCGCGCCGAAGCCGAGGCCCACGAACGGAATCACCGAGCCGTGGCGCGAGAAGTTGTACGTGAGCCCGGCCGTCGCGCCGAGCGCGGTGTCGTCGCTGCCGTTGACCGACGTGTGGCGCGCCAGGAATCCGGCCATGACTTCGTAGTGGTCGCTGACGCAGAAGCCGACCGTCGGCCTCACGTCGAGCTGGGTGAAGTGATCCACGTTGCCGTACCCCTCCCGCTTGAAGTTCTGGTGCGTGAAGGAGACGGTGGGGCTGAACTCGACCGCGCCCGCGGACACGAGGAATCCGGGACCGGAAGAATGGTGGGTGTTGTCCACGTCCGCCTGGGCCTTCGTTCCCGCGAGAGCCGACCCCGGTACGATCAACACGACGGCTACGATCCAAGCAACGATCATCGAGAGCGCTTTCATCGTCAGGACCTCCCCCTGAACCGCGGGCACACGCCGGGCTCGGCCCTTCACGGACGCAAGTTCCGGACCCTCATGGCTCTCATCCCCGCAAGTGCTGGCGCGGCTCTTGCGACTCGGCCAATCACCACCGTTAAAGCCTGGGGGAGGCACGGCGTTCCCATGTCGCATTCGTGGCGATCGCAATCTCGCATTGCATTCTGCGCGGCCGGTCTCGTGCTGGCGGCGCTCGTGATCGTGGGGTGCAGCAATCTCCTCACGACCGAGCCCCCGGCCGGAGAGCGCTTCGACCAACCGCTCGCCGGACTCTCGAACGGCGAGCTGGGCGACTTCCAGGACGGACACACCCAGTTCCGGAAGGCGTTCACGATCAACGAGGGGCTCGGCCCCATCTTCAACAACGTGTCCTGCGCGGCGTGCCACTCCGGTGACGGACGCGGCGTCACGGGGAACACGCTCACGCGCTTCAGCCGCGGCACGGATCTCGACTACGCCGAGGGCGGGCCGCAGCTTCAAGACAAGGCGGTGCCCGGCGCGACGCCGGAACGGCTTCCGTCGGGGGTCGACGTGTCCTATCGCCTGCCGCCTCCCGTGTTCGGCGTCGGCCTCATCGAGGCCATCCCGGACTCGGCGATCCTCGCGGGCGAGGACCCGGGAGACGCGAACGCGGACGGCATCTCCGGACGCGCCAACTGGGTGACGCCCGCGTCCTATCTCCCGTCCGACGATCCTGGCGCGGGACCGTCGCGCGTGGGGCGCTTCGGACGCAAGGCGGCGAACTCATCGTTGATCCAGCAGGTGACGGAGGCCTATCACCAGGACATGGGCATCACGTCGCCGTACCGGCCCACCGAGAACGTGAATCCCGCCGCACCCGCCGCGTCCGGCGCCGATCCCGCTCCGGAGCCCGAAGTGAGTGAGGCCAAGATCAGCGACATCGCGCAGTACATGCGCATGCTCGCGCCCCCGTCGCCGGGCGAGATGTCCCCGGCGCGGGAGCGGGGGCAGACGCTCTTCGCCGGCGCGCACTGCACCGGTTGTCACACTCCGGTCATGCACACCGGCTGGCACGAGATCGAGGCGCTCCGAAATCGGGACGCCCAGCTCTACTCGGACCTCCTCCTCCACGACATGGGGGATGCGCTCGCCGACAACCGTCCGGACGGAAGCGCCGACGGCCACGAGTGGCGCACGGCTCCGCTCTGGGGGCTGCGGATCGCGCGCGAGTTCCTGGGCGGCGATCTCCTCCTCCTCCATGACGGGCGGGCGCACAGCGTCGACGAGGCGGTGCGGCTCCACGGCGGGGAAGCGGCGGCGGCGCGTGATGCCTATATCGCCATGCCGGTGGACGACAAGGCGGCGCTGGTCGATTTCGTGGAGTCGCGATGATCCGGCGCCCCGCGAGTGCAATCCTGATCACGCTGGCGTTGCTCGCGCCCCCGGCGCGCGCCGGTGACACGGCCTCGAAGAAAGCGGTCCCGCGCTCGACCGCGACCGCGGTGCCGATCACCCCGTCGTCTCCGGTCACCTGGGGTCGCGAGGCCGCCCCGTATCACGGCAGTCTCGACAACATCACGTGGGGTGGACACGGTGAGCTCCGCTTTGGGTACGACGTCACCGCCGGCGTCTCGGATCCGTCGTGGTTCTCGGTGGGCCGGGTCAACGGATTCATGGAAGCGAAGCTCAGCTCCAAGGTGAGGATTCGCGGGCAGGCGGCGTACGACCACGTGCCCGACGATTTCACTCTGGAGCGCGCGGAGCTCATGGCGAGCCTCGGCCGCTCGCACGAAGCGCACGCGGGAATCTTCCTCGTTCCGCTCGGCCGCACCAACCTGAGCCACGACGCTCCCGCGTACGAATTTTGGGAACGATCTCTGGTCGCGACACAGATCCTCGGCGTGCCGAACGCGCAGCTCGGCCTTGGGGTGAGCGGCACGGGTTCGTGGAGCCGCACGACGCCGCTCCGGTACGAGATCGATCTCGTGACCGGGTTCGACGACGGCGTGATCATGGACGCCTCCGGAGGCACGCGCATTCCCGCGGGACGGAACAACTACAGCGACCAGAACGGCATTCCCGCCGCCGTGGCGCGCTTCGCGATCCAGCCGGGCCGGGGCGAAGTCGGCGTGGCGATCCAGAGCGGGCCGTACAACCGGACCCACGTCGAAGGGGCCGAGGTCGATGGAACGCGGTGGGTGCACGTCCTCACGGCCGACGGGATCGCGCACGCGATGGGCCTCGAGCTCGCGACCGAGGCCGCGGCCGCGCTCATCGACATTCCGCCGGGGCTCGAAGGACTCTACGCCGAGCGCCAGTGGGGCGCGTCGCTCGAGGCCACGCGCACGCTCCGCGCTCCGCTGTTCCACGCGTGGCGCGGCACGAGCCTGAGCGGCGGGCTCCGAGCCGAGACCGTCGACTTCGACGCCGGACTCGCGGGAGACTCGCGCACGCGCGTCGCCGCGAGCCTCAACATCCGCCCCCAACCGACATCCATTCTCCGCTTCGGCTGGTATTACGAGTGGAAGCGGGACCGTTTCGACAACCTGACGCCGCTCGCCGGGCTCACGCTCACGGCGGCGAGCTACTTCTAGAAAGGGAGAGCCGATGAACGCGACCCTGTTGAGAACGTGGCGGTGTGGACTTGCCGTGGCCGCGCTCGCGGCGATGATCACGACCCCGGGCTTGGTATCGGGCTCGGACGACGCGGCCAAGAAGGCCAACCTGGGGGAGGTGCTCGAGCGGGCGGAGTCCATGCCCTCGGACGCCCGGCGCGATACCGACAAGCGGATCGCGATCACCGTGGAGCGGGTGAATCAGGAGGCTCGGGATCGCGGACAGGCGACGATGACCGCACGGCTCGCGGCCGAGTTCAAGGTCACGGGGGAGTCGCTCCTCGAGGACAAGTCGGAGTACAGCTTGAGCTGGGGCGAGCTCGTGATCGCGCACACGCTCCTCGCCAACTCGGGCGCCGGACTCGGTCTCGTGGATCTCGTGGATCTCCGGCGCGAAGGTTTGGGCTGGGGCGCGATCGCGTTCGGTCTCGAATTCCACATGGAAGACTTCGAGGACATGATCAAGGCCGAAGGACGGGTCGCGATGGGGCTATCCAAGACCGGCGGCAACGTTCCGCCCAATCTCAAGTGAGTCGCGTGTGGGGGGCGCTCGCCCTCGCCCTCCTGGCTCTGTCCGGCTGCGCGCGGCAGGCGCCCCGCCAGCTCTGGGAAGCCACGACCATTCCCACCGACGCCCAGTTCGACGGCATGTGGTTCACCGACTCCTTGAACGGCTGGATCACGGGCGGGGGCTACGCGATCGACGGCGGCATCGTCGGCCGCACCCGGGACGGCGGACGGACGTGGTCCTTCCAGAGCGGCGTCCTGAGGGGCGGCGGCGAGCGGTTCTCGATGGGCGGCGTCCAGTTCCTCGACTCGCTTCGCGGAGTCTCCGTGGGTTACGGGGGCATCGTGCTCGTGACGTCGGACGGCGGCGCGAACTGGCGCCCGGTTCGCTACGGACGCACGGGCGGGGACGGCCTCTCGGAGGTCCAGTTCATCGACTCACGGAACGGATGGGCCGTGGGCTCGGCCAGCGTGGTTCGCACTCACGACGGCGGAGAGACCTGGAGCCTCCTGGTCACGAACAACGCCGAGAACGGCTACCTCTCCGGGAACGCGATCCACTTCGTGGACCTCTGGAACGGATGGATGGTGGGGCACAGCGGGCTCTTGTACCGATCCAGCGACGGGGGAGAGAACTGGACGCGGGTTCCGCTTCCGCTCAGGGAGGACGAGCACCCCACGTTTTGGGACGTCACCTTTACCGACGCGGCGCACGGCTGGGTCGTGGGTGAACAGGGCACGATCTTCCACACGGAGGACGGCGGCGTCGCGTGGGTCCGTGAGGACAACGGCGTTCCGATCGTGCGCGTCCTCCCGCCCGGCGAGTCGCCCCGGCATGAGGTGGTTCCGGAGCTCGAGACCGAGCCCGACCGCCTCTCCATCTCCTCGGTGCAGTTCGCCGACAACGCGAACGGCTTTGCGGTGGGATATTACGCGGACGTCGCGGAGTCGGTCGTGCTCGCGACCTCGGACGGGGGCGCGACGTGGCGCGTGGAGCGGGTCGTGCCGGGCGAGCTCCTGCGCTCCCTCTTCCTGCTCGACGCACACCACGCATGGGCGGCGGGGGATCGCGCCCGCATGACGCCGCAGGTCGTTTTGAGACGCCTCACGGACGGAGGATCGAGCTCGGGCTAGAGCGCCCGGGTCGTGTCGGCCACCGCCACGATCGACTGGAGCAGTCCTTCGAAGACGAGTCCCGCCCGCTCCACGGTTCCGCGCTTGGTGCGGAGCGCGAGCAGATACCCTCCGTCGTCGAGACAGGCGATCCGTCTCCGATCCATGTGGGAGACGGCGCTCCACGTGTCGACGACGATCCATTCCGCGCCGTGGATCGTCCTTCGCTCCTCGTGCGCGATCTCCCTCCCTGGCTGGTCCTCCGTCGTCTGGAGCACGTACCTCGCCAAGAGCTCGAGCGAGTCGGGCGCGAGATCCCGCGATCCATCGAGGAGCGACTGGAACCCACGGGCCACGGCCGCGCTGTCCGCGCGCTCCCCCAAGTAGGTCATCTCGTTCCACTGGCTCCAGAACCTCGCTCTCGCCTCGTCGGGCGCGAAGGCGAGCGT
>DASTKC010000212.1:0-11393 GCA_035716085.1 Candidatus Eiseniibacteriota bacterium | reverse complement strand
GTTGCGCGGGAAGGGCTTGAAGGTTCGACACGAACCGGCGCTAGCAGGCTGGAAGCCTGTCAAGGTGGGGGTCCTGGGACATCGATGTCACAGACCTCGCATCACTGAGAGCGCTTAATCGCTTCCCCGCGGAGATCTTGGGAGCGATGTCACGCCCCGACAGGGGAAAGGGACGTGGATGTCACAGACCTGAAGGCCGCGCGCGGTCTGGGCCATCGGGCTCATGGATGATAACCAGCCGTGGTGGGTAGGGTTCCGAAGCGGAGATCTAGCTGGAGTTCCGCGGCGCTGCGGCGCCGCGCTTAATAGATCTGCTTGAGGAGCCGGATGAGGTGCCGGCGGGTGATGCCGAGCTCGAGCGCGGCGCGGCTCCGGTTGCCGCCGTTCCGCGAGAGCGCCGCGAGGATCTCCTCGCGTTTCATGAGGTCGACCTTGCCCCTCAGTCCGCGCACCGGGGCGGCCTCGGCCGCCGGGGTGCCGCCCGGATAGAGGAGCCGGACGAGCGTGGCGCGATCCACCAGCTCCTGGCGTCCCGCGCAGAGGTAGATCGACTCGATCTTGTGCTTGAGCTCGCGGATGTTCCCCATCCACGGGAGCGACACGAGATACTCCATCGCGTCCTCGGCGAGCACGACGTGGCGTCCCTCTCGGGCCGACAGCTCGTCGAAGAAGTTCCGGATCAGGAGCGGGACGTCCTCGCGCCGCTCGCGAAGCGGCGGCAACGAGAGAACGACCTGCCCGAGACGGTAGAAGAGATCCGCCCGGAACCAGCCTGCCTTCACGGCGGAGTCGAGATCCTTGTTCGTGGCCGAGATGATCCGGACATTGAGCCGGCGCGAGCGCACCTCGCCAAGGCGGCGGTAGGTCCCGTCATCCAGGACCTGTAAGAGCTTCACCTGCGTGCGCTCGCCCAGCTCCCCGATCTCGTTCAGGAAAATCGTCCCGCCGTCCGCCTCCTCGAAGATGCCGCGCTTGGTGATCGCGGCGCCCGTGAAGGCGCCCCGCACGTAGCCGAAGAGCTCGCTCTCGACGAGATCGCCCGGGAGGCTGGTGCAGTTCACCTCGACGAACGGACGACCGCGTTCGATTTCATAGGAGCGGAACATGTAGGCGAGCAGGTTCTTTCCCGTGCCGGTCTCGCCCTGGATGAGGACGCGCGCCGGCGTGGTGACGAGCTCCGAGGCCTTCCGCACCAGCTCGAGCGTACGGGGGTTCTGGCTCAAGACACCGTAGGCACGGGCGATGTCCTGGGCCTGCGAGGAGGACGGCACCGCCACGCGCGGCGCGCGCTGGGCCGTCAGCCAGACAGGGGCGTTGAGATCCCGCAGCGCGTGCTCGCAGGAGCGCATGCACTCCTCGATCCCGAGCTGCTCGAACAGGTACATCGCCTTGAACGCGAGATTCTGCGCGTCACGCGTGCGCTCGACGTCGCCCCCCGGCATGCGGCGGGCCTGCTCGAGATAGGCGCGGGCGAGCTCGAACCGCTCGTGGATGGATTCGAGGACTCGGATCGCCTCGCGACCCTGCGTGTTCGCCTCGGACATGCGCCCTTCGAGCGTGTGGATCGCGGCGAGCACGCGGCGCGCGCCGCCTTCCTCGAGCTGATCCTTGAGCTTGCAGGAGCGCTGGAGCGCGTCTTCCGCGGCCTTGAGCGCGGCGGGAATATCGCCCCGGAGCGCGAAGGCCTCGGCGCGGCGGCGCTGGATCTCGTGAACCATGTCCCCTTCGGGCGCGATCTGGCGCGCCATGGCGAGCGCCTCGTCGTAGAGTCCGAGACCCTCCTCGACGCGGCTCATCTCCACCATCAGCTCGCCGCGGCTGAACAGGCAGAGCACCTGCTCGCGCGAGCAGCCGAGGCGCGAGGTGATCTGCACCGCGGCCGCCAGGTGCCCTTCGGCGGCGGTGAAGTCGTGCCGCAGCGTGGCGACCGTGGCGAGCCCGATCCGCATGCGCGCGACGCCCGCTTCCTTGCCGATCTGGACGTAGGAGTTCATGGCGCGGTCGAAGTGCTCGACCGCTTCGTCCCAGGATCCGGCTTTGAGGAAGACGATGCCGAGGTTGGCGCAGGAGACCGCGATGTAGGCGAAATTACCGAGGCGGGTCGACAGCTCCATCGAGCGGAGCAGATGCCAGGTCGACTGGCGCCAATCGGAGAGGTGACGGTAGAGGACGCCCAGGTTGTTGTGGGCGCGGATGACCCCTTCCTCGTCGTTCAGATCCCAGCGGAAGAGGTGGAGCGCGGCCTCGTAGAACTCCTTCGCCTTGTCCAGGTCGCCGAGGCGGAAATGGATCCGGCCGAAGCAGTTGTACGCGTGCGCGAGCGGCGCCATGAGGTTCTTCTCTTTGAAGTAGACGTGGGCGCGCTCGCAGCTTCCCAGCGCCTCTTCGTACTGCGACAGCTCGATCAGGGCCCGCGCGCTCTGGAGCTGGAGCCGCGCGATCAGCTCGGGCTGCGTGTCGGGAACCGCGCGAGCCCGCGCACGCGCCAGATGCTTGAGCGCGCCGGGCGCGTCCCCCTTCTCGATCAGGGCCTGCGCCGCCTTCAGCTCGAGCGTGCCGATGCGATGCGGATCGAGGCCGAGCCGCTCCGCCGCCTGGATGCACTCCTCGAGATTCTGGAGGGCGGGGAGATAGCTATCGGCTCTGAGGAAGATCTCCGCGAGATCTTCGAGGGATTGGAGATGTCGTTCCGGATCTTGCGTGAGGCGGGCGGTGGATACCGCCTCCTCACGCTCCCGGATCAATTCCGCCGTGGTCTTGTCCACGCACCGTCTTCCGATGAGATGGGGCCATAGGCGGCCCCTCTGTTCAGAATCGCGAAACGGCCAGGTACTTCCACGCCATCAGCAGGTAGCTCGTCCAGGTGATATTCGACGTGGTGATCGGCGTCGTCGCGCTCTTCGTGGACGCAACGTACGTCGTGGTCGGTGCCGGCGCGCTCTTCGGGCCGTTGTGTGGATTCAGTGTCTCGTCCGGCGAGCCGCTCGCCCATGCGGGCGCGGCTCCAACGGAAATCGAGGGCACCGGAGCCCACGTCGCTAGCAGAGCGGACAGTGCGATGAGCGCGAGCAGGGTCGACGAGAGCTTCTTGGTCCCGCGGGTTCCGGAGAGATGGCCCATGGCGGCTTCACCTACTTTGTGGTTGATCCCGGAAATCCCCCTGAGGGATCTCCGCAGGTAGCCGACCGGAGGGACGGCCGGGCGATCTATTAACAAAGATGATACCCCTACGCCGAATTCGCCAGCAATTCTTTTCGGTGGGACACCCAAGTCTCACCCGAAATCGGGGTATTGGAGGCGCCGATTCAGGGGGCGGCCCTCCGGCTGGGGCCGAGTCCATCCCCTTCTAAGTCCTAACGCGGGGGCCCGGCACCCTGAGATCCCCTTCCCGCCTTGTAATCCCCAGACGGTCAAGGTGTTCCAGCAATGGAACGGCATATTTCCGGGAAACCTGAATCAGATCCTTGAACTCCCCCATGGTCAGGGCCGATTTCTGGCTGAAGTGGCCCCGGACCCGGGCCTCGACCTCGGCCCAGCGGGCGGCCGGGTAGTAGAGATCCGATGTGACGCGGACGGCACGTCCGGACTCGACCAGGTATCGGGCCAGCTCGGGGGGCCTGGCGGAGGCCGGCACCTCGCGGAGGAGCTGGGCCATGTCGGGCACCTGAAAGCCCGCGGCGTCCAGGCGGCGCTCGATGGCCTCGAGCGCCCGGACCTGCTCGGGCGCAAAGGTCGGGCCGACGTCGGGGAGAGCGATCTTGTCCTGATCGGCACGCAGGGTGCGGTCGGCGAGAAGGCGGTCCAGCGCCTCGTCGAAGACAGTCCCCTCGATCTCGCGCGCGAGGAGGCTCTTCAGCTCCCCTTTCGGGATCCCATGCCTGAGCTTGTGCGCCTCGCCGTAGCGGCGCACCGCGTCCGTGATCCGCGCGAGGAGCGCCGTCCAAGCCGCCCGATCGAGCCAGCGACCGTCGTTCAGTCGAAGGAGCGACGACGCGGCCGCTTCGACGGCCGCGGGCTCCGCGCCCAGCCGGAGCGCCACGACGTCGACGCGCGCACCGGCGAAGCTCGCCTGCCGAACGAGGAGGGCCACGCGCTCCTCGAGACCGCCTGCATCGAGCGTCTCGAGCGCCTCCCTCGCGCCATCGCCAAGCCGCGCGCGCCGCGGCGGATTGGCGTCGATCACACGGGCTCCCGCGATCGTGACCGATGGCGAGTAGGCGCGGAGCACGAGCCGGTCTCCGGGCACTGCCACGACGGGCCCTTCGAGCCTGAGCTGCGCGAGCGCCGACGCGCCGGGGAGGAGCTCGTCCCGGTCCAGGAGCACGACGCGGGCGAGCGTCTCGCTCGCCCCGAGATGAACGCGCACGCGCGATCGGTTCGCGAGCACGCGCGCCGACTCGAGGAGCGTCACACGCGCGTCCAGGATCTCCGTCGTGTGGAAGCGCCCCGGCGCGGCCAGCCAGTCGCCGCGCGCGACGTCCTCGCGCGAGATGCCGTGAAGCGCGATCGCGGTCCGGTTTCCGGCGGTGGCGGCTTGCGTGGCCTGGTCGTGCACCTCGACCTGACGCGCACGAACGGCCTGGCCGCCGGGCAGGAGGACGAGCGTGTCGCCGGGATGCACGGTGCCGCTCCAGAGCGTCCCGGTCACGACGGTGCCGATGCCTTCGACCGAGAAGACGCGATCGATGGGAAGCCGCGCAGGGCCGGACGCATCGCGTCCCTCCACGCGCGTGACCGCGCGATCCAGCTCGGCGAGGAGCGCTTCGACGCCGTCGCCGGTGGTCGAGGAGACCGCGATGATGGGTGCGGAGCGGAGCGCGGTCGGCTCGACCAGCGCCCGCGCTTCCTCCTCGACCAGCCGCAGCATTTCCGGCGCGACGAGATCTTTCTTCGTGAGCGTGATCACGCCGTCGCCCACGCCGAGGAGATCCACGATCGCCAAGTGCTCGCGCGTCTGCGGCATCACGCCCTCGTCCGCCGCGATCACGAGGAGCACGAGATCGATTCCGGTCGCGCCGGCGAGCATGTTCTTCACGAACCGCTCGTGCCCCGGCACGTCGACGAGCGCGACCTTCCGCCCCGAGGGGAGCGTCAGGTGCGCGAAGCCGAGGTCGATGGAGATGCCGCGCTCCTTCTCCTCCTTCAGGCGATCGGTATCGATGCCCGAGAGGCGGCGGACGAGCGCGGTCTTGCCGTGGTCGATGTGCCCCGCGGTGCCGATGACGACGGGGCGCATTCGTTCGCTAGCGGGTGGCCGTCAGGCCTTGACGCGGCGGATCGACGCCCCGAGCGCCTGGAGCTTCTGCTCGAGCCGCTCGTAGCCACGGTCGAGGTGGTACACGCGCGACACCCTCGTCTCCCCGCTCGCGATGAGCCCGGCCAGGATCAGAGCCGCGGACGCACGGAGATCGGTGGCCATGACCTGCGCGCCGCTCAAGGAGGGCACGCCGTGCACGTGGGCCGTGTTGCCGTCGAGGCGGATGTCCGCCCCGAGTCGCTGGAGCTCGGCCACATGCGTGAAGCGGTCGTGGTAGATGGTGTCGACGATCGTGCTGGCGCCATTGCCCACCGAGAGGAGCGCCATGAACTGAGCCTGCATGTCCGTCGGGAACCCGGGGAACGGACGGGTCGTGACGGAGATCGGTTCCGGACGCTCCGGTGCACGGATGCGTACGGAATCGGGAGCGACTTCGATGGACGCGCCCGTGGCTTCGAGCTTGGAAAGGGTCGCGCCCAGATGGGTCGGATCCACACCGGTCACCTCGACGTCGCCGCCCGTGATCGCGGCCGCCACGAGGAGCGTACCGATCTCGATCCGGTCCGGGATCATCGGCGCGTCCGCGGGATGGAGCTCCGGCACGCCGTCGATGATGAGCTGCGGCCGGCAGATTCCTTCGATCTTCGCGCCCATGGCGACGAGGAACTCGCAGAGCGCCTGGATCTCGGGCTCGCACGCGGCGTTCTCGACGACGGTGCGTCCCGCCGCGGTGGCCGCGGCCAGGAGGAGGTTCCCCGTCGCGCCGACGCTCGAGACGTCGAACGAGATGCTGCCGCCGCGGAGCCCGTCCGGCGCGGTCGCGACGATGTAGCCGTGATCGATCTCGACCTTGGCGCCGAGCTGCTCCATCGCCCGGATGTGGAGATCGACGGGACGCGGTCCCCACGCGCAGCCGCCGGGGAGCGACACGCGCGCCTCGCCGTAGCGCGCGAGGAGCGGACCCAGGACGTAGATCGAGGCGCGCATGGTCTTCACCAGCTCGTACGGCGCCTCGGCGTTGTGTGAGTTCGTCGAGTCGACCGTGAGCTCGTGATCGCCCGAGCGGCGGCTCGTGATGCCGAACCGGGAGAGCATCTCCAGCATGGTGGAGACGTCCTTGAGCTCGGGCACGTTGGTGAAGCGGTAGGTGCCGGGAGCGAGGAGCGTCGCCGCCAGGAGCGGCAAGGTCGCGTTCTTGGATCCCCCCGCGGCGACTCGGCCCTTCAGCTTGTAGCCGCCCAGGACTCGGATTTCATCCATGCCGGTAGTGGTGACCTCGGTGTCGTTCGTGCTGCGCGCGCGTGCCTGCTCGATCTTCATGCTCCCCCGCCTCGCATGGTGCCGATCACGTATCGCGGATGCCCCGCCCGATCGGGCAGGACCCGCGCGTCCAGGATGGGAACCGAAAGGATCCCCAGGACGTTATCGGCCTGATCGGCGCCGATCTCCAGCGCGAGGAGCCCACCGGTACGGAGCCACGCATGCATTCCCCGGGCCAGTGAGCGAAAAGCATCGAGTCCGTCCGGTCCGCCGTCAAGCGCCTCGCGGGGATCGTGGTCGCGAACCTCGGGCATGAGCCCGGGGATGTCCCCGCGCCGGACGTAGGGGGGGTTGGATACGACCACGTCGAACAGGGTGCGGCGGCTCGTGACCGCCTCGGGGGCGTCGAAATCGCCGGCCACCACCTCCACCCGAAATTCCACGCCGTTCCGCTCGGCGTTCCGGGCGGCGAGACATCGGGCGATGGGGGACCAGTCGGCCGCCACCACGGTCCAGCCGGGAAGGGCTTTCGCGAGCGCGACCCCGATGGCGCCCGAGCCGGTTCCCCAATCGAGAAGACGCCCGCGGGCCACTCTCATGGCTGCGATCCGCTCGAGAACGACCTCCACCAGCTCCTCGGTCTCCGGGCGCGGCAGGAACACGCCGGGCTCGACCGCGAGCGCGACGCCGTGGAACGGGACCTCGCCCAGGATGAGCTGGAGCGGCTCGCGTCCTTCGCGTCTCTGGATCAGGGATTCGAGGACCGCTTCACGGTCCGGGGCGATCGGGGCGTGAGGCTCGGACCAGAAGGCGACCGGGGGAATGCCGAGCGCGTGGAGGAGGAGCCACTCCGCCTCGCGCTCGGGAGCGTCGACTCGGACCCGGATCAGCCGCTCGCGCGCGCGGGTGAGCGCCTCGCTGCGGGTGAGGGTTGTTGGAGCCGCACTCGGAGCCGCGCCGGACTCGATCGCGTCGCGCGCCGCGCTCACCCCGTAGCCCCCGAGGCGGCCAGCCGCTCCGCCTGCTCGGCGTTGAACAGCCCGTCCACGAGCTCGTCCAGGTCCCCTTCGAGCACGTCCTGCAGCCGGTAGAGCGTGAGCCCGATCCTGTGATCGGTGACGCGCCCCTGCGGAAAATTGTAGGTGCGGATCTTCGCGCTGCGGTCCCCGCTCGACACCATCGACTTCCGGGTCGCGGCGAGCTTCCGCTCCTGCTCCTGGATCTCGATGTCGAGGAGGCGCGCGCGGAGCACCTTGAGCGCCTTCGCCTTGTTCTTGAGCTGCGAGCGCTCGTCCTGGCACTGGACCACGATGCCGGTCGGGATGTGCCGGATGCGGACGGCGGAGTCGGCGGTGTTGACGCTCTGGCCGCCGGGACCCGACGAGCGGAAGACGTCGATCTGGAGATCGGACGGCTTGATCTCCACGTCGATCTCCTCCGCCTCGGGGAGCACCGCGACCGTGATGGCCGAGGTGTGGATGCGCCCGCTCCCTTCGGTCTCGGGGACGCGCTGCACGCGATGGACGCCGCTCTCGTATTTGAGCCGGCTGTAGGCGCCGTCGCCGTTGATCTGGACCACGGCTTCCTTCAAGCCCCCCGCGCCGGCCTCGCTCGTCGAGAGGAGCTCGGGGCGCCACCCGTGGCGCTCGGCGTACTTCATGTAGAGCCTCAGGATCTCGGCCGCGAAGAGCGCGGCCTCTTCCCCGCCGGTGCCGGCCCGGATTTCCACGATCACGTTCTTGTGATCGAGCGGATCGGGCGGCAGGAGAAGCCGTGGCAGGTCCTGCTCGAGCTTCGCACGCTCCTGCTCGAGCTCGTCCACTTCGGCCTTCGCCATCGCGACGAGCTCGGCGTCCTTCTCGCTCCGGACGAGCGCCGTGTTCTCCGCGATCTGCTTCAGCACCTCGTCATAGCGCCGCGCCGCTACGACGAGCGCCTCGAGGGAGCTCCGCTCCTTGCTCACGCGCTTCAGCTCGGCCGGGTTCCCGACCACCGAGGGATCGGCGAGCTGGTTCGTCAGGTCGTCGAAACGGGACTTGGCCTTGTCCAGGGCTTCACGCATGGGGGACGGGCCTGGTTAGAGGACCGCGCGGAGCGCGGCGATCGCGACCTCGAGCATGTCGCGGCTCGGCTCGCGCGTGGTGAGGCGCTGGAGGAGGAGTCCCGGCTCGCTCAGCCAGCGCACCCACGGGCGATCGTAGTGAGCGCCCGCGAAGCGGATGATCTCGAAGGAAATCCCCGCGATCACGGGGATGAGGGCGAAGCGCAGCGCGCGCGCGCCAATCGTATCGGGACGGCCCAGGAAGGCGAACACGATGAAGCTCACGATGACCACGAGGAAGAGGAAGCTCGTGCCGCAGCGCGGATGGAAGCGGCTCATCCGGTCGGCGGCTTCGGGGGTCAGATCCTCCCCCGCTTCCAGGTTGTGGATCGTCTTGTGCTCGGCGCCGTGATACTGGAAGACGCGCTGCATCTCCCTCCAGTAGCCGATCGCCACGATGTAGATCATGAAGAAGACGAGCCGGATCCCGCCGTCGATCAAGTTGTAGGCGAGCGGATCGCGCACGCCGGTCAGGTCGGTCAGCTTGAGCGGGAGATAGAAGAAGATGCCGAACGCCATGACGAAGGAGAAGAGGACCGTGAATCCCATGCCGAGACCGAGGGTGCCGTAGCGACGCTCGGACTTCGGCTTGTCCTTGTCCTCCTCGACCGCGACCTCCGCCGAGAAGGCGAGGGCCTCGACGCCGATCCGGAGCGACTCCACGAGGACCACGGCGCCGCGCAGGATGGGAAGACCGAGAAAGGGGAAGCGGCGCGAGAACGAGACGTACTCGCGCGTCTTCACCTGGATGGTGCCGTCCGGAAGGCGCACGGCGGTCGCCACGCGCTTCGGCGACCGCATCATGACGCCCTCGATGACGGCCTGGCCCCCGATCGGGGCGTAGCGGTCCGACATCCGGATGGGTTGGCTGGGATCCGGGTGCGGCCGCTAGGCCGTGGGAGCCTCGGCCGGCGGGGTCTGCTCCTTCATCCCGTACTTCCGGCGGAACCGCTCGATGCGGCCGGCCGTGTCGACGAGCTTCTGCTTGCCCGTGAAGAACGGGTGGCAAGCCGAGCAGATTTCGACGTGCAGAGCTTCCTTGACCGTCGCGCGCGTCTCGATGACGTTGCCGCACGCGCAGATGATCTTGGTGTTGAAGTAGCCGGGGTGGATTCCCTTCTTCATTGGATTGCTCCGTTCTCCTCTCAGGTGTTCATCATCGCGAGGAACTTCTTGTTCGTCTTCGTTTGACTCATTTTTCCGATGAGGAATTCCATCGCCTCCATCGGGTTCAGCTCGTTCAAGAACTTGCGGAGGATCCAGACCTTGTTCAGCTCCTCGCCCGTCATGAGCAGCTCTTCCTTGCGGGTGCCCGACCGGTTGATGTCGATGGCCGGGAACACGCGCTTGTCGGCGAGCTTGCGGTCGAGGATGACCTCCATGTTGCCCGTGCCCTTGAACTCCTCGAAGATCACGTCGTCCATGCGGCTGCCGGTCTCGATCAGGGCCGTGGCCATGATCGTGAGGCTCCCGCCGTTTTCGATGTTGCGAGCGGCTCCGAAGAATCGCTTCGGCTTCTGGAGCGCGTTCGCGTCCACGCCGCCCGACAGGATCTTGCCCGAGTGGGGCACGACCGTGTTGTGGGCGCGGGCGAGGCGCGTGATCGAGTCGAGGAGGATCACGACGTCCCGGTTGTGCTCCACGAGACGCTTCGCCTTCTCGATGACCATGTCCGCAACCTGCACGTGGCGCTCCGCCGGCTCGTCGAACGTGGACGAGACGACCTCACCCTTCACGGACCGCTCCATGTCGGTGACCTCCTCGGGGCGCTCGTCGATGAGGAGCACGATGAGCATCACCTCGGGGTGGTTCTCCGTGATCGCATTCGCGATCTTCTGGAGGAGCACCGTCTTTCCCGCGCGGGGCGGCGACACGATGAGGCCGCGCTGCCCCTTCCCGATGGGCGTCAGGAGATCCATGATCCGGGTCGACATGTCCTCCGCCTTGAACTCCATCCGCAGCTTTTCCTGCGGGTAGAGAGGCGTCAGGTTGTCGAAGAGGATCTTGTCCTTCGCGACCTCCGGGCTCTCGAAATTGACCGCCTCGACCCGAAGGAGGGCGAAGTATCGCTCCCCGTCCTTCGGCGGGCGCACCTGGCCGGAGACCGTGTCCCCGGTCCGCAGGTCGAACCGCTTGATCTGCGAGGGCGAGACATAGATGTCGTCCGGCCCCGGCAGGTAGTTGTAGTCGGGGGAACGCAAGAAGCCATACCCCTCGGAAAGGATCTCCAGGACCCCCTCGGCGAAGATCAGGCCGTTCTTCTCGGTCTGGCCTTCCAGGATCTTGAAGATCAGCTCCTGTTTTCTGAGCCCGCTCGTACCTTGGATGCCGAGCGAGTGCGCCAGCTCCATCAGCTCCGCAATCGTGCGGCCTTTGAGCTGGATGATGTCGAGCCCTTTGGGCGAGGCAGGGGAGCCTGTCGCCACGGCAGGCGGGCTTTCGGTTTGCTGCTCCATTTCTCTTTGTGACTCCTCGATTGTGGTCGGCGCGGCGGACGCATCCGCGGCGCGGCGCCTGACTTGGGTTGGTGGGCGGGACATAAACGTGACCTAAGGAACGAAGGCCCTCAAGATCTTGGGGGATCGGTTCTTCGAAGGAATGAGAGCCTGGCGGCGGCCGGGCTCGGGATCGCGTTGACGATCCGGTACTGGGTGCGGCGGGGCGCTATCGTGCCCCCGGGGTGGTCCTGCCGATGAATCTATCGGCCATCAGGACCCTATGTCAAGGTCAATCTCGGACGCGCCGGAGCGCGTCCGAGATCCCCGGAATCAATGA
>DASTKC010000211.1:0-2957 GCA_035716085.1 Candidatus Eiseniibacteriota bacterium | reverse complement strand
CAGTAGACGTTCACCAGGCCTGGCTTGTCGAAGACGAGCGATTTCGATTTCCCCTGGCCGTACTTGCCCAGATCGAAGCGCTTGGGCGGGGAGACGCTGAACACGTTGTGGTAGATCGGGTCGAGATTGGGAAAGTCGACCCTGCCCCCGACCGCCACCGGAAGGACTCGCGGCTCGAAGCCCTGGCTCTTCTGCGCGAGCCGGCCGCCGCGGAGCGGGCTCGCGGACGCGTCGCCGGGCAGGCCGCGCCAGTTGCCCGGCCCTGGGCCGACGATCGAGACGACGGCGTCGGTCACGGCCCCGCGGCGCACGGCGGACGCGCGCATCGAGGAGGCACGGCCTGGATACGGATTCGACGGCGCCATGGACGACGAGACGGTCCCCGGCACGCGCACGGTGCCGCGGATCGTCGCGGCTTCGCTCGAAGCAGCCACGAGAAGGAACGTGAGAAGCAGCGTCCAAAGGCGACGGATCATGACAAGACGCGCATCCTCTTCGATGGAGGGATCGTGGAGCGCCTGGAGGCTCCTGCAAATCACCCATCGGCGTTCTCGCACAGGGACTTAAAGGCTTTTGCCATTGGCCGGGTCGGGAGGGCTACCCGGCCGTGAACGTCGCGTTCCGGCCCTGGGACCAAGCCCGCGACGCGCGGGGTATAATGTGAGCCCGGCCTGACGTCATCGAGGAGACAACCGTGCCGCTCGATTTCTTCCATCCTGCCGTTCGCCAATGGTTTCTAGAGCGGGTCGGCACACCCTCCGCGCCCCAGGAGCAGGGCTGGCCGCTGATCGCCGGCGGGCGGAACACCCTCGTGGCCGCCCCGACGGGGACCGGGAAGACCCTGGCCGCCTTCCTCTGGGCCCTGGACGGGCTCCTCCGGCAGGGGCCCAGCCTTCCCGACCAGACGCTCGTCCTCTACGTCTCTCCGCTCAAGGCGCTCGGGAACGACGTGCAGAAGAACCTCGACGCGCCGCTCCGCGAGCTCGAGACGCGCGATCCCTCCTTCGCCCGGGTACGGGTACTCGTCCGGACCGGCGACACGCCGTCGAGCCAGCGCGCGTCGATGACTCGGAAGCCGCCGCACATCCTCGTCACCACGCCGGAATCGCTCTACATCCTTCTCACGAGCCAGGGCGGGCGCGCGATGCTCCGGACCGTGCGCACGGTCATCGTCGACGAGATCCACGCGATGGCCGGCAACAAGCGGGGCGCGCACCTAGCACTCTCGCTCGAGCGGCTCGAGGCGCTCGTGGACGGGCCGCTCCAGAGGATCGGCCTCTCCGCCACGCAGAAGCCGGTCGACGAGGTCGCGCGCGTCCTCGCCGGCGTCGGCCGCGAGTGCGCCATCGTGGACATCGGACACAGGCGGGATCTCGATCTCGCGATCGAGGTGCCAGGCTCCCCGCTCGCCACGGTTTGCTCCCACGAGCAGTGGGACAAGATCGTGGCGCGCGCCGCGGAGCTGATCCAGGCGCACCGGACCACGCTCGTCTTCGTGAACACGCGGAAGCTCGCCGAGCGGATCGCGGCCAAGCTCACGGCGGTGCTCGGCGAGGACAAGGTGACGAGCCACCACGGGAGCCTCGCGCGCGAGCGGCGGCTCGATGCGGAGCGCCGTCTCAAGGCGGGCGAGCTCCGGGCTCTCGTCGCGACGGCGTCGCTCGAGCTCGGGATCGACATCGGCGACGTGGACCTCGTGATCCAGATCGGTGAGACATCGTCGATCTCGGTGCTCCTCCAGCGCGTCGGGCGGAGCGGCCACGCGCTCGGCCGCACGCCGAAGGGGCGCATGTTCCCGCTCACGCAGGACCAGCTCGTGGTGGCGACGGCGCTCCTCGATTCCGTGCGGCGGGGCGAGCTCGATCGCCTGCACGTGCCGGACCGGCCGCTCGACATCCTGGCGCAGCAGATCGTGGCCGCCTGCGTCGCGGAGACGTGGGACGAGGCCGCGCTCCACGAGGCCTTCCGTCGCGCCTGGCCCTATCGAAGACTCGAGCGCGCGGAGTTCGACGACGTCGTGCGACTCCACACGCAAGGGCGCGCGGCGCTCCTCCATCGGGACGGCGTGAACGACCGGCTGCGCGCGACCAAGCGCGCGTCGATCACCGCGCTCACCTCGGGCGGCGCGATCCCCGATACCGGACAGTACCGCGTGGTGCTCGAGCCGGAAGGGACGCTCGTGGGATCGCTCGACGAGGATTTCGCGGTGGAGACGAACGGGGGCGACGTGTTCCAGCTCGGGAACGCCTCGTGGCAGATCCTGCGCGTCGAGCCCGGGGTCGTTCGCGTGGCCGATGCGCGGGGCGCGCCGCCGACCATTCCCTTCTGGCTTGGCGAAGGGCCCGCGCGGACCGACGAGCTCGCGGCGGCCGTGGGTCGCGTGCGCGAGCAGGGTCGAGATACGCGCTGGCTCACCGAGGAGGCGGGCGTCCTACCCGCGGCCGCGACGCAGCTCGCGGAGTACCTGGACGAGGGAGCGCGCGCGCTCGGCGCCGTGCCGACGCCCGAGTGCGTGGTGCTGGAGCGATTCTTCGACGAATCGGGCGGCATGCAGCTGGTGGTGCACGCTCCCTTCGGGAGCCGCATCAATCGCGCGTGGGGCCTCGCGCTTCGGAAGCGGTTCTGCCGCGGCTTCGGGTTCGAGCTCCAGGCGGCGGCGAACGAGGAAGCGATCGTCATCTCGCTCGGCCCACAGCACAGCTTCCCGCTCGAGGACGTGTTCCAGTTCCTGCACGTGGACGTGGCCCGCGACCTTCTCGTACAGGCGCTCCTCGATGCGCCGATGTTCGGCACCCGCTGGCGCTGGAATCTCACGCGGTCGCTCCTCGTGTCCCGGACGCAGGGGGGCGGCAAGCGCGTTCCGACGCCGCTCATCCGGATGCGCGCCGAGGACGAGCTCGTGCGAGCGTTCCCGAGCGCACTCGCGTGCCCCGAGACGATGCCCCCGGGCGACCTCC
>DASTKC010000210.1:0-7489 GCA_035716085.1 Candidatus Eiseniibacteriota bacterium | reverse complement strand
AGCGCGGGCTTGAACACCCACTTCTTGACCGCATCGACCGCCGCGGCGTCGAGACCCGTGACGCCCTTGATGACCTTCACGTTCTTCACGCGCCCGTCCTTGCCGACGAGAACGTGGAGCGTGACCTTGCCGGTGATGCCGGCGTCGCGCGCGAAGTCCGGGTACGCCGGAGGCGGCGCCGTGACCGGCACCGGCTCGTCTTCGTAATAGACGAACTCCCCCTCGCTCGGAAGGTCGTCACCCGACGCGATGACGAGGGAGTCCTTCCCGGACCCGCTGCCCATGCCCACCGGGGCCAGGCTCGCGGCGATCTCCTGCTGCGTCATGATGGTCTGCTCGGGCGCCATGGCGTCCGGAACCGGGACCGGCGTACCGATCGTCGGCTTCACGATCTCGGTGTTGACCGGGATCACGGGCGGCGGCGGCGCCGACGACAGGGGCGGCGGCGGCGGCAGCGTCTGCATCTTGATGACGCGCCCCGTGTACGCCGCCTCGTCGGGCGGATGGTAGAGCTGCGAGGCCATGTAGAGGCCGATGAGTCCCAGATGGATGGCCGCCGAGACGATGAGCGCCTTGCGCAGCATCCGCTGGGAGTTCGCCTTGAGATCGGCGGCTCCGATCGGAACGCGATCGAGCGTACTCGTCGGATCGAAAGCGGTGGCGGTGGCGCTCACAGCGTCTCCACCTCCTTCTTCTCCTCCGGCGTGAGCGGCGCGAGCGAGAACCGGTTCAGCTCGGCGAACTGCAGCTGATCGATGATGTTCACCATGTACTTGTACTTCGTCAGCCGGTCGATCTTCACGAGCACGACCAGCTTCGGATTCTTCTTCCCTTCCGCCGCGAAGATCGATTCGAGCTTGTCGAACTTCGACTCTTGATACGGCGTCTTGCCCAGCGCCCAGAACGTCCGCACGCCGAGGCTCGTATCCGCCGGCGCGATGACCCGCAGCGTGAGCACGTTCGACTCGGCAATCTCCACCTTCGCGTTCGGATCCGGTGGGAGATTGATCTCGAGCGCCTGCGGCTTCCGGAACACCGTCGTACACATGAAGAAGATGAGGAGCAGGAACGCGACGTCCACCATCGGCGTCATGTCGATCTTCACGCCGATGCGCTTGGGGGCGCGCTTCCGCATCCCTCCTTTTTTCTTTTTTACGCCAGCTTCTGGGGTGTCTACGGCACCCATGTCACTCGACTCCTTTGAGGATGCGCCATCAGCGCATTGCGGATTTCTTGCTGGCCACCAGCTCCGTGACGAGGCTGAACGTGATCGTGTTGGTCTTCTGCATCACCGCCATGACGTCTTCCATCAAGCCGTACTGGGAGTCCTTGTCGGCCTTGATGGCGACGCGCAGCCGGGGATTCTTGCGTCGCTGCTCGAGCACGAGCGTCTCGAGATTCGGAAGGTCCGTCTCCTCCTGGGGGTTCTTCCCCACCTGCCAGAAGAGCCGGCTGTCCTTCGAGATCCCGAGGATGAGGACGTCCGACTCCGGGACCTTGAGGTTGGAGTGGCTGTCCGGGAGCACGATCGGAACCTTCTGCGGCGGGTCGAACTGCGACGTGGACATGAAGAAGATCAGGAGCAGGAAGGCCACGTCGACCATGGGCGTCATGTCGATCTTGACGCCGATCCGCTTCATCTTCTTGGCAGACATGTTACTTCGTCGCTTCCTTCAGAGAGATGACCTCGACGACCTCGAGGGTCGCCTCGTCCATCATGTAGTTGAAGTTGTCGATCATCGTCACGAACACGTTGTAGAGCACGATCGAGAAGATGGCCACGAAGAGGCCGCCGGCGGTGTTGATGAGCGCCTCGGAAATACCGACGGCGAGCTTCACGGCGTCCACCGAGCCGGTGTGGCCGAGCGCCGCGAACGACCGGATCATCCCGATCACCGTCCCGAGGAGGCCGACCATCGTCGCGATCGAGGCGATCGTCGCGAGCGCGATCAGGTTCCGCTCGAGCAGCGGCACCTCGAGCATGTTCGCCTCTTCCATCGCCTTTTGCACTTCATCGACCTTGCTCTTGCGGTCGATCTGCGCGGTGCGGACGACCTGGTAGCGGTCGAGGCCGGCGCGGAGCACGTTCGCGAGCGAGCCGCGCTGCTTGGAGCAGAGATCCGCGGCGCCCTCGATGTCGTTCGCATCGATCTTCTTCCGCACGGCGCGCATGAACGCGGGGATCGAATCCTTGCCGCGAGCACGGGAGATGGTGAAGAGGCGCTCGAAGACCAGCGTCACCGACATGATCGAGAGCATGATGAGGCCGGCTACCAGCGGACCGCCCGACTTGATGTACTCGGGCAGGAACATGTAGACGACGATGGCGATGGTGAGGGCCGCGACGGCCACAATGGTGATGAACAAACCTTGTCTCACTGCGACTTCCTCCTGGTTCGAACCGTGCGTTCCGCTCGTTCGAGCGATGCGATGGGGTGACCCTCTCCGGTCCGGCCCCGGAGCGTGGATCGTGGCTGGCCGCCTAGCATACGCCAGGGGCCCGGGACCGGCAACTCCTGTTACTTGAAGCTGGCCAGCGCTTGAGCCTCCGTGTCGTAGACGTCGAACACCAACGACAGCTTGGTGACCACGAAGATGTTCTGGATCTTCTTGTCCACCGCGCAGAGCTTCATCTGCGCGTCCCGCTTGGCGTAGCTCGAGTGCCCCGCGATCAGAACGCCCAGGGACACCGAGTTCAGGAACGTGGTCTGGCCGAGATTGACGAGGAGCTTCCGGTTCCCCGCCTCGCCCAGCTCCTTGATCTTGCCCTGCAGCTCGTCCGTCTCCTTCCCACCCAGGAGCATCCCCTTCGGCGTGAGAATCGTCACGTCACTCGAGGTACGGACATCCAAACTCATCATGCCTCCCCAATTGCGCGGCGGACGCCGCGTAGGACTAGTTCTTCTTCGTCACGGGCGGTTTCGCGGGCGCCTTGCCCGCCTGCGCCTTGCGCTCTTCGTACTGCCGGATGAGCTCGAGTCCCCGCGACGCCTCGCGGTTGTTCGGATCGATCTCGATGGCCTTGTTGTACTCGACCTTCGCTGCCGGGAGATTGCTGCACTTCACGTTCGCCTGCGCGAGCCAGATGTGCCCCTGCACGTGCTGGTCGTCGACGTCGGTCGCCTTCTTCAGGTAGTCCATCGCGTCGGTGCACTGGTCCATGAGAAGGAGCGCGAGACCCGCGCCGCGAAGCGCGTCCCCGTTCTTGGGATCGAGCGTCGCCGCGTCGCGGAAGGTCTGGAGCGCGACCGGGAGCGAATCGGGCTCCATCTGGAGCATCGTTTGCCCGATCCACACCATGGTCCTCGCCTCCGGCTTCACCAGGAGTGCGCGGCGCAGGTAGTAGATCGCCTCCGGCCGCTGCTGGAGCTGGAGCTTGGCGAGCCCGATGTTGAGGAGCGCCGGAAGGAAGACCGAGTCCGCCGCGAGGGCCTTCTCGAAGTACGGAACCGAGGACGCGAAGTCCTGCTTCGCGAAGAAGAGGAAGCCTAGGTTGAAGTAGGCGTTCATCCGGTAGGTCGAGTCCTGCGCAGCCGCCTTGTTCAGGTGCAGCACGGCGTTCGCGGAGTCGCCCATCTGCGCGTACAGGGAGCCGATCCGGTTCTCCTCTTCCGCCGTGAGCGAATCGGCGGCGTTCGCGTAGCGGTCGCAGTAGCTGACCGCGCTGTCGCGGCCCGCCTCACCCTGCTCCGCGTAGAGCTTGCAAAGAGAGCCCAGAACCGCGGGCACGTCCGGCTTCATGTCATTCGCCTTGGTCAGATAGACCGTGGCCTCGATGTGGTCGTTCGCGTCGCGCGAGCTGGCGAGGGACTGGCCCAACTCCAGGTAGCCCTGGTAGTCGTCAGGCTTGAGACCCGTGTACACGCGGAATTGGTCCGCCGCGTCCTTGTAGCGCTTGCCGCGGTAATAGAGGCGCCCCGCCTCGAGGTAGGCGGGCGCGTACGTCGAGTCCTGCTGGGTCGCGTCGATGAACGCCTTGAGCCCGGAGTTGAACTCGTTCATCCCCACCAGCGCCATTCCGTAGCGGTAGTGGGTCTCTGGATTCTTGGGCTCCAGCTGGATCGCCTGGGCGTATTCCGGAGCCGCGAGGACGGGGATCTTCTTCCGATCGTAGAATCCGCCGAAGTCGAGGCGAACCCGCAGATTGTTCGGATCCGTCTCGCGCGCGCGGATGAAGAGCTCCTCCGCCTGCTTCAGCTCCCCCTTGCCCTCGAGCGCGAGCGCGGTGCCCGCGAGGAAGAGGGCGCGCCCCTGCTTCAAGAGCGTCCCCTTCCGCATGACACGCTCCGCGTCGTCGAACTTCTTGTCCTCGAGATACGACGTTCCGAGCGCGTAGAGCGCCGGGGCGTCCTTCGGATCCTGCTTCACTGCCGCCTCGAGCTTCGCCGTGCCCTCGTCCTTCTTTCCCTGCTTGCGCAAGAGCTTCCCATAGCCGGTCAGCGCTTCGACGTACTTCGGATTGATCCGGAGCGCGGTCTGGTATTCCACCGCGGCGCTGTCGGGCTCGCCCATGCGCTCGAGGGCGGACGCGATGTAGTAGTGCGGCTTGAAGCCCTGCGGATCCAGCCGCTGGGCGCGGCTGAAGAGGTCCAGGGCCTCCGCCGTCTTTCCTTCGCGGAGGAGCGACACGCCCTGCTTGATCATGTCGCCGGACGTGAGGGCAAAGGAGAGGGACGCGATTCCGGCCAGGGCCAGGAACGCGAGCGGAACGGCGATGCGGGTCACGAGCTTCACTCGGCCTCCTCTGCGGTACGAACGATCCGGATGGGGACGGTGGCCGGCGCGTAGCCATGGCGCGCGACGATCTGCTGGCCGTCGATTCCGGAGACGAAATTGATGAAGTTGCCGGCCGTCTCGGCCGGTTGGGCGGGCGTCGCGATCGAGATCGCGCGCAGGAGCGGATAGCGTTTCAGGAGCAGGGTCTCCCGGTCGAGCGCGACGTACGGAAGGCCCAGCGCCTGTGAGACGCGGAGCAGCTTCACCTTGGCGCCCGCCGCCTCCGCGACCGGCCGCGACACGCAGGCGATCGCGTTCCGGCGGGTGGCCACGACGCCGACCACTTCTTCTTCGGACGGTGGGGCGTAGATGGTCGGGGCGTAGGGACGGTCGTTGAGAAGGGTCTGCTCGATGTAGCCGTAGATGCCGAGCCGGGGACCCGAGGTGAGCGCGATGAGATCGCCGCCCGCCTTCCAGCCGAGCGGTCCCCATGCGTGGATCTCGCCCGCGTAGATCGAGCCCAGCTCCGTTTTCGAGATCTGCTCGACGGGCGACGCCGGATTCACGATCACGGCGACGGCGTCCCACGCGACGGAGAACGCCTGGAGGCCGTCCCGCTTCACGGCGGCGTCAGCCTCCGGATCGGTCAGATCCCGCAGCAAGAGAGACATCGAAACCTCACCGTTCACCAGTTGCTCCATTCCTTCCGCCGACCCGTTGGCCATGAGCTGAATGGAGTCGGCGTCCGGATACCGGTCCCGAAAGGCCAGGATTTCGGCCCGCAAAAGCGGAGCCACGTACTCGGTTCCCGCCAGCTTGAGCGGTCCTGGATGGGCACTGCGAGGGGGGGGTGGCGACGAGCAAGAGGCCAGGGCGGCGGCGACGAGCGCCGCTCCAGTAATCCGGACGCCGCGCGCCCGGTGACGACTACGCACGGGGCCAGCCTACCGGCCCCTGCCAAGCCTGTCAATCGTCGGCCCTTCCCCGCCATGCTTCGCGTTCAACCTACCCTGCATACCCCGGATGACGGCAGTTAATTCCCCGTAACCAAAGGTGGCGAGCCAGCGTCCGCCAAGCGCAAAAACGCCACCCGGGCAGGGTGGCCGCGCACGCTAGCGTCGAAGCGAGGAGGGAACGTAAGGGAGGGTGGACTAAGTGTCAACGGGAAACCACGCCGACGCCTGGGGACCTCAGCGGAGCAGGGTGATCTTCCTCGACGAAGCCCCCCGGACCGATTCCAGCCGGACCAGGTAGACGCCGCTTCCCATGGACCGTCCCCCGCCGTCGGAGCCGTCCCACACGGCGCGCCGCGCGGCCCCGGTTCCGTCGTCCCAGCCCTCGGCCAGCACGGCGACGCGCCGTCCCGCGAGGTCGTACACGGCGAGCCGGTAGCGCCCTGCCACCCCGGCCCCGAGTGCGAACGGGATCTCGGTCCTCGGATTGAACGGGTTCGGCGCGTTCGATCCGAGCCGATCCACGGCCGGCGGTGGTGCGGCGGCCACACCGCTCACGACAGGATCGAATCGCACGCGTGTGCCCCACGGACCCCGCTGGCCTTCAGGGTCGATACCCCGCACTTCGAACCAGGTCGGTGCCGAGGGAGCGGGGTTGAGGTGCCAGTGGCCGGGCGCCCCGGACATGGCGTTCACCGTCAGCCCAGACTCGAATGCGGTCGGCCCGATGTCGTCCAGGTAGACGCCCTCCCCGAAGGTCACGCCGTCGGTGGCGTACCGGAAGCGCACGCGAGGCTGCCCCGCGCTCGGGAGAAGGAACGATGCACGAAGGAACGCACCACCGCTTGATCCGGTGACCCCGTTCCCCTCGTTCGTCCCATTCGGGTCGAACGTGGTGGTGCGGTTGCCATGGAGGGAGAGCCACGTGGCTCCGCCGTCATAGGACGCGTCCGCGTACCAGTAGTCGTAGTCGAGCTCGGTGTCCCAGTAGGCCGTGACCACCAAGCTGTCCCCCGCCGCGACGTCGGGGGCGTACCACGAGGTCAGGCTGCTCTGGACCATGTTGCCGGTTCCGGAGTAGAAGCTGCGCGCCCCGCTCGCGTGGCGCGCGGTGCTCCATGTGAACCCGGTCGAGTCCCACCGAGCGACGCCCGATTCCGCGTCGTCCACGCCCTGCCCCAGCGAGGCAATCCTGAGAACCTCCTCCGAGATCACTGGGTTGACCGGATCGGGAACGGGATAGGTCCAGTAGAGCTCCAGCTCGCCCGGAGGCGATGCGACGAACGTGGGCGCCGCCGCCCGCGCGGGAGGGATGATCCGGCGGGGTGCGTCCGCGTAGCGGAGGAGCGTGAGCACCGGTCCCCAGTTCTTCTCGCACGTTGGTTGGATGAGGGCGTCCGATGGGTCGAAACCGCCCTGTGCTTCCGTGTTCATCTCGAACGTGAACCCGAAGACCTTCGGCCGCTGCGAGGCGTCACCGTAGAGCCAATCGTCGAGCGACCCGTTCGTGAGGTAGATGGCCCCGTTCTCCGGATTGCCGGCGCGATAGCCGTTCTGCACCGACACGGAGTCGCCGAAGCTCTCGAAGATGTACTGGTCCGGCGTGTTCAACAAGGCATAGCCCCATGGATAGAGGAAGAGCTCGCCGTAGCTGTGGAACGACGCCGAGACGGTGAAGTCGTGCGCGTTGATGAAATCGCGGAGCGCCGCAGTCTCGGGCTCCGAGAAGGCGGCGGTGCCTCGGTACACATCGGAGCTGGGCGTGGGGCTCGACCCGATGTTGTCCCATCCCCACAGGAAGGAGTAGTTCCGGTTCAGGT
>DASTKC010000209.1:0-6902 GCA_035716085.1 Candidatus Eiseniibacteriota bacterium | reverse complement strand
GAGGTCTATCTCTACGTCTGCCTGATCGACTTCTTCGAACGCCAGAACGGGAAGAAGTCGCTCGACTACGAGGCGCTCTACAAGGACGTCCGCGAGATGATCGACGAGGCGCACCGGGACGGGAGCTTGAAGTCGGTCATCACGGGCAATCTGGACCGTTACATCCGCCTCGACCCCGAGGTGCGGACGGTGCTCGAGGAGTTTCGCCGCGCCGGGAAGAAGCTCTTCCTCCTCACGAACAGCGAGTGGTCCTACACCGACGCCTTGATGCGCCACATCCTCGGGCGCGGCAAGGGGGCGCCCGAGCACTGGAGCGATCTCTTCAACGTCGTGATCGTGGAGGCGGGCAAGCCGCAGTTCTTCGTGACCGGCGACGCGCCGGCTCCGGTGGATGAGCTCCAGGGGCGGAAGGTCTCGGCGATGGTGGGGCGCGGCGGGGGCGCCACGTACCTCCAGCGGACGCTCGGCTCCGGTGGCGAGCACGTGCTCTACTTCGGGGATCACACGTATGGCGACATCTTGCAATCCAAGCGCGTCGCCAACTGGCGCACGGCCATGATCGTGCCGGAGCTGGACCGCGAGATCACGGTCACCGCCGAGCACGCGAAGGAATTCGATCGGCTCGCGCGGCTGTCGTCCGAGCGCCACCAGCTCGAGATCGACAAGGCCGCGATCAGCCGCGAGCTAAGGCGGCTGACCTTGATCCTGAGCGAGCAGGACGGCGCGGATCCGGCGCGCCGGGCCGAGATCGCGGCGCGCATCCAGGAGATCCCCGAGCAGATCGCGGGGTTCGAGCACCGCGGGTCCGAGCTGGAGCACGAGATCGGGCAGCTCCGCCTCAAGATCGACCGCTCGTACAATCCGCGCTGGGGATCCCTGTTCCGCGAGGGAAACGAGTCGAGCCGCTTCGGCCACCAGCTCAAGGACTTCGCCTGCGTCTACACGAGCCGGGTCTCGAACTTCCTCCACTACCCCTGGAACTACTACTTCCAGTCCCCCGTCGGCTACATGCCGCACGACATCTAGTCGGCTCTTCGACTCAGCCAGCCAGAACCGAATCGATCGCGGCGACGCCGTGCGCGAGCTGCTCGTCCGTGATCGTGAAGGGCGGGAGGAGCTGGAGCACGCTTCCGTGCGTGCCGCTCGGAACCGTGAGAACACCACGCTCCAGAAGTCCGCGCCATAGCGACGCAAGACGAGCCTCTACTGAGCCCGGCGATCCATCGGACGGAAGCTCGATCCCGGCCATCAATCCCGTCGAGCGGACAACTGCACCGTAGCGCCGAGCCAGCTTGGTGAGCGCGTCGTCGAGCCAGCGCCCCTTCCGCTCGACCTCCTCGCGCAACCCTGGCGCCGTGAGCCGCTTCAGCGTGGCCAATGCGCCCGCGCAGGCGAGCGGGTGCGCGTAGAACGTGCTCGCGTGCGGCGCCTCGCCGGACGCGGGCACGTGCCGGCGCCACGCGTCCATGAGCTTCGGCCGACCGAACAATGCCGCGATCGCGACTCCGCCGCCGATCCCCTTGCCGGCGCACAGGAGATCGGGCTCGGCTTCGGGACCGGAGCGCTCCCAGGCCCAGAAGGGGCCGGTCCGCCCGGCGCCGGTCATCACCTCGTCATAGATCACGACCGCGCCGTGCTTGCGCGCGAGCGCGCAGAGCCCGGCGAGAAAGCCGGGCGGCGGAATCACCGTGCCGCCACGTCCCTGGATCGGCTCCGCGATCACGGCGGCGCAGGGCTCGCCCTCGCGCAGTGCGCGCTCGAGGGAGTCCAGATCGCCGTAGGCGACGTGAACCGCCCAACCGCCGAGCAGTGCCTGGATCGGACCGGGAGGCGCCGGATGATGCGTGACCTCGAGCGCGCCCAGGGAGTCGCCGTGATACGAGCCCGTGAACGCCACCACACGCCTTCGTCCGGTGGCGAGAGCGGCCGTCTTCAAGGCGAGCTCCACCGCTTCGGAGCCGGTGGACGCCAGGAGCACCCGATCGAGGCGGCCTCCCACGCGCGACAGCGCACGTACGAGGCGTTCCCGCTCGCGATGCGGCATGAGATCTCCGAGCCCTTGCACGAGACGGCCCGCCTGCGCCGAGACCGCGCGCTTGATCTCCGGGGTCGCATGCCCGAGCGACGCCGCGCCAAACCCGGACGTGAGATCGAGGAAGCGATTCCCATCGAGATCCTCGACGACCGCGCCCTTGGCGCGCGCCCATACGATCGGCTGGGAATCGACGCCCCAGATCGCGGCCCCCTCCGCGCGCCGGAGACGCTTCGCCGCGGCGATCGACTTGGGACCCGGCACCGCGGTGCGGATCTCGGGAAGCTCGTCCCCTCGAAGCGCGGCCACGCGCATCACCGGAGAGCCTCCGCCGGCACCGGAGCCGGAGCCGGGGACTTGCGCGTCTCGACCCACGTCACGCCTGCGAGCACGAGGAGCGCGCCCATCACGAACCCGGGCGTGAACCGTTCCCCGAAGATGACCCACGAGAGGATGGCGGTGAGGATGGGCTGGATGTTCGTCGTCACCGCGACCTTCGAGGCTTCGAGATGGCGGAGGGCGTACATGTAGAGAGGGTACGCAATCACCGAGGTCCCGATGGAGAGATAGAGGATGCCGCCCCACGCTCCGGGGCCGATCGACTTGAGCGGTGGAATGGCGCCCGGAACCAGGAACCCGGGAAGGCACATCACCGTCCCGCTGACGATGGCCCACGTCGTCACCGTCATGGCGTCGTAGCGCTCGACGAGCTGCTTCGCGAGCACCGTGTAGGCGGCCCACGCGGACACCGCGATCAGGATCATGACGTCCCCCACGAGAACCCCCATCTCGTTCCGGAGACCACGCTCGAACAGGATGATCGCGACACCCGCGAATGCGACGAGCGTTCCGAAGAGCTTCGAGCCGATCGAGCGCTCGCCGAGCACCCTTCCAGCCAGGAGGAGCACGAAGAGCGGAGTGAGCGCGTAGAGGAGGGACGCGTGGCTCGCCGTCGATCGCGAGAGCCCGAAGAGAAAGAAGCCCTGGTTGATCGGCACCACGAAGAAGCCGAGCATCACGAGCTTGATCCTGTCCTCGCGCGCGACGGACATCCCGCCACGCGCGCGCTGGTACACGAGCAGCGTGAACGAGGCGATGGTGAATCGGATGAGGGCGACGGCGAGCGGGCCGATGGCGGCCACCGCGCCCTTCGCGATGATGTGGGTGAGGCTGGAGAAGATCTGGTTGAAGCCGAGGGCGGCGATCACCCGCGATTTCGGCGCGCGCGGCGCCCCGGGGCCCGATCCACCGCTCGTCGTGCGGTCCAAGGGCGGATTCTAGTCGACGAGGGCGTGCCGCGCAACGAGTCCGCGGACCGTCTCGCGGGACGAGACTGGCCGGGATGAGCGCGCTTGCGGTATCCTGAGGGGCTTGGAGGAGCGAACGCATGATGGACGCTGATTTCAGGAAGTACCTCGCCGCCGTCAAAGCGGACGAGCCGCCGGCCATGTCCACCGACCCGCGCTGGCAGGAGACCGAAGCCCTCGCCCGCCGGCTGATCGCCGAGAGCAAGGTCGAAGCCGCGCTCAAGTCACTCGAGCAGGAACCCCTCCGCCGGAAGCGCTGGGATCTCCTCCTCCTCAACGCCCTTCTCAGGGAAGGGCTGGGCGAGTACGCAGCCGCGCTCGAGTCGTTCGAGGTGGTCGCGGACAAGCTCATGGCGTCGGGCGACCGGGACGGCGTGCGCGCGCTCCTCGACCGCTTCCTCGAGCCGGAGCCCACGACGCCGGCGGTGCGGATCCTCGTCTTCCTCGCTCGGGCACCCGGCCTTTCCGAGTCGGAGCGGCTCGATCTCCTTCGCGAGGCGATCGAGATCCGGCCTGGGGATCCCGACCTGAACGGGGAGGTCGCGGCCGCGCTCGAGCACGCGGGCGACGCCGACGGAGCGCGGCAGCACCGGCTTCGCTCCATCGAGCTCCATCTCGAGGCAGGCCATGCCGAGCGCGTGTCGGACGATTTCCTCCGGCTGATCGAGGAGGACCTGGAACACCATCCCGCGCGGGTGGGACGCGCGCTCCTGCGATTCGCGTCGCTCGTGTCCTTCGCCGAGTCGGAGACGCTCCTCGACCTCGCGGTGCCCGAGCTCAAGCAGCGAGCGCCGGGCCTCCTCTCCTGGGACGACATCGCGCCGATGGCCCCGCGCGTTCCCGCCAACGCGACGGGACGGAAGATCCTCGCGGCGCTCCTTCGCATCGCGGTCGCGCGGGAGCCAGAGCCCGACGCGATCCTCGAGGGCTCCGGCATCGCGGACGCGACGAAGCCGCTCGATCAGGTGGCCGCGCGGCTCCCGAAGATTCTCGCGCTTCCTCCGGGCGCCCATGTCGGCCACTCCACATGGGGGCTGGGGCGAGTGCGCGCGAGCGACGGAGAGAATCTGACGCTCGACTTCCCTTCGCGCGCCGGCCATCGCATGTCCTTCGCCATGGCGTCCAAGTCGCTCGACCGCCTTCCGGGCGACGGGCTCCGCGTGCTGGCCGCCGAGGATTCCGCCAGAGCGCGCGCCCTCGCGGCGGCCGGCGATCCCGAGATCCTCGTGCGGGTGCTCCGCGACGTGGGAGGCACGGCCACCGCGGCCCAGCTGAAGCCGAAGCTCGAGGCGGTGCTTCCCGGGCTCGACGTGGGCGCGTACTGGAAGCAGTCGAAGGACGCGATCAAGGGTGATGCCCGGCTGGACTCGAGCGAGGCCTACCGGCAGATCTACCGCCTCGCGCCCGAGGGCGCGGCGGCCGGTGGCGCCGTGCTCCCTCAGCTCCAGCCGAAGGCGGCGACCCAGGGGCTCGGCTTGATCCGGAAATTCCTGCGCGAGCATCCCGACGAGGAGCCCCGTTTCCGCGAGACCGCCGGGCCGCTCGTCAAGCGATGGTCGGGCGACGACACGCTCGATGCGCCGACGCGCGCGCAGGCGCTCTGCTATGCGCTCACATGGGAGACGGTCGGCGAGACGGCCGCGCGCGAACACTTGGAAGCGTTGATCCGGAAGGGGCTCTGGCCCGACGACCTCGCGCTGAGCGCGAATCAGGATCAGCTCCTCGATCTCGCCTCGGGGTCGAAGCTCGAGGAGGACTTCCTCTGGCGCGCGGCGGAGAGCCGGCTCCCACGACTCAGGCAGCGCGCGCGCGCCCGGCTGAAGCAGCTCCTCGGCGCGCGCTTCCCCAAGGCGGTCGAGAACAAGATCACCCGCTGGGCCGACGCGCCGGGGCTCGCCGCGCGGCTGATCGAGCACTACGCGGCGCATCCCGACGAGGCCGAGGCGCCTCCGCTCGGGATGCTCACGGTCGCGACGCTCCGCCTGCTCGAGAAGGACATCCCGGAGGGAGCGCCCGAACGCCTTCTTGCGCTGCTCGAAGACAAGGGCGCGCTCCAGACGCGGCTCCGCACGGAGCCGCCGGACGAAGACACGCGCTCACTCATCGAGAACGTGGTGCTCAATTGGAGTGGGAGCGAGCGGCGCCTCGTCCCGGTGCTCGAGGCCATGCGCGCCATCGGCATGGGCTCGCTTGCCGAGGAGTACGAGTCGCGGCGCAAGGCCCGCGCCCAGAGTCTCCTCGAGGGAAAGACGACCGACGACGTCGAGACCGTGTTCATCGTGATGACGCGACCGACCTACGACCGGCTCGAGGCGGAGCTCCGGCGCATCGCCCTCGAGCTCAAGACCACGATCCCCGCCGCGATCGAGAAGGCGCGGCAGCTCGGTGATCTTCGCGAGAACGCCGAGTACGAAGCCGCGAAGCTGAAGCAGGCGAACGCGGCCGCTCGCTTGCAGGAGCTCATGACCACGCTCGAGCGCACGCGACTCCTCGAGACCATGGAGATCGACCCGTCGCGCATCGGCGTCGGCACCGAGGCCACGCTCAAGCCGGCGGACGGGAACGGCGGGACGATCACCTACTGGCTCCTCGGCGACGGCGACTCGGGCCTCGCGCCGGGGGTCCTCTCCTACCGCGCGCCGCTCGCGCGCCCGCTCCTCGGAAAGACCGTGGGATCGTATGTGGACCTCGAATATCCCACGGGAACGCGGCGCTTCCTCGTCGAATCCATCGTCAAGCGGCTCCCCTAGCGATTCTGATATTATGGGGCTCCAACCAGCGAATCACCCTGTGGCGCCCGGACGCAGCTCCGGGGCACCCGTCGAAAGGAGACGCGCCTCATGTCCAAGCATCCCGTGAAGCCGCTCCCCTACGCGAACGACGCGCTCAAGGGGATCGGATCCAAGACCATCGAGATCCATCACGACAAGCTCTACGCGGGCTACGTGAACAAGCGAAACGAGATCGAGGAAGCGCTCGCGAAGGTCGACCGGAGCAAGGCCAACCAGATCTACAGCGAGATGCGCGGCCTGAAGCACGAGGAGACCTTCGCCGCCAACGGCCAGATCCTCCACGAGATCTATTTCTCGATCATGGGCGGTGACGGTAATCCGGCTGGCGAGGTCGTCGACAAGCTCAAGGAAGACTTCGGCACGTTCGCGGCGTGGGAGGAGGACTTCAAGGCGTCCGCCATGTGCGCGCGCGGCTGGGTCGTGCTCGCGTACGATCCCACCGACGGCCGGCTCCACAACTTCATCGGCGACTCGCAGAACCAGGGCGGCGTGTGGGGAACCTTCCCGATCCTGAACTGCGACACGTACGAGCACTCCTACTTCATCGACTACGGCAGCGACCGGAAGGCCTACGTCGAGGCGTTCATGCGCAACATCAACTGGACCGAAGTGAACCGGCGGCTCGCGGCCGCGGTCCAGATGCAGATGGCCAGGAAGTAGACGACGGCACGTTGCAGTCCGGCGGGCGCGCGTGCAAAACGCACGGCGCCCGCTTTCGTTTGCTCGAAGCTGTATGGCTTCACTCGCGAAGCCATCGATGCCCGCATGACT
>DASTKC010000208.1:0-9631 GCA_035716085.1 Candidatus Eiseniibacteriota bacterium | reverse complement strand
CAGGATAGCGCATCCATTCCATTGAAATGACGTGATTTGTGCTTGACACCCCCTTGGGCCCAGTGGACGATCGGCTCTTGGGGGCGAGGTGGACCAGCCGCGCCTCGCCGGGGATTTCGTGTGGAGGGGGACAACCGTATGGAAATCAAGTTTCCTGAGTGCCGGAAGTGTTCTTCGGGAGTCTTGATACCGCTTTCGGACTACGGCAGGGACGGCGCCCCGATCACCTACAAAGCTTGGGTTTGCACCAACCCCACCTGCGGCTACAACGTCCGCATCGACAACGGTGAGATCAGTCTGGGCCGCGCTATCGGTCCGTCGAGCAAGTAGCTTCGCTCGCAGCCTCTGACGCGACCCGCCCCGCGCAAGCTTCCGCGGGCGGACCTTGGCCCATCGGAACGATCGTGATCCGAGCCATCATCTTCGACCTCGACAACACGCTGACCGACTTCATGAAGATGAAGCGGGCCGCGATCGACGCCGCCGTCGACGGGATGCGCGACGCCGGCCTCGCCCTCCCGCGCGACGAGGTCGCCTCGCGCATCTATCAGGTCTACGACCGCGAGGGGATCGAGTACCAGCAGGTCTTCGACATCTTCCTGAAGGAGGCTCTGGGCCGGGTCGACTACAAGATCCTCAGCTCGGGCATCGTGGCCTACCGGCGGGCCCGCGACTCCTATCTCGTCCTCTACCCCCACGTGAACCTGACCCTGCTCGAGCTCCTGAAGCGGGGGCTCAAGCTCGCCGTGGTCTCCGATGCTCCCAGGCTCCAGGCGTACATGCGGCTCGCCCATCTCCAGCTCCATCACCTCTTCGACACCGTGGTGGCCTTCGAGGACACGGGGGAGCGCAAGCCGAGCCCGAAACCCTTCCAGCGCGCGATCGAGATGCTCGGCATCCAGCCGCAGGAGGCCATCATGGTCGGCGACTGGCCGGAACGGGACGTGGTCGGAGCCGCGCAGGTCGGCCTTCGCACGGCCTTTGCGCGCTACGGCGACACCTTCGGGACGGTGAACTCCGGGGCCGATTACGAGCTGAACGACGTCTACGAGCTGGTCGCGATCGTCGATGAGCTGAACGGAACGCTCCTGTCGGCCGTCGACGGGCTGAACGGCAGGGACTGACCCCCGCGTGGTTTCGGTCGGCGTCGACATCGTCGAGGTGAGGCGCATCGCGGAAGCCATCCTCCGGTGGGGGGACAAGTTCGTCGAGCGCATCTACACCCCCGGCGAGATCGACTACTGCTTGAGGCGCGCCCGCCAGGCCGAGTCCTTCGCCGTCCGCTTCGCCGCCAAGGAGGCGTTCGCCAAGGCGCTCAAGGTGGGGAAGGCCTCCATCTGGCGCGAGGTCGAGGTGGTCCGGAGTGAAGGACCCCGCCCCACGTTCCAGCTCCACGGCAACGCCCGCTTGCTCGTAGGCCACCGCAAGGTCGACCTCTCCCTCTCCCACGCGCAGACCCACGCGGTCGCGGTCGTGCTCATCGAGGACTAGGGTGCGCCTGCCCCCGGCCATGTCGCGGGTCGTCACGGCCGACGAGATGGTCGCGATCGACCGCGCCGCGATCGCGCGCGGCGTCCCCTCGCTCACGCTCATGGAGCGGGCGGGGAAGGAGGCCGCGCGGCGCATTGTCGGCTGGTGGCGGTCCGCCGACGGCGGCGGACGAGCGCGGAGCGCAGCGCCGGCGGGACGCACCCGGACCGCTTCGCGCGCCGCCCAAGCGGCCGGCCCCGTGCTCGTTCTCTGCGGCCGCGGGAACAACGGCGGGGATGGCTTTGTCGCCGCGCGCCACTTGAAAGCGGCGGGCTTCCCGGTGCGCACGCTCGTCGCCTCGAGCGAGGACTCGCTCTCGGCGGACGCGCGCGTTCAGTACGAAAGCTGCTCGCGAGCCCGCGTCCCGGTGACCTTCCTCCCCGACCCCCGCGCGTGGGGCCCGGGGAGCGAGGCCGCGGATGCCGCGAGCCAGGCTGCGTTCCTCGTGGACGCGCTCCTCGGCACCGGCAGCAAGGGGGCGCCGCGCGGTGCGGTCGCCGCCGCGATCGAGCTCGCGGTCGCGTCCGGAAAGCCCATCGCCTCGATCGACATTCCGTCCGGCGTCGACGCCACGACGGGGCACGTCGAGATCCCCGCGATTCGCGCCGACGTCACGGTCACCCTCGCGCTGCCCAAGGTCGGGCTCCGCCTCGAGCCTGGGCGCGAGCACGCGGGGCTGGTCGAGGTCGCCGACATTGGAATTCCGTCCGATCTCGTGGACTCGGGCCGTCCCACGGTTGCGGTCGCGACGGCAGGCTGGGCGCGGTCGCTCCTCCCGCGCCGCGCCCCCGACGCGCACAAGGGCTCCGTGGGGCGCGTGCTCGTTGTCGGCGGGAGCCACGGCTTGATGGGCGCGGTCGCGATGGCGGGCGAGTCCGTCCTTCGCTCCGGAGCCGGCTATTCCGTCGCGGCGGTGCCGGAAAGCGGGGTCGCCGCGCTCGAATCGCGCGTGGCCGAGGTCGTGAAGCGCCCCTGCCCCGAGACGGCGTCGCGCTCCCTGAGCCAGGACGCGCTCGACGCGATCCTCGCCGAGGCCATGCGGGCCGACGTGGTCGCGATCGGGCCCGGGCTCTCGCGCGACCTGGAGACCTCGGCCCTGGTGCGGGAGCTCGTCCTGCGCATCGACGCGCCTCTTGTTCTCGACGCGGACGGCTTGAACGCATTCGAAGGGCATGGACTGAAGCGCACGCACGGCCCGCTCATCGTCACGCCGCACTACGGCGAGGCGGCCCGGCTCGCCGGCGTCTCCATCTCCGACGTCGCCAAGGATCCGATCGGATGGGCGCGGTCGTTCGCGTCCGTAAGCGGCGCCATCGTCTGCTTGAAGTGTGTGCCGATGGTGACCGTCGCGCCCGGCGAGCCCGCGATCCTGAACGCGACGGGGAACCCTGGGATGGCGACTGCGGGCGCCGGGGATGTGCTCACGGGCACCATCGCGGGGCTCATGGCGCAGGGCATGGACCCGCCCGAGGCGGCTGCGGTCGCCTGCTTCGTGCACGGCCTGGCCGGGGACATCGCGGCGCGGCGGCAGGGACGGCGCGGCATGATCGCCGGGGACATCCGAGACGCGCTCGCGTCGGCGCTCGTGGCGCTGGAGAGCGGGGCGCTCGACGAGGGGGCCGGGTGAGCCAGGAGAAGCCGCACCCCGAGGGACCGGGGAAGCGGGGCATCGGCTCCGGCGAGACGCCCGCGGCCGCGTCGACGCGGCTCCAGGCGATCCGCATCGCACTGAGCCACGACCTGACGCGCGCGGGCCGCGTGCTCGAGCGGCGGGGCATGGTCGTGGCCACCGAGGGAAACCTGAGCGCGCGCCTCACGCCCGAGCGGTTCCTGATCTCGCGCCGCGGCCGGCGCAAGGGCGAGCTGAAGAGCCGCGACTACGTCGAGGTCTCGGTGGTGGACTCGCCCGAGACTCCGGTGCCGCTCAACGCGTCGAGCGAGTACCGGGTGCATCGGGTCGCGTACCGCGCGCGCCGCGATGCCGAGGCGGTGCTCCATGCGCACCCGGTCTCGCTCACCGCGTACGCGGTTCGGGGTGTGCTTCCGGATTTCGCCCGCTTCGACGAGGGGCGGATCTTCGTCGGGCCGATCGTGCTGGTGCCGCACTTTCCGTCCGGGAGCGACGCGCTGGCGGAGGCGGTGGAGCTGGCGCTGGTCGAGCCCACGCGGCCGAGCCTCGTCCTGATGCAGAACCACGGCGCCTTGTCGGTGGGGCAGAGCGTGGACGAGGCGCTCTCGCGGCTCGAGGTGGCGGAGCATCTGGCCGCGACCTTGATCGCGGCGGGGCGGGTCCCGGACTAGACGGCCGTCGGGCCGCGCCGCAGCGGCCGCGCTACTCCCCGATGATCTTGATCAGCACGCGCTTCGCGCGGCGCCCGTCGAACTCCCCGTAGAAGATCTGCTCCCACGGGCCGAAGTCGAGCTTCCCCTTCGTCACGGCCACCACCACCTCGCGCCCCATGACCTGGCGCTTCAGGTGCGCGTCGGCGTTGTCCTCGCCGGTCCGGTTGTGGCGGTAGCGCTCCGGGCTCGCGTCGAAGGGGGCGAGCTGCTCGAGCCAGCGCTTGTAGTCGGCGTGGAGACCGGACTCGTCGTCGTTGATGAAGACGCTCGCCGTGATGTGCATCGCATTCACCAGGCAGAGCCCTTCCTGGATCCCGCTCTCCTCGAGCGCGGCCTCGACCTGGGGCGTGATGTTGACGAGATCCATCCGCGCCGGAATGTTGAAGGTGAGCGTCTTGCGGAGGTGCTTCACGCGATGACGCTGGCCAGGATCTCGCGGAGCGTGGCCGCCTCGACCGGCTTCACGACGTGGCGGTCGAAGCCCGCCTCGGAGGCGAGGCGCCTGTCTTCCTCGAGCCCCCATCCCGTGAGCGCGACGAGCGTGATGGTGCGCCCCCACGGCTGCTCGCGGATGCGCCGCGCGGCGTCGTAGCCGTTCATGCGCGGCATGCCGATGTCCATGAGGATGAGAGTCGGCACGATCGTGGCCGCCACTTCCAGGACTTCGGCGCCGTCTCGCGCGGTGTGCACCTCGTGCCCCATCGCGCGGATCATCATCGCAAGGCTCCGGACCGCGTCCTCGTTGTCGTCGGCGACGAGCACCCGGACGCTCGTGGTTGAAGTCATGTCCTCGTCACTCGGTCCTGCCTCTCGCTTGCGGTCCGCTGCGGCCGGCTCCAGGGGGAGGCTAACGGAGAAGTCGCTTCCGCGTCCCGGGCCCTCGCTCTCCGCCACAACCGTCCCACCGTGCATCTCGACCACGCGCTTCACCAGCGTGAGGCCAATCCCGAGCCCGCTCTGGGTCCGCTCGAGCGACCGGTCGGCTTGCACGAACATGTCGAAGATGCGGGGCAGCATCGCCGGGGCGATCCCGATCCCGTCGTCCCGGACGTGGACCACGACGTGATCGTCCTGCCGCTCGGACGTGAGCCGGATCCGGCCGCCGCGCTCCGTGAACTTGGCCGCATTGCTGAGAAGGTTCGAGAAGACCTGCGCGAGCCGCGTGCGATCGGCGTGGACGAGAACAGGGCCCGGCGCGAGCCGGACTCTAAAGTCGTGACCGCGCGCTTCGAGGGCCGGCCGCACCGTCTCGACGGAGTCCTCGAGGACCGTCGCCAGATCGACCCGGTCGCGCCGAAGCTCGAGCTTGTTCCGGGTGATGCGCGAGAGATCGAGGAGGTCGTCGATCAGCCGCACCATGTGCTGCACCTGGCGGTGGAGGATCCCCTGGGCTTCGCTGCGCAGGGCCTCGTTGTTGCCGGCGAGGTTCATGAGCTCGTAGGCATACTGGATCGGAGCGAGCGGATTCCGCAGCTCGTGCGCGAGGGTGGCGAGGAACTCGTTCTTGCGTCGGTCCTCCTCGGCCATCCCGGCGACCCGCTTCCTTAGCTCCTGCTCGAGGAGATGGCGCTCGGCGATCTCCGTCTTGAGCGCGCGATTCGCCTCGCCCAGCTCGGTGGTGCGCTCGTTCACGCGCATCTCGAGCTCCGTCCGCGCGTGGCGTAGTCCTTCCTCGGAGCGCATCCGGTCGGTCAAGTCGCGCGTGATCTTGAGGAATCCGCGCACCGTTCCGTCGGGGTGGTAGAGCGTGGTGATCACCACGTTGGCCCAGAAGCGCGTCCCGTCCTTGCGCACGCGCCATCCCTCGTCCTCGAAGCGCCCGGTCTTCGCGGCGTTCTCGAGCTCGGTCTCGGGCCACTTCGAGCGAACCGCCTCCTCGGGATAGAAGACGGAAAAGTGCTTTCCGAGGATCTCGTCGGGCGCGTAGCCCTTGATTCGCTGCGCTCCCTCGTTCCACGTGATGATCACGCCCGTGGGGTCGAGCATGAGGATCGCGTAGTCGCGGACGCCTTGCACGATGACGTAGAAGTTCTCGCGCGAGCGCCGGAGCGACTCCTCCGCGGCTCGACGGGCGTCGAGGGCTTCGAGGAGCTCGGGAGGCGAGGGCGTGGGGGCCTTCTTGCGAAAGAAGCGTCCGAGTGAAGTGCGGGTTAACATGCTGCCTTTGAGTCTACGCACCTGTCGGTTCGGGGCGCAACCCCCGCAAGCTGCAACCCGTTGCGCGAGATGGAGCTAAGTCCGATCAGGGGGGTATTGACGGAACGCCCTCTCCCCGGTATTGTCCGGGCTTGCCGCACCACACACTCCCAACCAGACAAGATCGTGGACGTCACGGACGACCGAAACCGCGTCGATGTGGAGCAGTTGCTGGAGCTCTACCGGACCACCTGGTGGGCTCACGATCGCTCGCGCGATCTGGTCCGTCGTGCCCTCGATCACTCACATCCGGTGCTCACGGTGTGGGACGGACCCACGCTGATCGGCTTCACCCGCGTCATCTCGGATCTCACGTTCCGTGCCACCATCTGGGACGTGATCGTGCGGCCGTCGCATCAGGGCCGGGGCATCGGCACCCAGCTCATGCACGCGGTGCTCGACCATCCGGATCTCAAGACGGTCACATCCTTCTTCCTTTTGACCCGGGACAAGCATTCGTTCTACGAGCGTCTGGGTTTTCGTCACGAACCCGACAAGTCGATGATCCTTCGGCGATGAGCCGGCACCCGGCGGGACCCCGCCTTTCACCTCCATCAAGAAGGAGAGGAGCGGAATGGAGAGTTTGAAGACGGCCAAGGATGTCGTGAAGTTCTGCGAAGAGCGCGGCGTGGAGATGATCCACCTCTGGTTCGTGGACATCCTGGGCCAGCTCAAGGCCGTCGCCATCACGCTGCGCGAGCTCGGCACCGCGCTCGAGGAAGGCGTGGGCGTGGACGGCTCGTCGGTCGAGGGCTTTGCGCGAATCTACGAGAGCGATCTGGTCGCGAAGCCGGACGTCAGCACCTTCCAGATGCTCCCCTGGAAGGTCAACGGCGAGAATGTCGGCCGGCTCATCTGCGACATCCACAATCCCGACGGCTCCCCGTACATGGGGGACACCCGCTACGTCATGAAGCGGCTCGTGAAGAAGCTCGCCAAGGACGGCTACACGGCCTTCCTCGGACCGGAGCTCGAATACTTCTACTTCAAAGGACTCAAAGATCGCACGCTCCTCGATACCGCCGGCTATTTCGACCAGGTGCCGGACGACATCGGCACCGAGCTCCGCTCCCGCACGGTCGAAGCGCTCCAGGCGATGGAGATCTCGGTCGAGGCGTCGCACCACGAAGTGGCGCACAGCCAGCACGAGATCGACCTGCGCTACAGCGAAGCGCTCAAGATGGCCGACCAGACGATCACCTACCGCTACGTCGTGAAGGAGATCGCGCGCCAGGGCGGCTACTACGCCACGTTCATGCCGAAGCCGGTCCACGGTCAGAACGGAAGCGGCATGCACGTCCACCAGTCGCTCTTCAAGGCCGGGAAGAACGTCTTCTTCGACGCCAAGGACAAGCACCACCTGTCCAAGGCCGGCCGCTCGTACCTGGCGGGCGCCCTCGCCCACATGCGCGAGATCACCTCGGTCACGAACCAGTGGGTCAACTCGTACAAGCGGCTCGTGCCCGGCTTCGAGGCCCCGGTCTACATCGCGTGGGGTCAAAGGAACCGGTCGGCGCTCGTGCGGGTACCGATGTACAAGCCGGGCAAGGAGAAGGCGACCCGTATCGAGCTCCGCTGCCCGGATCCGGCGTGCAATCCTTATCTCGCGTTCTCGCTTTGCATTGCGGCGGGCTTGAAGGGCATGGAGTCGGCCCTCACGCTCCGCGCGTCGGTCGAGGACGACATCTACGAGATGAACGCGGCCGAGCGGAAGGAGCACGACATCGAGAGCCTCCCGGGGAGCTTGAGCGAGGCCGTCGAGCTGACCGCGAAGTCGCGGCTGGTGAAGGACACGCTGGGCGAGCACGTCTTCACGAAGTTCCTCGAGAACAAGCGCATCGAGTGGGACAACTACCGGACGTGGGTCACCGACTACGAGCTCAATGAGTACTACCCGATTCTCTAAGCTCTTCGGATTGGCGCTCGGCGCCGGCGTTCTATCGCTGGTGCTGGCGCTTGCTTTGTCGGGCGGTTGCGGCAAGGCGCCCGAGACGACGACGGCCAAGGGAGGGGGTGCCGTGGGCACCACGGCGCCCGCCTTCGCGCTCCCGGATCTCGAGGGGCGCGAGGTGAAGGACACGGACCTCCGCGGCAAGGTCGTGATCCTCGATTTCTGGGCCACGTGGTGCGGCCCGTGCCGGCTGGAAGTGCCCCACTTCGTCCGGCTGCAATCCAAGTACCGCGAACAGGGGCTCCAGATCGTGGGGCTCTCGATGGACGCCGGAGGCGCGCGGGACGTGCGTCCGTTCGTCGACGAGCACGACATCAACTACACGATGCTCATCGCCACCGACAAGACTGCGCAGGACTTCGGCGGCATCCTCGGCATCCCGACCACGTTCGTGCTCGACCGCAAGGGCACGATCGTGAAGAAGTTCATCGGGTACACCGATCCCGCGGTGTTCGAGGAAGTGATCGCGCCGCTCCTCGCCCAGGCGAGCTGATGGGCACCGGAATGTTCGAGGCGCAGCCGAGCCAGGTCTCGCTGATCGCGGCGTTCCTGGCCGGACTCGTGTCGTTCGTCTCGCCGTGCGTGCTCCCGCTCGTGCCGTCCTACGTCACGTTCATCACCGGGCTCAGCTTCGACGAGCTGACGGGGGAGCAGGGGCCGCGCGTCCGGCGGCTCACGCTGATCCATTCGCTCGCCTTCATCTTCGGCTTCTCCCTGGTCTTCATCGCGCTCGGCGCGACGGCCACCGCGACGGGGCAGTTCCTCCGCGAGCACCAGGACACGCTCCGGATCGTCGGGGGCGTCTTGATCGTGTTCTTCGGGATCTATCTCACCGGGCTCATCAAGATCCCCGCGCTCTCGCGCGAGCGGAAGGTGCATCTCACCGGAAAGCCGCTGGGCGTCCTCGGCTCGGTGCTCGTCGGGATCACGTTCGCCGCGGGATGGACGCCGTGCATCGGTCCGATCCTCGCCTCGATCCTCCTCTACGCGAGCACGGCCCAGACGGTGGGGACGGGCATCCTTCTGCTGAGCGTCTACTCGCTCGGGCTGGGCGTGCCGTTCCTCATCGCGTCTCTCGGCATGAACACCTTCCTGTCCGCGTCGAAGGGCATTCGCAAGCAGCTCCACACGATCGAAGTCGTGAGCGGCGTGATCCTGATCGTGTTCGGTCTGGCGCTCGTGACGAACGTGTTCGGCTACTTCGTCGCCTTCCTCTCGAGGTTCCTCCCCGCGGTCGGATAGAGCCGCACGACCCCGCAATGGCTCGATCCGCCATTGCGAGACGCACGCCCGCGCCCCGCGCCGGGCAGCTTGCAACCCCCTGGAATTCTAGCGTCTTGCGGCCGTTCGACCCCTAAACATTGGCGCACCCCGGCCCGATACACGGGGGGACCGTAATCCAGGGAGGAGCGCATGGCCACCGACACGCGGACAACCACTCCAAGCCGGACTCCACTTCTCGTCACCGAATCGCTTCCGGGAGGGCTCGCGCTCCTGGGCGGACTCAATCACGTCGCGCGCGCCCTCGTGCCGTTCGATCCGGGCGGCACGTCGCTCGCGCAGGTCGTGCTCGGCGTGAAGCGGATCCTTCGCTCCGACGGTACGGCGATC
>DASTKC010000207.1:0-6244 GCA_035716085.1 Candidatus Eiseniibacteriota bacterium | reverse complement strand
GCCGTGCGCCCGCTTCCCTCCCGTATCACTCGCTACTTTATGCGTGCTGCCTCTTAAGCTCGTTTCGTCGTCGGTAGCGGAAAACCTGGATCGAGACGCAACCCGATTAGTGGGTCGTCGTGGACCCCGCCGCCGTGGTGTCGGTCATCATGGGCGTCGCCATCGTGTCGGCAGGGGCCGGCTGCTCCATCTGCTGATCCATGGTCGAAGTGCCCTCGGTCGAGGTCTGCTCCTTCTTCGCACAGCCGACCGCGAGAACCAGCGCGATGGCGAACACGAACACCAGCGTGATGGTCAGAAACTTCTTCATTCCGCAATCACCTCCCTTCGATTGAAGACATCGACTATCGATTGCGGTGGTGCAACCGGTTCCACCCCATAAAGCAAAACACCACTGGGTACAGCGGTGCCGGGGCGAACAGGTGCAATTTTCGAACAGCAGCGGGTACGATTTCGACCCGTTTCGCCGCCGGGACCCCCCGCGGCAAGAACGGCGCGGACAGTACGGAGCCCCCGAAATCCTGTCAAGTCCCTCTTTGCGGGGTCAGAGGATCGCGAGGGCGTGGTCGAGGTCCGCGATCAGGTCGTCGAGGTCCTCGATGCCGACGGAAATTCTTATCAAACCGTCTGTTAGCCCGACCTTTTCCCTCTCCTCGCGGGGCACGGAGGCGTGGGTCATGGTGGCGGGGTGGCTGATCAGGCTCTCGACCCCGCCCAGGCTCTCGGCCAGGGAAAAGACCTTGGTCCTGGGAAGGACCGCGGCCCCCTTCTCCATCGATCCGACGTCGAACGCGATCATCCCGCCGTAGCCGCTCGACTGGCTCTCGTGGAGCGCGCGTCCCGGATGGTCGGGCAGACCGGGGTAGAGGACGCGCTGGAGCTTCTTGTTCTTGGACAGCCACGCGGCGATCGCGCGCGCGTTCGACTCGTGGCGGTCCATGCGGATCGCGAGGGTCTTGATGCCGCGCAGCACGAGCCAGCAGTCGAACGGGCCAGGCACCGCGCCGGCCGCGTTCTGGAGGAACCGGAGCCGCTCGCTCGCGGCGGCGTCGTTCGAGACGATGACCCCGCCCACCATGTCGCTGTGTCCGTTGAGGTACTTGGTCGCGCTGTGCACGACGAGGTGGGCGCCGAGCTCGATGGGCCTCTGGAAGTAGGGGGTCATGAACGTGTTGTCGACCGTGAGGAGCGCCCCGCGGGAGCGCGATAGCTCCGCGAGCTTCCGGAGATCGGAGACGATCATCGAGGGGTTCGTCGGCGTCTCCACGAAGACCATCTTGGTGGAGGGCCGGAACGCGGCCTCGACCAGGTTCAGGCACGAGGTGTCGACGTACGTGAAGTCGAGGCCGTAGGGACGCACCACCCGCTCGAAGAGCCGGTAGGTGCCGCCGTACATGTTGTTGGAGGCAATCACGTGATCCCCCGACTTCAAGAGCTGGGTGATCGTCGTGATGGCCGCCATCCCCGACCCGAACGCGAAGCCCTCCGCCCCCTTCTCGAGCACGGCCACGTTCTTCTCGAGCGCGATCCGCGTCGGATTCTGGGTGCGGGCGTATTCGAAGCCCTTGTGCTTCCCGAGCCCCTGCTGGACGTAGGTCGAGGTCTGGTAGATGGGGACCGTGACGGCCCCTGTCGTGGGATCGGGCTCCTGCCCGGCGTGGATGGCGTCGGTCGAGAAGCCCATCAGGCGTTGATGTATTCGATCAGGTCGAAGCGCGTGAGCATGCCGGTCGGCCGGCCCGTTTCGTCCACCGCGAGCGCGGCGTTTCGCTCCGCGAGGAGCTTCATCACGCGCGGCAGCCGCTCATGGAGCGACACGGTCGGGAGCGACTTCTCGATCAGGTACTCGAGGCGGGACTCCGGAGTCGCGGTGCCGTCCAGGACCTTCTGCATCAGGGCCCCCTCCGTCACCGCGCCGACCACCTTGCCGTCCTTGAGCACCGGGAGCTGCGAGATGTTGAACTCGCGGATCAGGGCGAGCGCGCGCGAGGCGGGCTCGTCGTAGCTCACCGTCACGATCGCCGGCACATGATTTCCCTTGGCCCGGATGATCTCGCCCACCGTGACCGCGTTCGAGTCGAGCAGGTGGTTGTCCCGCATCCACTCGTCCGAGTGCACCTTGCTGAGATACCGCTCCCCGGTGTCGGGGATGATGACGACGACGAGGTCGTCCGGATTGGCGCGGCGCGCCACCTGGAGCGCCGCGTAGAGCGCGGTGCCGGCCGATCCACCGGAGAGGATCCCCTCCTCGCGCGCGAGGCGGCGGGCCAGGTTGAGCGACTGGCTGTCGTTGACCTCGAAGATCTCGTCGATCATCGAGAAGTCGAGCGTGCCGGGGAAGAAGTCCTCGCCGATTCCCTCCACCTTGTAGGGCTTGGGCTGGATCACCTTCTTCGTATCGAAGTATGCCTTGAGGATCGAGCCGATGGGATCGGCGCCGATCGTCTTGATCTTGGGGTTCTGCTGCTTCAAGTAGCGCGAGGTGCCGCTGATCGTGCCCCCCGTGCCGAGGCTGGCCACGTAGTGCGTGATCTTCCCCGCCGTCTGCTCCCAGATCTCCGGCCCGGTCGTGCGGTAGTGGGCTTCCGGATTCGTCGGGTTGTAGTACTGGTTCGCGAGATACGCGCCCGGGGTCTCGCGCACGATCCGCTTCGCGACCTCATAGTAGGACTCGGGCGAATCGGGTGGAACCGACGTCGGGGTGATCACGACCTCGGCGCCGAAGGACTTGAGGAGGTTGATCTTCTCCTTGCTCACCTTGTCCGGCATGACGAGCACGGACCGGTAGCCCTTCACCGCGGCCACCATGGCGAGACCGGTCCCGGTGTTCCCGGACGTGGCCTCGACGATCGTGCCCCCCGGCTTCAGGAGTCCCTTCGCCTCGGCCTCGGCCATGATCGCGACCGCGATCCGGTCCTTCACGGAGCCGCCCGGATTGAAGGCTTCGAGCTTGGCCACGATCGGAGCGCGGCAGTCCTTGGCGATCGCGTGGAGCCGCACGAGGGGCGTCCGGCCGACAGTCTCGAGAATGCTGTCGTAAATGCGTGGCTCGGCGGGCGTGCGAGCGCCCGTCTGCTCCGGCATGCGTTCGGTCTGGCCTTTCATGAGGTTCGCTTCGGCGGAAGGTAAACGCGACGGAACCGCGCAAAAAGGCTACGGTTCCGGCCGCGCGGGGTCAAGCGCGGATTTCGCGGCCGCCGCCCGGACGAGCGCGGCGGAGTGGGTCAGGGGCGCACGGACGGAGACTTGAGAAGCGTCTCGATGTACCCGAGGATCTCGCTGAAGTCGTAGGGCTTCGTGACGAAGCGATTGGCCCCCATCTCGAGGGCGAGGGTCTGGTCCCCCTCCTGCGTGCGCGCCGACAGGATGATGATCGGGATGTGCTTGAACCGGTCGTCGAACTTGAGCAGACGGCACACCTTGTAACCGTCCAGCTTGGGTAGCATGAGGTCGAGCAGGATCACGTCCGGCTTGATCTCGCGCGCTTTCTTCAAGCCTTCCTGTCCGTCCGACGCCACTTCGACCGTGTAGCCCGAAGCCTTGAGCCCGAATTCGAGCACGCGCACGAGATCCGGCTCGTCGTCGACGACGAGGACGCGTCCTCGCGGGGATTCCTGATTCGTCACGACGTCACCTCCCGTTTCCGTTCACGTCCTGGGACACAGCGCGGGGATCGAACGGATCCCTCCCCCACCCGACTGGCGTCGGCTCCGCGAGCGGGGCCGAGGTCGGCGTCATCGCGGCCGTCGCTCCGAGACTCGGCGCGTGGTGCCGCGGTCTTCCCTTCTCCGAGGCGGCCCAGGCGAGCGCCAAGGCCAGCACGCCGAGCAACACGTACGTCCTCGGATTCACCGACTTCCGCACCTCGATCGCAACCGATTCCATTCAACCCGCCTCTCATGGTGCCCCGTAGAGGTCGAACCGGACCTCGGCCTGGAGCGCGGGATAGCTCGCGCCGTCATACCGGAGTGCGACCGTTCTCGCCATCACGAACGCGCTCATCCCATCCACTTCGCGCACGTACTCCGCGATGTCGCGATACGCGCCCCGGAGCCGGAACCGAAGGCTCTGCCGCACGAGCTCAACCGGCCTGCCCGAGAGACCCGGCACCGTCTCCTCCGCCGGCGGACCCACGGGATCGATGGTCTCCGTCACGATCCCGTGCCTCGCCGCGATCGGCTCGAGCGCCTTCAAGAACGCGGGCACGAGCTCGCGCGCCGGCGGTGCCTGCCGTCGGCGCATCGCTTCGACGCTCTCCGCCGGGTGCGTGTTCGACCAGGCAGCGAGATCGCCGATCCCCCTCTGGAGATCGCCCACCTTCGCCGCGAGCGATCCGTAGCGAGCCTTGAGCTCCGCCGCTTCCCGCTCGCGCGGCCCGACGTACACCGCACGCACCGCCCCGGTCGACACGACGAGCACGAGGATCAGGAGCGCGAGCCGGATCACCGGATGCCGCACGCCCCTGGTCATGGCGTCCCTCCGCTCGACAGCCTGGCTTCCAGCACGAAGCGACTCTGCGCCGGTCCCACCGCCTGGCAGGTCACGAGCTCGACCCGGTCCACGTACGGCGAGGTCTCGAGCGACGCCATGAGACCCCCGAGCGCTGCCTCCGGACGGAGCCGCTCGCGCTTCACGAGCCCCTCGATCCGGATCGTCATCGCGCCGGGCGTCGTCGCGGCGGCCTCGGCATCCGCGTCCTCGGGCTTCGGCTCGACCAGAGCGACGGAAGTGAGCCGCGCGTCCGGGCCCACGCGGTGGCTCAGATCGCGGAGCACCTCCGCCCACGCGGGCGTCGGCCCGCGGAGCGACGCCATCAAAGCGTCCGAGGACGCTTCCTCGCTCCTCGCCTCGCGGAACCGGACGACCTGATCCGCGTACGGTGCCACGGACGCGAGCTTCCGCTCGAGATCCGTGATCCGCGCGCGCTCCCGCTGGACGCTCATCTCGGCCGGCAGCGACACCGAGAGGAGGAGCAGCGCGGTGGCGGCGATCGCGACCCTCGGCTGCACCGCCTCCGCCACCCGCGAGAGCGGCCCCAGGTCGGACGGCTCGAGGAAGTCGATCGCGCCCGGGTCGAGGTGGCTCAAGCCGGCCACGCCCCCCCACGCGAGCGTCCCTCCCTGTTCAGAATCGACCGTTTCGACCGGCATCTTGAGGACGCCCGCCAGATAGGAGTCCAGGCCGGGCACGCGCGCCGTCTCGCCGAGGAGCGCGATCTTCGAGACCGTCTGCCCGTGGAACTGCTCGTGGACGTAGTCGACCGAATTCCAGAGCTCCCGCGTGAGGCGCTCGAGGCTCGGGCGGAGCATGACCAGCACGGCGGAGGCGGGGATCTCGGAGGAGGGCTGCTCCTCGCGTCCGCCCAGGACCCCATGCGAGAGGAGCAGGGTCTCGGCTTCACCCGCGTCGAGAAGCCGCACGCCCTGGCCGGGCACCACGATGGATCGGAGGGCGTCGATGAACGAAGCGACGCCGACGCCGCATTCGCGGGTGAACCGGATCTCGTCCCCGCGGACGATCGTGATGTGGCTCTCGCGCGGACCGAGGTCCAGATACGCCACGTCCTCGTCCCTGTCGAGCGACCGCGCCGAGCGGAGGAGCGAGCGAAGCGCCACCGCGCGGATGGTGAGCCGCCGGGGGACGAGCCCCGCCGACTCGAGCGCGCGGATCGACTCCAAGACGGCGCGCTTGGGCGCGACGGCGACGAGCACGTCCACGCCTGCCCCCTGAACCGAAGGGCCCAGCACTTCGTGGCGGATCACCGCCTCCTCGATCGGATAGCCGATCAGGTTGCGGCACTCGAGCGCGAGCGCGGCCCTGAGGTCGCCCCCCTTCATCCGCGGAAGGGTCAGACGCCGCACGACGACTTCGCTTCCCTCGAGCATCGCGGCGGCGGAGCGGCCACCGAGTCCCAGCGCCTCCACGAGCTCGCGCACGGAGGTGCCGGCGCTCGGGGGCCCGCCGGGAGCGAAGACGCGCGCCCAGCCCTGGCCGCGCTCGACGCCGATCAAAGCCCGGCTCGTCTCGCCGAGGAGCGCGCCGAGACGGCGCGTGAAGGCCCGGGCGCCGGTCACGGACGAGACTCCGACCACGCGACGACGGAGAGGACTCCGGTCACCTTGCGCACGCGGCCGTTCAGACGGCAGCCGATGTAGTACTCGCCCGACGGGGCGACCGCGAGCCCGACCGGCGCGCGGAGGCGCGCCTGGCTGGACGGGCCTCCGTCTCCCTGGAATCCAGGATC
>DASTKC010000206.1:0-5731 GCA_035716085.1 Candidatus Eiseniibacteriota bacterium | reverse complement strand
TGTCCCACGAACGAGAAGGCGCCGTAGCTGTAGCCCTTGTCCTCGCGGAGGTTCAGGTTGATGCGGCTCGAGAAGAGCCCGCCGAGGACGGTGTTCATGAGGTCGAGCTTCTCGTAGTCGGGGTCCGAGCGCTTGACGCCGAGCTGCCCGGCGAGGACCACCGTCTGGACCGAGCCCGGCTTGTCCACGATCACGATGCGCGAGTTGGCCATCGTCCCCGTCGGAGGAACCGGAGCCGGCGTCGCCGCACCCTTCCACGCGCCGAAGGCGTCCGTCGCGAGCTTCTTCGCCTCGGCCTCGGTCAGATCGCCGACCAGGATCAGGGCGGCGTCCTTGGGGCTGTACGTCGACCCGTAGAACTTGACGAGATCGTCGCGCTTCGTCTTCTCGATCGAAGCCTGCGTGCCGATCTGCGTGTGGCCGTAGGGATGCGCCGGTCCGAACAGGCAGGCGTTCATGACGCGGATCCCCGTCGGCCACGGCTGATCGCGCTGCTGCATCAGCGTCGTGAGCCGGTCGTTCCGGATCCGCTCGATCTCCTGATCGGGGAACGAGGGGTGGAGCGTGACGTCGGAGAGGATGTCGATCGCCGCCGCGGCGTTCTGCTTGAGCGACCGGATGCCGGCGCTCGAGCCGTCCGGCTGGCTTCCCGTCACGAGGGAGGCGCCCAGCGCGTGCGTCTGATCCGCGAGCGCGAGGGCGTCACGCTTCGTCGTTCCTTCGTCGAGCATGGCGGCCGTGTAGCCCGCGAGACCCGGGAGGTCGGCGGGATCCGCCGCGCTACCCGAGCGAAGCACCAGGTTCGCCGACACGAGCGGGAACCGGTGTGACTCGACCACGTACACCGTGAGCCCGTTCGGAAGCGCGATCTTCTTCGGCGTCGGGAGCTTGGCCTGGTTCTCGGCCCCGGCCGCCGGCGGCGTGTTCCGCCACGGCTCCTTCGACTCGACCTTCGCCTCCTCCTTCGACGGAGGCGGAGGGGCCGGCGGGTCGGGCGGGAGCTTCTTGTCGCCCGGCACCGCGTAGACCACGACGCGCGCGTCGTTCCGGAGGCTCTGCGCCGCGAATTGCTTCACCGCGGCAGGCGTCACCGCCTCGAAGCGCGCGAGGTCCTTGCTGAGATAACCCGGATCCTTGACGGCCTGGTTGTACGAGTTCATCCGGTCGGCAATGCCGGAGAAGCCGCCCAGGTTCTCCAGGCTCGTCACGATGTTGGAGTAGAGCGCGTTCTGCGTGGCCGTGACTTCGGCGTCGGTCGGGCCGTTCTGGATGAACGTGGCGAGCTCCTCGTTGATCGCTTTCTCCACCTCGTCCGGCGTGTGGCCCGGCTTGACGGTGGCCGAGATCTGGAACACGGAGCTCAGCGCGTACGACTGCTGCACGACGGAGACGTCCTGGCAGATCCGCTTCGTGTACACGAGGCTCTTGTAGAGCCGGCTCGCCTTGCCGCCGCCCAGAATGTCCGCGGCCACGCCCGCCTCGGCGTCGCCCGGCTTCAAGATCGGCGCCGTGAGCCAGGCCATGTAGACACGGGGCAGCGTGATCTTGTCGGTGACCGTCGCGCGGCGCTCGGCCGTGATCGGCGGCGTCGTGGCGGTGATGGCCGGCACAGGCTCGCCCTTTGGGATCGAGCCGTAGTACTTCTCGACCAGCGCCTTCACCTTCGCCTTGTCGATGTCGCCCGCGATCACGAGGCTCGCGTTGTTGGGCGCGTAGTAGCTGCGGAAGAAGTTCTTCACGTCATCGAGCTTCGCCGCCTGGACGTCCTCGTGGGATCCGATGATCCAGGCGTAGTAGGGATGCCCCTTCGGGAAGAGCATGTGCCACATCTCTTCCTCGACGATCTGGTAGGGGGCGTTCTCGATGCTCTGCCGGCGCTCGTTCCGCACGACGTCCTGCTGGTTCGCAAGCGAGGGCCCGGTCAGCGTGTCGAGGAGGTAGCCCATCCGATCGCTCTCGAGCCAGATCGCGGTCTCGAGCTGGTTGGAGGGCATGTCCTCCATGTAGTTGGTGCGATCGAAGTCGGTCGTCCCATTGATGAAGGAGGCGCCGGCGCCCTCGAGATACTTCCAGATCTGATCCTCGCCGACATGCCCGGAGGACTGGAACATCATGTGCTCGAACAGGTGGGCGAAGCCGGTCCGGCCGGGCAGCTCGTTGGCGGGGCCGACGTGATACCAGGTGTTCACCGCCACGAGCGGGAGCTTGTGGTCCTCGTAGAGGATGACCTCGAGCCCGTTCGGGAGGGTGTACTTCTCATAGTTCAGGGTGACCTGCGGAGGCTTGACCCCGGCCGAAGCCACCGCCGGCGCGAGAGCGAGGGCGATGAGAGCGAGCAGGGCCAGGGGGGCGCGCAGGTGTGCGCGATGCTTCGACTGCGTGTGACTCATTCGGTGGCTCCTTTGCCAGACGGGTCGGCGTGGGGGACGCGGGGTCGAAAAGTCGTGCTCGGATCGAATTGGGGGTCCAGTTTTGGGCATGCCTCCGGCCCTGTCAAGCCATTGGATGCCCGGTGCGCCGGGAGGGTTGGGAGGAATCGGGTTGGAGCGGGGAGGCCTAGTCGGGGCGGCTCGACAGGGTGCGGCCCCGGTAGCGGGCGATTGCCATGGCCACGATCTCCTCGATGAGGGAGCCGTAATCACGCCCGGCCTGCTTGGCCGAGAGGGCGAATTCCGCCGTCGAGTGGAGCCAGGGATTGGGATTGATCTCGAGGAGGAAGATCCGTCCGTCCGGGGTCAGCCGGAGGTCGGCCCGCGCATAGTCGCGGATCTCGAGCGCCCGGCAGGCGGTGACCGCCGTCTCCTGGATCTCGGCCATCACCTCCTCGCCCAGGTCCTCGGGGACCCGGAGCTTTGTCTTCTTATAGGCGTCGGTCCCGCGCTCCCACTTCACCTCGGTCCCCGCGATCCGGGGCGTCCCCTCGGGCAGGTCGGAGAGATCCAGCTCCACGACCGGAAGCGCGGTCGGAGGCTCGTTCCCGAGCACCGACACATAGAGCTCGCGCCCCTCGATGTACTCCTCGATGAGCACCGGGGAATCCAGGTCTGCGTGGAGCGCGTCGATCCGCTCCATCAGCTCCTTGATCGACCCGACCACCGCGCTGAACTCGATCCCGATCGAGCCGTCTTCGCGCTTGGGCTTCACGATGACCGGGAAGTGGATGTCGTCCGACCACTGGAGGCGCCCCTGGTAGACCGTGGCGAAGTCGGGCGTGCGGAGTCCGTGAAACGTGAACAGGCGCTTCGCCACGGCCTTGTCCTGCGCGAGGAGGAGTCCGGACGGCCCCGACCCCGTGTAGGGGAGGTGGAGGAGGTCGAGATAGGCGGCGATGTTCAAGTCCTTCGTATCGTCGCCGCCGTAGGATTCGGTCAAGTTGAAGACGAGATCCGCCTCGATGCCCGCGAGCGCCTTCAGGCTGCGCCGGCGCCCGTCGAGGCAATGCTCGATCACCGTGTGGCCCCGCTTGGTGAGCGCTTCCGCGATCTCCTCGCGATCGCTCTTCTCCCGTCGCTTCCGCGCGCGCTTGGGATTTTCGGGCGGCGGCTCGGGCGCTTCCTGCTCGAGCTCGTGCCACGCGTCGTACAGGATGCAGATGGTGAGCGGATTTTCGGTCATTCGCCCTCGCCGTGCGCCGTCACACGTTCCGGAACTTGCCGCGCGTCATGTAGTTCATCGCGACCGCCGTGCCGTACGCGGTGAGCGCGACCAGGTAGTCGCTCTCCTTCCCGCGGAGCCCGAGATAGCCGCGGGCCCGGCACGCCTCGACGATCGAATCCACCATCTCGCGGACCACCGGCCGGCGGACGCCGGTCCAGTGCGCGATCTTGTCGATGAGCTTGTTTCGGTGCTGCTCGACGATCTCCCAGGCAGGCCGGGTCGGCTTCCGCCGGCTTCCCCTCGGAAGGAAGATGTCGACCAGCTCGTCGTCCGGGTTCAGCTCCATGGCCGAGCGATTGCGCGCGTTCGCCTCGTCGAAGACCTCGCGGACCGTTCCTTCCATCTCTTCGACGGTGATGTCGGGGCGCGCCCGCTTGACGACGGGCTCGCGGTCCCCGCACGCGCGAACGGTGCGATCGACGTACTCGAGCTTCTGGAGCGCGGGCCATCCGGCGTAGCGCTCCCGCCACGGATAGCCCGGTGTGAGCCACACCGCGAACGCTTCGGCGAAGTCCTCGTCGGGATGCTTCTGCGCGTACCAGCCGGGCAGATGGCGCACGAAATCGCGGCTGAACGGAACGGGCCGGTAATCTTCACGATAGCGTCGCCGGAACGGCCCGAACGTAGCACGCCACTCGGCGGTCTGGTAGAGGCGATACGCGTAATTGAACGCGTGGCCCGCCTCGTGACGCAGGTACATCATCACCTCGCGCGGACTCTCGAGCTCGTTCCGCTCCCGCTCGATTCGCGCGAGTCTCTTGTCGGCGAGATAGAATGGAATGCCGATGATCGGATGGCCCGACGGACATCCCCACTCGTCCGTGAGGTAGTAGCGGGGATGCCAGCGGCGGATTCCCTTCGCCTTGAGCTCGCCCGCGAGCCGATGCAGGAAAGGTTCGACCGGAGAGCCCTCGATCCTGAGCCCCAGCGTCGCGAGCGGCTGATCGATGAACTCGGGGACGTGCTCCACCGCGGGTAGAGACGACGCGACCGCGGTCTCCTCGACGGGACCTTCGGGACCGGATGGCAGGAACATGGTTACAGGCTATCATCCCTCGCCGCCGAAGAAAGATTTTGCTTTACAAACAGCGGGTTCTTACCGATACTCCGATCGTTGCCTGTCGGTAGTTGAAGCACACATGGTGTGACTGTCGCCGCAGGAGAGACGATTCCTGCGGCTTTCTTGTATCCGGTCGGGGCTTCACGATCCGCCCGGAACCCGGCCTAGTTGGCTGGGCGTTTGCCGCGCAACGCGGCGTGTTTGGGGTCGTACCCCGTAGTCCAAGGAGCAGATCAGTGGCGAGTGGAACGGTGAAGTGGTTCAACGAGGCGAAGGGTTTCGGGTTCATCCAGCAGGAAGGTGGCGAGGACGTGTTCGTCCACTATTCCGCGATCCAGGGCGATGGCTTCAAGACGCTCGCCGAGGGCGAGCGTCTGGAGTTCGATATCGTTCGTGGGCCGAAGGGCCTCCAGGCCGCTAACGTCCGCCGGGCGTAGGCAGCCGAACCACGGCACTTCCGTCAAGCACGGGGCGGCGCATCCAGCGCCGCCCCGTTTGCTTTTCCTCCGGCGCCGCGCGCCCGGTGCGCCGCCGGCCTTCGTTCTCGCCATGACGCAGGAGCCATGACCGACCTGAGCCATCCCGTTCTCTACGCGAGCCCCGAGATCTACGACGTCGCCTTCGGCTGGGATCTTGCGCTCGAGCTCGACTTCCTCGAATCCTGCTTCACCGCGCACGTGGACGGACCGGTGCGCCGCATCCTCGAGCCGGCGTGCGGCACGGGACGCCTCTTGGAGGCGCTCGCGGGGCGCGGCTACGACGTCCTTGGATACGATTTGAGTCCCGAAATGGTGGCCTTCGCGTCGCGCCGCCTGGGCGCGCACGGCGGGCGCGCGCTTCGCGGGGACATGGCCACGTTCCGTCCGCCGGGGCGCTTCGACGTCGCCATCAATCCCGTGAACTCGATCGGCTACCTGCTCGAGGACGAGCAGCTGCTCCAGCACTTCGAACGCATCGCGGAGGCGCTGCGTCCGGGCGGGATCTACATCGCGCAGTTCAACTACTGGGGCGAGC
>DASTKC010000205.1:0-7380 GCA_035716085.1 Candidatus Eiseniibacteriota bacterium | reverse complement strand
TGGGCGGCGGCATCTACGACCATTTCATCCCGGCCGCGCTCCGCTCGATCGTGTCCCGCTCCGAGTATGCGACGGCCTACACGCCATACCAGCCCGAGGTCGCGCAGGGCACGCTCCAGGTGATCTTCGAGTACCAGTCCATGATCCGCGAGCTGACCGGCATGGAGGTCGCCAACGCGTCCCTGTACGACGGCGCGACGGCGGCCGTGGAAGCAGCCCACTTCGCGGCCGGCGCCACGGGCAAGAAGCGCGTGCTCTGCTCGGCCGGAGTCCACCCGCACACGCGCGAGGTGCTCCGCACCTACGCGTCGGCGGGCGGATTCCAGCTCGAGGAGATCGCGCTCGAGAACGGGCGCACGCCCGTCGCACCGATCGCCAAGGCCGGGTCCGACGTGGCGGCCGTGATCTGGGCGCAGCCGAACTTCGAGGGCGTCGTGGAAGACGGCGCCGCGCTCACCCAGGCCGCGCACGAGATCGGCGCCTATTCGCTCGCGGGAGCGGATCCGGTGGCGCTCGCCGTGCTGCGCCCTCCGGGGCACGACGGAGCGGACGTGGTCTTCGGCGAAGGGCAGCCGCTCGGCGTTCCGATGGCCTACGGCGGCCCCCTCGTCGGCTTCTTTGCCATCCGGAAGGCGGAGGTGAGGCGGCTCCCGGGGCGTCTCGCCGGCGTGACCGTGGATCTCGAGGGGAAGCGCGGTTACGTGCTCACGCTCCAGACCCGCGAGCAGCACATCCGGCGGGAGCGCGCGACTTCGAACATCTGCACGAACCAGGGGCTGATGGCCCTCGCGAACACGGTCTATCTGGCACTCCTCGGCGCGGAGGGGCTCAAGGACGTGGCGACCCAGTGCCTGGAGCGCGCGCACTACCTGGCCGATCGGGTCCGCGAGATCCCAGGCATCGCGCTCGCGCACAAGGACGCGCCCTTCTTCCGGGAGCTCGTGCTTCGCCTTCCCGCGCCCGCGGAGTCGTTCGCCCGCGCGGCGCTCGACCGCCGCATCCTCGCGGGCATACCGCTCGCCCGCTTCGACCGCTCCCGTCCGAACGATCTCCTCGTCGCCGTGACCGAGAAGCGGAGCAGGGAAGACCTCGACCGCTACGTCGAAACGCTCGCCTCGTGGGCCAAGGCCCACGCCAACAGCCCGAGGGAGGAGGCCGCGTGTCAGAGCTGACCCTGAGCGAGCTCTCCGTCGACGGACACCGCGGGCCGCGGCTCATGCCGCTCGACGTACCCGCTCGCGGCGTCGATCGTCTGCTGCCGGCCGACCGCGTCCGGAAGGACCGCGCCGCGCTCCCCGAGATCTCCGAGCCGGTCGCGATGCGCCACTTCGTGAATCTCTCGACCTTGAACCACCATATCGATAAGGCCATCTATCCGCTCGGGTCGTGCACGATGAAATACAACCCGAAGCTGAACGACGAGATGGCGCGAATCCCGGGCTTCGCAGGGATCCATCCGCTCCAGCCGGACGAGCTGGCGCAGGGAGCGCTCGCCGTCGTCGCGGAGCTCCACGACTGGCTCCGCGTCGTGATGGGAATGCCGGGCGTGACCACGCAGCCGGTCGCCGGCGCGCAGTGCGAATTGACCGCGGTGCTCATGGCACGGGCGTACCACCGCGATCACGGCGACCCGCGCGAGGAAGTGATCGTGCCCGACTCGGCGCACGGCACGAACCCGTCGACGGTGCACCAGGTGGGCTACCGGGTGGTCCAGATCCCATCGGGTCCTGACGGTTGCATCGACCTCGACGCCTTGAAGCGCGCGATCTCGCCCAAGACGGCGGCGATGATGCTGACCAACCCGAACACGCTCGGAATCTTCGAGCGGCAGGTCGGGACGATCGCGAAGCTCATCCACGACGCCGGCGCGCTCCTCTATCTGGACGGCGCGAACCTGAACGCGATGATGGGGCTCGCCAGCCCGGGCGCGATGGGCTTCGACTTCGCGCACATCAATCTTCACAAGACGTTCTCGACGCCGCACGGCGGGGGAGGCCCCGGCGGCGGCGTTCTCTGCGTGCGGAAGGACCTCGAGCCGTATCTCCCGATGCCGGTGGTGGAGCAGGACGGCGACCGGTACCGCTGGAGCTACGACCGGCCGAAGTCGATCGGGCGCGTGCACTCGTATTACGGGAACTTTGGAATCCTGGTGCGGGCGCTCTGCTACATGCGCTCGCTCGGAGCGTCGGGCATCGCCGAGGCGAGCCGCGAGGCCATCCTGAACGCGAACTATCTCAAGGCGAGGCTCAAGGACGCGTACGCGCCGTCTCACGAAGGACCCTGCATGCACGAGTTCGTGCTCTCGGCGTCGCGCCAGAAGGCGCGCGGGGTGAAGGCACTCGACATCGCGAAGCGGCTCCTCGATTTCGGCATGCACGCGCCCACGATCTACTTCCCGCTCATCGTCGAGGAGGCGCTCATGATCGAGCCCACCGAGACGGAGACCAAAGCGAGCCTCGACGCCTTCGCGGACGCGATGCTCCAGATCGACCGGGAGAGCACGGAGGATCCGAACCGCCTGCGCCAGGCGCCCACGCAGACGCCGGTGCGCCGCCTGGACGAGGGGCGCGCCGCGAGGAAGCTGATCCTCTCCTGGCAGGATCTCGAGGCCGAGGGTGCCGGAGGCTGAGCGGGAGCGCCGCCCGGCCGGAACGCCGGAAGGCGCGCTCACCTGGACCGCGTGGCCCGCGCGCGAGCGGCCGCTCGCGGCGGCCGTGCTCGCGGCCTCCGCGATCGTCCTCGGCGTGCTCGTGGCGCACGGAACCCAGGATCGGGTGCTGGGCGTGGCGACGCCGCTCTTCATCCTCGTCTCGCTCTCGTCGTTTCTCTTGCCGACGACGTACCGGCTGACCGACGACGCGGTCGAGGTGCGGTCCCTGGGCGTGGCGCGAGTCCGGCCGTGGACGGAGATGCGGCGCATGACGGTGGACAAGACGGGCGTTTTCCTGAGCCCGTTCGAGAAGCGGAGCTGGCTCGAAGCCTATCGCGGCGTCCGGCTCCTCTTTGGAGGGAACCGCGATCAAGTGGTTGCGTTCGTGGAAGCGCGCCTCAAGTCCCGCCCCGCCTGAGACGCGGTCGCCGGAAGACGAGGCGTTGCTCGACCGGGTGGCGGAGCGGGTGGTCGCGCTCCGGATGACGGTGCCGGCCATTCTCACGCTCGAGAGCGTCAAGCCGCTCTCGTTCGTGAGCGGCCAGGCGCTCTACTTTTTCGAACCGATGGTTCGGGCCTTTTTCGCGGTTCCGGACTACGAGCGATTCGCGGCCCTCGTGGAGCGGCGCGACACCCTGGAAGCGCTTCTCGTGAAGATCGAGCAGCGCGACGAGGCGGTTCGCGACGAGGAGCGGGCGGCCAAGGCGCGCCGGCGCGCGGAGCGCGACCAGGCGCGGAACCGAAAGGAACCTTCGTGAGCATTCCCAAGCCCGACGATATCCAGTCGATCCTCGCGACCGACTGCGGCAGCACGACCACCAAGGCGATCCTGATCGAGCGCCGGGGCGCGGAGTATCGCCTCATCGTGCGCGGCGAAGCGCCGACCACGGTGGAAGCGCCGTTCGAGGACGTCACGCGCGGCGTGCTGAACGCCATCATGGAGGTCGAGGAGCTGGCCGGCCGAAAACTCCTCGACGGCGAGAGGATCCTCTCGCCGCAGAAGGGCAACGAAGGGGTCGATCTCTACATCTCGACCTCGAGCGCCGGCGGCGGGCTCCAGATGATGGTCTCGGGCGTCGTGAAGAGCATGACGGGCGAGAGCGCGCAGCGCGCGGCGCTCGGCGCAGGCGCGATCGTCATGGACGTGATCGCCAGCAACGACGGGCGGCTCCCGCACGAGAAGATCAAGCGCATCCGACAGCTCCGCCCCGACATGATCCTCCTTTCGGGGGGGATTGACGGCGGCACCACCTCGCACGTGGCCGAGATGGCCGAGCTCCTGGCCGCGGCCGATCCCAAGGCGCGGCTCGGCGCGGGCTACGAGCTCCCGGTGATCTACGCAGGGAACAAGGACGCGCGCCCGATCGTCGAGGAGCGGCTCGCCTCGAAGACCGCGCTCGTCGTGACCGACAACCTCCGTCCGGTTCTCGAGCGCGAGAATCTCTCGCCCGCCCGCGACAAGATCCACGATCTCTTCATGGAGCACGTGATGGCGCACGCGCCCGGGTACAAGAAGCTCATGACCTGGTCGCCGGTGCCGATCATGCCGACCCCCGGCGCGGTCGGGCTCATCATGGAGCGAATCGCGCGGGACGAGAAGATCAACGTCATCGGCGTCGACATCGGCGGGGCCACGACCGACGTCTTCTCTGTCTTCCAGGGGATCTTCAACCGCACCGTGAGCGCGAACCTCGGCATGTCCTACAGCGTGTCGAACGTGCTCGCCGAAGCCGGCCTTCCGAACATCCTCCGCTGGGTGCCGTTCGAGATCGGCGAGCCGGATCTAAGGAACCGGATCAAGAACAAGATGATCCGCCCGACCACGATTCCGCAGACGCTGGAGGAGCTCGTGATCGAGCAGGCGATCGCGCGCGAGGCGCTCCGGCTCGCGTTCGAACAGCACAAGATGCTCGCCGTCGGTCTGAAGGGCGTGCAGCAGGAACGGACGATCTCCGACACCTTCGAGCAGACCGGGAGCGGCGCGACGCTCGTGCGCCTGGACCACCTCGATCTCCTCGTGGGAAGCGGCGGCGTCCTCTCGCACGCGCCCAGGCGCGCGCAGTCGGCGCTCATGATGCTCGACGCGTTCCTCCCCGAGCACGTCACGGAGCTCGCGGTCGACTCGATCTTCATGATGCCGCAGCTCGGCGTCCTCTCGACGGTTCATCCCGAGGCGGCGAAGCAGGTGTTCGAGAAGGACTGCCTGATCCGGCTCGGCGCGAGCGTCGCTCCGGTGGGCCCGTGCAAGGATGGCGTGACGGCGCTCAAGGCGTCGCTCGAGTTCCAGGGCGGGCGGAAGGAGGAGGTCTCGGTGCCGTTCGGCTACCTGAGGCTCATCCCGGTTCCCGACGGCCAGACCGTGAAGGCGATGCTCCGGCCCGACCGCGGCCTCGACGTGGGCGCCGGCAAGGGGAAGGAGCGCGAGGTGACGCTCCGGGGCGGGGTCGTCGGCGTGATCCTGGACTGCCGCGGCCGCCAACCCTTCGTGCTCCCGCAGGATCGAACCCAGAGGATCACCAAGCTGGCCGAGTGGAACGAGGCCCTCGACATCTACCCGGTCCTGGCGAGGGTCTGACCCATGGCTCACTCCTACACCCCCGGTCTGAAGGTCGCCCGCTTCACCGTGCTCCGCCGGGAGCGGAAGCTTCCGCTCGCGGGGGACGTGCTCGTGAAGGTGGGGCAGAAGGTGGAGGCGGAGACGGTCGTCGCGCGCACGGAGCTGCCTGGGAACGTGCAGACGGTGAACGCGGCGAACATCCTCGGCGTGCTTCCCGAGGACGTCCCGGATTGCCTCGTCAAGCCGGTCGGCTCGACCCTGAAGAAGGGGGAGGCTTTCGCCGAGAGCAAGTCGTTCTTCGGACTCTTCAAGTCGAAGTGCATGGCGCCGATCGATTCGACGCTCGAGAGCATCTCGACCGTGACCGGGCAGGCCATCCTGCGCGAGCCTCCGATCCCCGTGGAGGTGGACGCGTACGTCGACGGCACGGTCGTCGAAGTGCACGAGAGCCAGGGCGTGACGGTGGAGACCCGAGGGAGCTTCATCCAGGGGATCTTCGGCGTCGGCGGCGAGACCGTCGGGGCGCTCCACGTGTGCGTGGACGGTCCGGGCGATGTTCTCACCGAGGCCAAGATCGGCGACGACGTCCGCGGGAAGATCCTCGTGGGCGGCTCGCACGTGAGCACCAAGGTGCTCCGCGCGGCCATCCAGAAAGGCGCTCGCGCGGTCGTCGTGGGGGGATTCGACGATCACGATCTCCGCGAGTTCCTGGGCTACGACCTGGGCGTCGCGATCACGGGATCGGAGGAGAAGGGCATCACGCTCGTCGTGACCGAGGGCTTCGGCGAGATCCCGATGGCGGGGCGCACGTTCGAGCTCTTGAAGCAGTGCGAGGGGAAGAAGGCGTCGGTGAGCGGAGCCACCCAGATCCGGGCCGGCGTGCTGCGCCCGGAGATCGTCGTGCCGCAGGAGATCTCGGCGGGAACCGGGGCCGGCGGCGACGGAGCCGACCACCACGGCCTCGAGGTGGGAAGCTTGATCCGCGTCATCCGTGAGCCCTTCTTCGGGCGCCTCGGGAAGGTGGTCACGCTGCCGCCCGAGCTGATGGCTCTCGAGACAGAGGCCAAGGTGCGCGTGCTCGAGGTGGATTTCGGGAACGGATCGAAGTCGCTCCTTCCGCGCGCCAACGTGGAGATGATCGAGTCCTAGCTTCTTGACAGAAGCGGCGCCGGAGTCTACGGTTGTTGCGGTTTTGCCGGTCGGTACCTGGGAGGAAACGCGCCACGTGCTGAGTCTCGATCGCGGCAGGGATGGAGCGCTTCGCACCCATACGGGAGCTACTTCCTGACAAATCTCCGCGACGCGCGGATCCTGCTACGAGCTCCCGGCGACCGACTCCCTCGGTTCGCGGTAGCCGCGTTCCTCCTCACCACTCTTACGATCCTGGCCCTCCCGACCCTCGCCTCCGCATTCCCGCTCAAGGTTGGCGACACTCCCAACGACGGGGGTGGCAGCGTCGACGTGTCCTGGACGCCACCGGATCACCATCCGACCTCCTGGATCCTCGTCCGACGCGAGCAGGGGGGAACGTTCGCGCCGGTCGCGACGGTTGTCGGAACCGACTCGCACTACTCGGACGACACGGCGCAGAACGGCACCGCCTACGAGTACCAGCTCGTGGCCTCGCCCGCCGATCCCTCCCTCGATTCCGAGGTCTCGGGCCCTGCGCGCGCGTCGGTGAATTTCTTCGATTGGAGCAAGTTCAACGTGCTCGTGGTCGCGGGGATCTTCTTCGCGCTCCTCTTCTGGTACATCCGGAAGTCGGAAGGCGGGGTGAAGTGGGTATTCCGCACGATCCCGGGTCTCGCCGCGATCGAGGAGGCGGTTGGCCGCGCGACGGAGATGGGGAAGGGTGTTCTCTACGTGCCCGGCGTGCAGGAAATCGACGACATCCAGACCATCGCGAGCATGATCCTCCTCGGGCGCGTGGCGCGGATTGCCGCCAAGTACGAGACCGACCTGAACGTCCCCACGAACTCCCCGGGCGTCTACACCGTCGCCGAGGAGGTCGTGAAGTCGGCGTACGCCGACGTGGGGCGCACGGACGCCTACAAGAGCGACCAGGTCCGCTACGTCACCTCGGAGCAGTTCGCCTACGTGGCCGCGGTCAACGGCATGATGCTCCGCGAGCGGCCCGCGGCGAATCTCCTCCTCGGAGCCTTCTTCGCGGAAT
>DASTKC010000204.1:0-18229 GCA_035716085.1 Candidatus Eiseniibacteriota bacterium | reverse complement strand
GCTGTCGCCGAGCGGGGTATTGAAGTTGTCGTTGCCGAAGAACGCCGTGGTCTTGAACGTGTCCTGGAAGAGGTCGAGATCGCGCGGAATGAAGATGGGAGGCGTGGTCGCGCGCACGCCAATGGCGATATTGTCGAAGAGCGGGTACAGGTTCGAGTAGCCGGTCGACCCGCCGCAGTAGATCTGGCCATAGTCCTTCACGATGAACATGCACTGGACCGAATCCTTCCCGGCGGCCAGCGGCAGCACGATCTTCTGACGGATCCAGTCCTTGCTGGAGCCGTAGTAGAGAAGGTCGGTGGGATCCATCCACGCGGTCCAGTTGCCCCCGATCATCCGCGTTCGATAGTTCACGGAATAGTAGAAGCACGCATTGAGCGGGAGATTTCGGTACACGTCGAAGGCGATCAGGACCTCACCCGACCGATCGATGTCGACGGGCGGTGTCAGCAGGCGGTCGTCGATCCGGGGCACGAGACTTCGGGTGACCTGGTCCCAGTCCACCCAGATGTTCGTGCGGTTGTCGGTGCATTGATCTTCAGTGACGACGTTGTTCTCCAACGCGTAGTAGTCGCCCACGGCCGGGAGCGTCGTCCGGGTCCAGGTCCCCATCCCGTTCTCCATGTTGTCGTAGAACAGGATCTGGTTGCCGTCCTTCGTGACCCGGACCTCGTCGATGATCCAGCCGTCTCCGTTGTAGAGGCCGTCGGCCGACGATCGCTCGATGTCGGAGTGGAAGACGAAGCGGAAGGGCATGGGCTTGGCGCCGGTCGGATGGTTCTGCCACTTCACCCAGCTCGACTCCGGCAGCTCCACCGTGAACGAATCGCAGCCCACGCCGCTGGCCGGGATCTTGCCCGTCAGGTGCAGGAGCGGGAGCCAGAGGTCATCCAGGTCGTTGTACTCCACCTCGCCGTAGTCATAGCCCTGCTCGACGTTGATCTTGTACTTCGCGGTCAGCGTGATGATCGAGCCGGCGGGCACGGTCGCCGTCGGCGCGTCGTGCTGGAGGTACTGGGTCCAGCTGTTGTCGTATCCCGCACGGTTCGTGTCGTTGATCCAGCTCGAATCGACCATGCCGCACCACCACGCGTGGTTGTTGCACGCCATGAAGGTGTCGATGTGCCAGGCGGTCGGTCCGGCGGAATTGTCGAAGTGGCTCCAGCCCCCCTCGTCGTCGAGCGGGTGCCCGTCCAGGCTGTCGTTGAAGACATACACCTCTTCCAGCGGCGGCGGGGTGAGCAGGACGCGCCGGTACGACATCGGAGCGGACGGATCGCCTTTGAGGGGAGCGGGAACCTCGGTGCGGTAGACGCGGCGCGGCCACTGATCGACGGGATTCGTGGCTGACGGCGCAGAGAATGCGCGGGCCGCCTCGAAAGCGATCCAGAGGAGGGTCAGAAAGCCCGTGACCGCGAGACGGAGAGGAATGCCTGCGGACACGGAAGCGTGGTGTCGAGCTAAGGGAGCGGGTCTCCGCACTGTGTCTCGAGAAAACTGGGGAATGCTTTCTACGATTCGGTGCGTGGGCCCATGACCCGCGCGTGGAAAGAGGTACTATACCACATTCCATGACCCAGTCCAAGGGAAACCGCGCCGCCTCGCGGCGAACGGCGGCAGCGTCTAGCGCGAGAAAGCATCAGGACTTGGCGGCGCGTCCGGGATCGCGACGGCCGCTCCTCTACGCCTGTTTTTTCGCCTCCGGGGCGGCCGGACTGATCCTCGAGATCGTCTGGTCCAAGTACCTCTCGCTCCTCCTCGGGAATTCGATCTACGGCGTCTCGACCGTGGTCGCGGCGTTCCTGGGCGGGCTCGGCATCGGAGCGGCGATCGGGGGACGCTGGGCCGCGCGAACGCGCGAGCCCTTGTTGCTGTACGCGCGACTCGAGCTGGTGGTTGCGGTGCTCGGCATGATGAGTCCGCTGGGATTCGCGCTCGCGAAGCCGCTGTTCGCGTGGCTGAACGGACTCTTTCTCGGCCACGGCGCCGTTTTCTTGCTTCTGCGATTCCTGGTCCTCTTCGCTGCGCTCCTCATTCCTACCACCGCGATGGGAGCGACGCTGCCGCTCCTCGTATCCGACTTCTCGCGCCGCGATCGCGAGGGATCGGGAGCCGCGGTGGCGCGCCTCTATGCCGTGAACACAGCGGGCGCGGTGCTTGGCGTCGTCGCGGCCGGATTCCTCGCGATCCCGGCGCTCGGTCTCTGGAAGACGGCCGCGGTCGCCGCGGCGATCGATCTCATCGTGTTTGCGACGATCCTTTTCGGACGTCCGGCCGCGCCGCCTGGCGTGGCGGCGGATGGTGCGGGAGCGGCCGCGGTGGTCCGGGATGACGGCGCGGCGGCTCCCCCGTGGCACCGCTGGATTCTTCCCTTGTTTGCGCTCTCCGGATTCACCGCGATCCTGTACGAAGTCTCCTGGACGCGCATCCTCGCCGTGCCCTTCGGCGGCATGATCTACGCGTTCTCGGCCATCCTCGCGATCTATCTCGCGGGCATCGCGCTCGGCGCGGCGACCGCATCGCGGGTTTTGAAGCTGTGGCGCGCGCCGGTCACGCTCTTTGGAATCCTGCAGGCGTTGCTCGCTGCCGCGGTCGGGATCGCGGCGCATCAATTCGAGCATCTCCCCCACTGGCAGACGACGGTCATGGTGCACGCGAACGGAAGCACGTCCTCGCTCCTCTGGGGGGAGGCGGGGATCACGGCGTGGATCATCTTCCCCGCATGCTTTCTCCTCGGCGCGCTCTTCCCGACGGCCGTCGCGATCCGCCGCACCGCACGGAGCGAAGCGGGCGCATCGGTGGGCGCGGTGTACGCCTTCAACACCATCGGCTCGATCGCGGGATCGATCCTCACCGCCTTCATCCTCATCCCGTGGCTCGGCACGCTCCATTCGATCCTCGCGGCAGCGGCGCTCAACGCAGCGCTCGGTGTCCTGGCTTTGGTCACGGGCGAGGGGCGCGCGCTGCCCCGCCGCGCGGCCGCGCTGCTGGTTCTGATCGCGGCGGGAGCGTACGCGTGGGTCGGGATGCCGTCGTGGAACGCGGAGCGGATGAGTCTCGGCCTGGTGCGGCTCCTACGGTCGTACTGGCTGTATGGCAAGGAGGACGTGACGCACCGGATGATCGACCAGGTGGGCGCATCGAAGGAGCTGGAGCGCCTCCTCTTCTACAAGGAGGGGCGCGTCGCGGCCGTGACGGTGGTCGAGACCGGAAAGCGCCGCGCGCTCCTCATCAACGGAAAAACCGACGCAACAACCGGTGTCGGCGAGGACATGGCGCAGCAGGTGATGGTCGGACAGCTCCCGGTGCTGCTCGCGAATCAGGCGCAGTCGGTCTGCATCGTGGGTTACGGAAGCGGCGTCACGACCGGCGCGGTGCTCACGCATCCCGTGCGCGACGTGCTCACCATCGAGCTGGAAGGCGCCGTGGCGGAAGCCGCGCCCTACTTCGATGCGGACGCCGGAACGCCTCTCGCGGATCCGAGGCATCGACTGCTGATCGAGGACGCGGGCACGTACCTCCGGTCCACGCGCAACAAGTACGACGTCATCATCTCCGAGCCGTCGAATCTCTGGATCGCCGGCATGGCCGACCTCTTCACGCGCGACTTCTACGAGACCGCGGCGTCGAAGCTGAGGCCGGGCGGCATCTTCTGCCAGTGGGTGCAGTGCTATCAGACGTCCCCGGCCACGCTCCGCACGATCTTCCGCACGCTCGCGACGCGGTTTCCCAAAGGGCAGCTCTTCTTCGTGGATAAGTCCGCCGATCTCGTGATCCTCGCCTCGCCCGATCGCGAGATCGGACTCGACCTGGATCAGCTCGGGGCGTGGTTCCAGAACGAGAAGGTGGCCAGGGATCTTGCGCGCGTCGGCGTGTCGTCGCTGCCCGACCTCATGCGCTACTACCGCGGACGGTTGGAGCGCGTGGCGCGAGAGACCGACGGCGGTCCGGTGAACACCGACGACAACGGCTGGCTGGAGCACAAGGCGCCGTTCGATCTCCTGGCGGGCGCGACGTCGGAAGGCGAGATGGCCTGGTCGCCGGACGTGGCGGCTGATCTCGCGGCGTCGATCACGTCGGATCGCGCGAAGGCGGCGGGGATCTTGGCGGACGCCGCGGCGCGGGCGAAGGCGGTTGGGAATGAGGGGGCGGTGCTAGGGCTGGCGATGGCGCGGGAGCAGCTGCTTCGGTAGGACGTTCTCCGGACGGCGTCTGTTCGGACTTACCGCCTCTGCTCGGCGTACTCCTTCGCCCCGAAGGCGTCCACCTGGATCACGTCCTCGCGGGCCTTGAGCGCCTCGCAGAGCTGCCGGCGCTCGGCGTCCGAGATCAGGCCCGCCTCGACTCCGGCGTCGAAGAGCGCGCAGCCGTCGAGCGGCTTGAGCTTCCGCGCGCGGACCGCATCCTTGAGCTTCTTCTCGGCGGGGGCGGCCGCCAGAGACAGGCGATAGGCAGCCTCGAGCGCCCCAAGCCCCGGCTCGCCCGGCGGCGGAACGAAGATGTCGGCGGTGAGATGCTCGCGCGCTTCGGCGTCGTTCAGCACGCTGTGCGCGACGGCCGCCACCTCACGATCGGGCACGGGGCGCACGTGCGCGCCGAGCGGGAACGCGGCAAGGCGGAGCATCCACGCGGTGGGCCGGCTCGGAAGGTTCTCGAGCACACCCGTCAGCGCGACCTCGATCTGGTGGAAGGCGTGCGCCGCCGCCCAGCGCGCATACGGCAGGTCGCGCTTCGGCTGGCCGTCATCGACGAAGCGCTTGAGCATCGCGGACGCGAGGTACATCCATGCGAGCGCATCGGCCAGCCGGCCGCTCAGCCGCTCGCGCCGCTTCAGCGTGCCGCCGAGCGTGGCCATCGCCGCGTCCGAAATCAACGCGAAGGCCGCGGCGTAGCGCGAGAGCTTTCCGAACATCGGCCCCGCGGCGCCGCTCACGCCGGAGCCGCCCGTGCCGCCGCCGAAGATCGCCATCCCGAACGCGCGGAATCCGGTTCCGATCGTGTGCCCCACGTGTCCGAAGAACGCGCGATCGAACGCGACGAGATCCTTCTCCGCCACGGCGCGCATCTCCGACTGCACGTACGGATGGCAGCGGATCGCGCCCTGACCGTACACGATGAGCGACCGCGTGAGGATGTTCGCCCCCTCGACCGTGATCCCGACCGGCACCGACGCGTACGGCGATGAGAGGATGTTGCGCGGCCCGCGGCTGATCGCCGCGCCGGCCTGGATATCCATCGCGTCGTTCACGACCGCGCGCATGCCCTCGGTGGCGTACCGCTTCACGATCGCCGAGATCACGGCCGGCTTCTCGCCCGCGTCGATCGCACCGGCGGTGAGCTTGCGCGCGGCATCCAGCATGTACGTCAAGCCCGCGATGCGCGCGAGCGGCTCCTCGATGCCTTCGAAGCGTCCGATGGGGAGGCCGAACTGCTCGCGCACGCCGGCGTACGCGCTCGTCGTGCGCGTCGCGAGCTCCGCGGCGCCCACCGAGAGGGACGGAAGCGAGATGCCGCGGCCCGCGGCGAGGCAGTCCATGAGCATCCGCCAGCCCTTTCCCGCGTTCGCGGGGCCGCCGATGATGAAGTCGAGCGGGGCGAAGACATCCGTGCCGAACGTGGGCCCGTTCAGGAACGGCACTCCGAGCGGATCATGCCGCTCGCCGATCTTCACGCCCGGGAGGCGGACCGGCAGGAGCGCGCACGTGATCCCGAGATCTTCCTGGCCGCCGAGCAGCTTGTCGGGGTCGCGAAGGCGGAAGGCGAGCCCGAGCACCGTCGCCGCGGGAGCCAGCGTGATGTAGCGCTTGCTCCAGTTGAGACGCATGCCGAGGACTTCGCGTCCCTCGAACGTGCCCTTGCAGACGACCCCCTCGCTCCGCTGCGCCGTCGCGTCGCTCCCCGCATTCGGCTCCGTGAGCGCGAAACACGGGATCTCCTCGGCCGTCGCGAGCCGCGGCAGGTAGTAGTTCTTCTGCGCTTCCGTCCCGTAATGGAGCAGGAGCTCGGCCGGCCCGAGCGAGTTCGGCACCATCGCCGTGACAGCGGCGGTGACGCTGCGGCTGGAGAGCTTCGTGATCACCGCCGAGTGCGCGAGCGCGGAGAAGCCGAGGCCGCCATACGACTCGGGGATGATCATGCCGAAGAAGCGGTGCTTCTTGAGGTGCGCCCAGGCCTCGGGCGAGAGGTCCCCCTTCTGGAGGACGTCCCAGTCGTGGACCATGCGGCACAGCTCCTCGACCGGACCGTCGAGGAAGGCCCGCTCCTTGGGACTGAGGGGCTTCGGTTTGAACTCGAGGAGCTTCTTCCAGCGCGGCCGGCCCGAGAAGAGCTCGGCGTCCCACCAGACCGTCCCCGCCTCGAGCGCGATGCGCTCGGTATCGCCCATCTTCGGGAGGGCCCCGGCGAGGATCGGCATGATCCAGCGGGTGACGAGGGCGCGGCGGATCGGCGGCACGGCGAAGACTATCGCGACAGCGATCACGATATAGAGGAGGAGCATGCTCGATTGACCTCGGTTCCGGTCCCTGGAAAACGGCGCTAACTGCTATCGAGTATACAAGGTATCGGCAGAGGGGACCGGACCATGAACGTAGCCTGAGGTCTCCTAGAGGGGCCTACTTATGAAGGGGTTACAGGAGAGCGGGACCTTGAAAGGGGGGCGCGGCGTGTCGCGCCCCCCTTTGCGATGCGTCGGAAAGTCATTTGTAGTGCTGCTTGACCTTGCCCCAGGTCGTCGGAAGAACGGGGTCTGGGTAGCACGTCGGAAACGCTGCGGTGAAGTCGTCGCCTAAGCGGATCGTGTTGTCGAGTTGATTCCCAGGACATGCTGACGCGAAGCTCGTAGTGCCGGTCGGGAAACTGGAGCTTTGAGCCACGATCTGCAGGAACGATTTCCCCGTCACTACGACGTGGAGCGTTCCGAGCTTGTACGTGCCTGGGACCCGGCCGGCTCCCATCCGCCCCACCCATGCGTTCATGCCGGACGCGACGAATCCATCCGTGTCACCGTCGAGTGTCGAGGTGTCGAACCCCATGGCGTCCGTCCATCCGGTTGGAACGACCCCTGCCAGGCCGCTGAACAGAAGCTCGTAGGAGCTGACCGAATAGGATTGTCCGGTGCTGCACGTTGGGACTGTGCCGTCGGCGTTCGTGTTGGTGACGAGATACACGTCCACGTCTCTCTCGCCGGGATAGAAGAGACAATCGGCCGGAGCATCCAAATGGCCGATCGAGATCTCGTGGTAGAAGTTCAGTCCGTCGCCAGTCGTATCGAGGTAGAGGTACTGGGCGTCGGCTGTGCGGTCTACAAACAGGATCAGCAGGAGAACGGCTGTTAGGACAAGACGCGTTGCGTTGTAGCTCAGGGTCATGCTTGGCCCTCCAATCGAGCTCTGGACCGGCCCCTTACCCATGATCTTACTCCCGTTCCGCCCTGGCCCGGTCACGGTTCACATCTGATGCAGACCGCACGGAACTAACTTATAGTATGGCCCTCACTTGTGAGCTCGACCCGCGCGGAGGAACCCTGAACCCGAATCCATCGACCAAGGTCGATACCGACATCCACAGGGCCTCGACCTTGCCCTCGCGCTTCTACTCGGACCCTCCCATGCTCGACCGGATCCGGGAGCGGGTTTTCGCGCGCTCGTGGCAGTTCGTGGCAGACCTGGAGCGGGTGCGAGTGCCGGGGGCGGTGCACCCGGTCACGCTCCTCGAGGGATTTCTCGACGAGCCGCTCCTCCTGACCCGGGATTCCAAGGACCAGCTCCATTGCCTTTCCAACGTCTGCACGCACCGGGGCAACCTGGTCGCGCAAGGCGATGCGGTCACGCAGGTCCTTCGCTGCCGGTACCACGGGCGACGCTTCACGCTCGACGGGCGGTTCCAGTCGATGCCGGAGTTCGACGGCGCCGAGGGATTTCCCTCTGCGGCGGACAACCTTCCCAAAGTGCCGTATGCGGAATGGGAGCGATTCATATTCGCTTCCCTCGATCCGGCGACAACGCTCGATAAGCTCATCCAACCGATGCGCGAGCGCTGCGGCTTTCTCCCGATCCGCGAATCGGCCTTCGACGCCACGCGCGCGCGCGAGTACGTCGTTCGCGCGAACTGGGCGCTCTACTGCGACAACTACCTCGAAGGCTTCCACATTCCCTTCGTGCACGCGGGACTCGCGGGAGCCCTCGACTACGGCAGCTATCGCACGGAGGTCTTCCCGCTCTCGAACCTGCAAGTCGGCGTGGCGGCGGACGGCGAGGACGCGTTCGAGCTTCCCAAGGGCCACCCGGATCACGGCCAGCGGATCGGCGTCTACTACTGGTGGCTCTTCCCGAACACGATGTTCAACTTCTACCCGTGGGGGATCTCGATCAACGTGGTCCGCCCACTCGCGGTGGACCGCACCAAGGTCCACTTCCTGCCCTTCGTGTGGGATCCGTCCAAGCTCGACCGTGGAGCGGGGGCCGCGCTCGACCGCGTGGAGCGCGAGGACGAATCCGTGGTGGAGAGCGTCCAGAAGGGCGTCCGGTCCAGGCTCTATGACCGGGGCCGCTACTCCCCCAAGCGGGAGCAGGGGGTCCACCACTTCCACCAGCTCCTCATGGAATCGCTGGCCGAGGACGGAACGTCGAGCTAGTCTTTCAACGCTTTCCCCCCTCCCTCTGTCGAAACGAATACATTCCGGTCCACGTACTTGAGGTGAGCGGTCCCCCCGGCGCGTTCCCGCATTCGAGCCCGTTAAGGAGTCGATCCCTATGCGGCACAAACGAGTTTCCGGCCTCCTCGGCCTCGCGGTGACGCTCCTCTTCGCCCCCGCCGCTCAGGGGCTCGAGGGTTTCGACCCCGCGGTCCCGGGCGGGGCGGACACGGACAGCTCGGACGGGCGTCGGGCAGCGGCCCCGACGATCACGGCGCACCGCCTGAACGGCAGCGGCGACGTCAGCCTCGACGGCAAGCTCGACGAGCCCGCGTGGAAGGACGTCCCCGCGGGACGCGGCTTCCGCCAGTGGGACCCGGACCGCGGCGCCGAGCCGTCGGAGCAGACTGTCTTCAAGGTGGTCTATGACGAGGACGCGGTCTACTTCGGGATCGCGTGCCTCGAGAAGGATCCGTCGAAGATCGTCGCCAAGCTCTCACGCCGCGATCGCGACGCGGGCTGCGACATCGTGAGCGTGTACATCGACCCGTATCACGACCATACGACGGGCTACAACTTCAAGGTCAGCGCGACCGGCGTGCAGCAGGACGCCTACATCTTCAACGACGGTGACACCGACGTGGACTGGGACGCGGTCTGGCAGGCGGAGACCTCGCGCGACGAGCGCGGCTGGTACGCCGAGATCCGCATTCCCTTCTCCGCGATCAAGTACCGCACCGAGCCCGTGATGACGTGGGGACTCCAGGTCTATCGGTACATGCAGGGGCGCGGCGAGAACACCGGATGGGTGATCTGGGATCGGAAAGAGCACGGCACGGTGAGCCGGTGGGGCAATCTGACCGGGCTGGCGAGCGTCCATTCGCCGCGCCAGATCGAGCTCCTTCCCTACTTCGTCCAGAGCGCCACGGATCCGAGCATCCAGGGGTCGGGAGATGACGTGCATGGGTTCCGCAACGTGGGGGCGGACCTCCGGTACGGCATCACCCCCGACCTCTCGCTCAACGCGACCGTGCAGCCCGACTTCGGCCAGGTCGAAGCCGATCCGGCCGTGCTCAATCTCTCGCCGTTCGAGACGTTCTACGACGAGAAGCGGCCCTTCTTCATCGAGGGGAGCCGCTTCTTCCAGCACCCCGACTTCAACCTGTTCTACTCGCGACGCATTGGGACGGGCGACGAGAACACGCGCATCCGCTACGCGGCCAAGCTGACGGGCAAGAGCTTCGGCGGCGTCTCGGTCGCCGCCCTCGCCGCCTCCACGGACATCACGCAGGAGGGGCAGGCGCACAACCTGTTGAAGAACGGGGACCAGCTCACACGCTACTTCGTGGGGCGCTTCGGCAAGGAGTTCACGGGCGGACGGAACCGGTTCAACCTGATGCAGACCGCGGTGCTCCGCACCGGGAGCCGTGACCTCTACGGCGACGCCGGATCGCGCGAGGCCTACACGAGCGGATTCGACTTCGATCTCAACTCGAAGAACCGGCAGTTCAACATGCAGGGGTCGATGGTGGGCTCGATCATCGATCCGGAGACGTCCACGTCCGATCCCACGATCACCGGCGCCCAGACATACGGCACCGGAGGCGCGCTCGACATTCGGAAGCGCGGTGGGAAGCTCCAGGGCGGGATCAGCGGACGATGGGAGTCGGACAAGCTCCAGATCAACGACATGGGCTTCCTCGAGTCCCCCGACGAGATCAATACGAGCGTCTACCTCTACAAGCCGTACAACCCCGAGGGGAAGAGCAAGACCTGGAATCGGGGCGAGTTCAACCTGAACGCGAATCGGAGCTGGATCTACGCGGCGCGAACCGGATACGACGTCAACACGGGGCTGCCGGCGTGGTCGTACGGCGCCGCGCACCCGCAGTACTCCCACGTCGAGACGAGCACGTGGCTCCAGTTCCGCAACTACAAGGAATTCTGGATGGGGCTCTCGTACAACGGGGAGGGAACGCACCGGTACGAAACACGAGGCGGCCCGCTGATCCGGGAGCCCCACACGTACGGCGGCTGGATGGGCGTCTCGAGCGACTCGAGGAAGAATTTCGTCCTCACCCTCGAGGGGAACTACTTCGTAGACACGGCCAAGAACATCGGGAACCACTACACCGGCACGGTGAAGTGGAACCAGTCGAGCTCGATCAACCACTCGATCTCGCTGAACTTCGACCGCCGTATCGACGACACCCAGTGGCTCGCGAACGAGAATTCGGCCGACTATCCGAACGCGCGTGGGATCGGCGGTGTGAGCTACATCTTCGGCGACATCAATCAGCAGACGTTCGACATCACCCTCCGGTCGAACGTCCTCTTCAGCCGGAACCAGTCGCTGGAGATCTACGCGCAGCCCTTCATCACGACGGGCGACTACACGCGGGTTCGCGAGCTGATCCACCCGGACAGCTACGACTTCCTGCCGTTCGTGGATCCTGTGAACGTGCAGTCCGGTCAGCCTGGCTACACCGTGAACGACTGGGACTTCAGCTACGCGGCGGTCAACTTGAACCTGGTCTATCGCTGGGAGTACCGGCCGGGGAGCACGTTCTACCTCGTCTGGACCCAGAGCCGCTCGACCTACGAAGACCGGTACAACATGGGCAGCGCCCACTTCAGCCCCGACATCGGCGGCGGCCAGGCCTTCCACAACGAGCCTGAGAACCGGGTCCTCGCCAAGGTCACCTACTGGATCGCGATCTGACATATACTTCGCCGCGCTCATGCGGCGTCTGTCGATCCAAACCCTTCGGGGCATAGAGCTACACAATCAGCCCGCGGTTCGACCGGGAGCGGTGCGCTGATCGACCCGACCCGGCTCAACGCCTGGCTTCCGAAGTCCGTCCTCTGCCTTCGCGGCTACACGAGCCGCGACTTCCTCCACGACCTCATCGCCGGCCTCACCGTGGGTCTCGTGGCGCTGCCCCTGGCCATGGCGTTCGCCATCTCCTCGGGCGTGCCGCCTCAAGCGGGCATCTACTGCGCCATCGTGGCGGGATTCCTGATCTCCGCGCTCGGCGGATCGAAGACCCAGATCGGCGGCCCCACCGGAGCCTTCGTCGTCGTCGTGTCCGGGATCATCCTGCACCACGGCATCGACGGATTGTTCATGTGCACGCTCATGGCCGGGGTCATGCTGATCGTCCTCGGCGCGACCGGATTGGGCACGGCTGTCGACTACATTCCACGCCCGGTGGTGGTCGGTTTCACGAACGGCATCGCCGTGGTCATCGCGAGCACGCAGATCCGCGACGTCCTCGGTCTGCAGATTGCGCATTCCTCAGGGGCGTTCCTTCCCCGGCTTGGGGAGCTCGTGGCTGCCCTCCCGACGATATCGGCTCCGGCCGCGATCCTCGGTGGGACCGCCCTCGCCACGATGATCCTGTTCGCCACTCTATGGAGGAAGGTGCCGGGCGCGATCGTGGTGCTCCTCGGTTCCACTCTGGCCGTCGCGCTCTTCGCGCTTCCAGTCGAGACGATCGGCTCACGATTCGGCGGCATCCCGAGCGGACTCCCTCGCGTCGCCGTGCCCACGTTCCGCCCCGAGCTCCTCGGCTCCCTCTTGCCATCAGCCATCACTATCGCGCTCCTTGGGGCCATCGAGTCGCTCATGTCCGCCATGGTCTCGGACCGGATGACGGGAGATCGCCACAACCCCAACGTCGAGCTGATCGCCCAGGGAATCGCCAACGTGGCATCGCCGCTCGTGGGCGGACTTCCCGCCACCGGTGCGATCGCCCGTACAGCGACCAACATTCGTTCCGGCGCGCGCTCCCCGATCGCCGGCATGGTTCACGCGATCACCTTGCTGCTCGTGCTCCTCCTCGCGGCTCCGTTGGCCCGCTTCGTCCCGTTGCCCGCGCTCGCGGCCATTCTTCTCGTGGTCGCCTATAACATGGGCGACTGGGGCGAGATCCCGGAGCTCTTGAGGCTCGGCAAGTCGGACATCAGCGTCTGGCTCATCACGTTCGCCCTCACGGTCTTCGCAGACCTCACCGCCGCGGTGGAAGTGGGAATGATCCTCGCGGCGCTCCTCTTCATCCGAAAGGTGTCCGTGACGACCAGCGTGGAGGAGATCACCGAGGCACAGGTCGAGGAGGAGCGGCGGCACCGGATCCTGGATCGAGACATCCCGGATGACGTGACGGTGCTTCGCATCCGGGGACCTTTCCTCTTCGGAACGACGGAGAAGCTGGCCGACCTGGCGGCCGAGGCCGATCCCACGCCGATCGTGATCCTCCGACTTCGCGATATGACCGCCATCGACGCGACAGGTCTCACTGCCATCGAGGACCTCGCGGACTCCCTGCGTGCTCGCGGCTCGACGCTCCTCCTCTGCGGCGCGCGAGAACAGCCGGCGCTCCTCATGCGGAAGGCCGGGTTCGACCGCCATGTCGGAGCGAGGAACCTGTGCTCCGACATCGAAGGCGCTTTGGCGCGAGCCGAGGAGATCCGCCGCCAGTCGGGCCAGGCGGTTCAGTAGCCACCGGCCGTCCCCCCCACTCCATCAACATCCGCAGGCCACGTGCCGATAGATCGAGCGCGGAGGAGCATCGCCGCGCGCGGTCGAAAACCCACGGTCGAGGGACGATGAAGCGGGGAATGAGAGGGTTCACCCTGATCGAGCTGTCGATCGCGCTCCTCGTGGTGGCGATCGTGGGCGCCATCTCGATCACGGGGTACTTCAGCATCATGCGGAGCACGCACGCCATGCAGGCGGTGGGCGATCTCTACGCCATCCGTGCGGCGGCATACATGAACTACGGGGACACGGCGAAGTGGCCCGAGGACCTGTCCCCCGGAATTCCCCCCACGGAGCTCGTGAGCCGGCTGCCGGCGGGGTTCGAGTTCGTGCGACGCGACTACCGGCTCGACTGGGACAACTGGATCGGCCAGCACTACGCGCCCGGCGATCCGCGCTCCGCGGTCCTGGTCGGCGTTTCGATCGTCTCGAACGACCCGAAGCTCCTCGACACGATCCAGTCGCTCATGACCCGCACCTACATCATTCGCACGAGTCCGACCAAGGCGACACTCCGGATCATCGGCCCCGGCGGCCTCTAGACGGCGGCGGTCGAGCGGCTCGGGAGTCCGATCACCTCCAGGATTCTCTGGAAGCGGGACTCCTCGCGGATCGAATCGAAGAGCGGTTCGACGCCGAGAAGAATGAGCCACGTGTTCCTCTCCTCGCACGCCTGCTCGAGGAGCTCCAGCGCCTCTGCACGCTCGCCCATGCCGGTGTGCACGATCGCGCGGGAGTAGGGCGGAACGTAACGATCCTTGGAGAGACGGTCCAGCTTCTCGAGCACGCCGCGTGCCTCCGTTTTCCTGCCCGAGGCTCCGTACGCGAAGCCGAGCCCCGCGTACATCTCGGTCAGCCCGCCGGCGAGCGCCACGCCGCGGTCGAACGCCGCAATGGCCTCGTCGTACCGGCCCAGCTGCGCGAGCGCGAGTCCCATGAAGAGATAGGACTGTGGAATCGGATTCATCTTGAGATCTTGCCGGCAGCGCTCGATGGCCTCTTCGTAACGCCTCGCCTCGTAATGGATCCACGCCGCGATCGCGGAAATGATCGGACTCAGCGGGTCGAGATCCTGTCCCCGCCGGGCTTCCGCGATCGCCTCATCGTGCCGCCCCATGGCCGACAGGAACGTGGCGTACCACGAGTGACCTTGCGCGTAGCTTGGGTTGAGCTCGATGGCGCGTCGAAATCCCTCCTCCGCCTGTTTCCATTTCCAGTCGTACAGGTACTCCGCGAACGCCAGGGCGACGTGCGCCTCGCCCAGATTCGGGTCGAGCGCGAGCGCCCGGAGCGCGGCCTGCTTCGCCTTCGGGTAGACATCGCGCGGCGCGAGCACGCTCCAGTTGCCGAGAATCGTGAAGCAGTCTGCGAGGCCCGCGAATCCGAGCGCGAAGTCGGGTGACCTGGCCACGACCCCCTCGAAGCAGTGGATCGCGGCCTTGAGCCCGTCGAGATCGCGACGGTTCCACTGCTGTCGGCCGATCATGTAGAGCCGTAGCGCCTCGGCGTCGGCGGCAGGCGTCCGCACGAAGGCCGACTCCCTTGGCTTCATCTTGAGCTCGATCTCGCGCGCGACGGAGCGGGCGATGTCGCTCTGGAGCGTGAGGACATCCATCAGCCGGCGGTCGTACGTCTCGGCCCAGATCGACTCTTCGGGGACGGCTCGCATCAGCCGAACGCTCGTGCGGACCCGGTCCCCCACTCGCTGGATGGTCCCTTCGAGGAGGGCGTCCACATCCAGCTCGCGCGCGATCTCAGGGATCGGCTTGGTCGTGCGCTTGAAGCGCATGACCGACACCCGGCCACGAACGCTCAGGCCCTTGAGCTTTCCCAGATCGACGATGATGGCTTCCGTGATCCCATCCGCGAAATAGTCGCCTTCCGATTCCAGCGACAGATCCTCGAGCGGAAGCACGGCCAGCGAGCGGATGAGCGGAGGGGTCGCGGGATCGTCGTGAGCCGGCCCGCCGGAGTGGGCACGATCCCGAATCTCCTTCAACGCCGCCACGGCATCCTTCGCGCTGGGATACCGGAGGTCGGGCTCCTTCTCCAGCGCGCGCAGGATCATCCGTTCGAACGTGGGCGAGACGGCCGGGTTGAGCGAACGAACCGGACGCGGCGGCTCGTAGGCGATCGCGTAGATGAGCAGCGGGAGATCTTCCTGCGGGAATGGGCGCTTCCCGGTCGCCGTCTGGTAGAGCACGGCGCCGAGCGCGTACACGTCGCTTCGCGCGTCCGCCTCGCCCCGGATCTGTTCGGGGGACATGTACGGGACCGTGCCCACCACCTTGCTCGTTTCCGTGAGCGAGGGATTGCCGGTGTCCGTGGGGCGTGGCAGCCGCTTCGCGAGGCCGAAGTCCACGATCTTGGCCCAGCTCTCGTTCAGGAGCCGGATGTTGTGCGGCTTCAAGTCTCGATGGATGACGCCGGCATGATGCGCCGCGGCGAGTCCCTCGGCGATCTGGACGCCCAGGTTGAGAGCCTCCATCTCGCGGACCGGACCGGCGCTGATCCGGTGGCCGAGCGTGATCCCCGGGATGAATTCCATCGCGATGAACTGAAGGCCGTGGCTTTCACCGAACTCGTGGATCACCGCCACGTTCGGATGGTTCACCTGCGATAGCGCGAGCGCCTCCTGCCGAAACCGCTCGCGCGTGGCCATGTCACCCCACCGGCCGCCCTTCGGCACCTTCAGGGCCACATCGCGCTTCAAGTGCAGGTCCAATGCTCGATAGACGAAGGCCTGGCCTCCCTCCCCGAGCATTTCGAGGATCTTGTAGTGTGAGAATTTCTTGCCCGGTTCGAGCTCCAAGCGATCGTCCCCCGGGTGGGTGTTGCGGGAAGGCGCACCAGGGTACCGCGTCCAGCTCCGTAGGTCTACGGGTGCTGAGGCAGGAGCGGCACGATCCGGGCGCTCGGGCGCCCGTCCTCGACGGTCAGAATCGCGACCGTCACCGGCAGGTGGAACCGCCTCGGGCCGGCGCTCCCGGGGTTCAAGTGGAGCACACCATCCACTTCCTCCACCCGCGGCTCGTGCGTGTGCCCGCTGATCACGACGTCCGTTCCGGGGGGTGGCCACAAGTTCCGCCGATCGTTCCCGTGGTGGACGTAGATCGCAAGCTCTCCCGCACGGAGGATCGCCGTCTTTGGAAGGAGCGCGGCGAGGTCTCCGTCGACGTTCCCGCGCACCGCGATGAGCGGCGCCACGGCGCGGAGCGCGTCCAGGATCGCCGCGTCGCCGACGTCCCCGGCATGGATGATCTGCTCGGAGCCGCGGAGCGCGTCGAGCGCCTCGGGGCGGAGGAGTCCGTGCGTGTCCGAGATGACGCCGATCCGCATCGGGCTAGTACGTGAAGCCGCCCTTGAAGTACAAGCGGTTGTCCTCACCGGACGTGGCGTAGCCGAGGGATAGCGCGCCCCGATCGCCAAGGAACGAGAGCCAGCCGCCACCGCCGCCGCCGCCGTGCCACACGTCCGAGTCCTCGCCGCCGTACCAGACGCGGCCGGCGTCGGCAAAGGCGAGGAGGCCGACATGCGACGGCAGGAGGATCGTGGTGCTGAAGAGCCGGAGCCGCGCTTCGGCATTGCCCCAGAGCGACGCATCCCCCTGGAAGCGTGCGACCGCGAAAGGACGGAGCGTGTAGTCGGGCTCGCCGAAGGTGCCCTCGCCCACCGACCCGCCGCCGATCTTCGCCGACTCGTAGAAGGGATACTGGCCCCAGAGCTTCTTTCCGCCGCCGCGGAGCGCGATCGTGAAGCGGCTGCCCGTCGAGACGTACGTGTTCACGTTCCCGTTCACCTCGCCGAACGTCTCCTCGGCGTCGAGCGCCTTGGGGTAGACCGTGCCGCGCGCGGCGAGCACGAATCCCTTCCTCGGAAACGCCGGATTGTCGCGGCTGTCGAACACCGCCTCGGTGTGCGCGCCGAGCGTCGCGAAGTTGCCGTAGCCGTAGGGTTGCGTGAAGAAGACGAACGATGAATCGTCCTCCGCCTTGTCCTGGCGCACCTTGTTCTGCTTGAAGACGGGACCGATCTGGAACGTGGAGTGCTGCCCGAACAGCGCGTTGTAGCTGGGATAGGCGAGGAACTGGATCGCGCGCACGCGGCTCCGATCGCCTTCCAGGTTCGCCGTGCCGTTGCCGAGCCCGTAGAAGCGAAGCACGTCGATGCCCGATGCGTACCCGCGGAAGGACCAGAAGTCGCGCCGGTTCTCGCGGCGGAATTCGCCCTTGTACTCCGCCTTGCCGCTCAAGCTCCCGAACGCCCAACCGGCGCTGAGCACGTGGCGGGTGGCGTACGGGTGCTTCCGGAACGCGTAGGTGCGATGGTCGAGCGCCAGGCCCACGAAGAAGCCCAGATCGGGACCGTACGAGAGCAGCGGCGTGCGGTTGGTCTTCGAGCCCCAGTCGCGTGCGGGCACCCAAGGGGCCGTCGCGGGCGCGGGGGGCGGGACGTAGACGTGGTCGTCATACGAAGCGCCGTCCGCCTGGTTCCGGCCATCCGAGTCGGAGAGTTTCGCCGGGCCCGAGCCGCGCGCGGCGAGGACGTCGTCGCCGGGACCACCGACGACGCGGAGCTTGATCCCGCCGTCCGGCCCGGTCACGGTCACTCGATCGTCGCCGGCAAGGCAATAGAGCCTGACCTCGCTCGTCTCGCCGCGACGGAAGACGCGATGGAACGAGGGCTCGCCCGGCGACGGATCCCCGGGAGGGTCCGCGGCCCGCGCCCCCGTCACGGGGCGCACAGTGAGATCGAGGTCGCCATTCGCCTGGCGCACCGCGTCCACGCGCTCCGGCTCGCTCGTGAGCGTCACGTCCACCTTGTCCGAGAGGAGCTCGTAGAACCGCTTCGCCGCCTCCGGAAGCCGGTCCCGGCGACCCTTGAGATCGGCGGTGAGCCTCGGTCCGTCGATCGCGCGCCACGGCTCGGGCATGGTCGCGACCGCGCGCTCGATCTCCGCGTCCGTGAGCTTGGACTGGAGCGCGCGCGCGGCCTGGTCCACCTGCTCGCGCGTGATCCCGCTCAGGAGCTCGCGGTCCTGGTCGCGTCCGTTC
>DASTKC010000203.1:0-9690 GCA_035716085.1 Candidatus Eiseniibacteriota bacterium | reverse complement strand
CAGGTGGAGCGCCTCGAGGAGATCTTCCAGGACATGGGCAAGCCCGCGAGTGGAAAGACCTGCAAGGGCATGTCCGGAATCATCGATGAAGGATCGGAGATCCTCCACGAGGACGGGGATCCCTCGGTGATCGACGCGGGGATCATCGCGGCCGCACAGCGTGTGGAGCATTACGAGATCGCCTCGTACGGAACGCTCAAGACCTTTGCCCGGACCAAGGGAGACACGAAGGCCGCGCGCATTCTCGAGGAGATCCTGAACGAGGAGAAGGAAGCCGACCACCGCCTGACCCAGATCGCCGAGACCTCCGTGAATCCCGAGGCCCGGGACATCGAGGAAGACGAGTGGGACGAGGACGAAGAGGCCGAGCGCCCTGGTGGCGGCACGCGGCCGGGCCGCGGCATGTCCGCGAGCGATTCGGAGCGTCGAGGCAAGGCCAACGGTCCCTGGACTTGATTCGCGGGCAAGACTTCGGCCGCACATGCAAAAGGGAAGGCTCGAATCCGAGAGCCTTCCCTTTTCGTCGATCGGACCACGCGTCGATTCGCGGTCCTCTCCCGCTCAGACCGGCCGGCGCCCCTGGATGATGCGGATCAGCATCGTCACGATGGCGAGCAGGAGGAGCAGGTGGATGAATCCGCCCAACGTGTAGTTGGAGACCATCCCGACGAGCCACAGCAGGAACAAGAGGATCGTGATCGTCCAAAGCATTTCGGCCTCCTTGCGTCCGGTAAGTTCGAAGGTCCGCCTGAATCGCCCGCCGGACGCGGGCGGAGCGCGGCGGCACCTGTCATGCATCAGGGCACGTTCCGTGCCAGCACGAAAAGCCCACAAACCATGGAGTTGCGCCGCTCACGGGCGCGAGCAGGCGCGCTTTTCCGCGGCGGAGTTGTAGCGGATACAAAGACGATTGCGCGCCGTGCGGAGCCCAGGGGGCAAAACAAAGCCCCCGCGCGCGCGGCACGGGGGCTGCCGGGAGGGCTCTTGGTTGCTCCTCCCGTTCATCCTGACGTCGATCGCTCGGCGTCTGGACTTTCCTCGACGCTCCGAAGAGCGCTCCTATCCTCGAATGTCGACCCCCACGCTCGGAGTGAGTGGCGCCATCAGGCCCCCGCCGAGCCGCACGTGGAATCCCTGCCGTCCATCGGCGGACGCATTCATCGCGCCCGTGCTCCCCACCCAGCCGAGGCCGGTGCTCGTGCCCAGGCCCGCAATCGGCGCGAGCCACACGGAAGCTTCGACCGGCAGACCGGCCTCGGTCGTGGTGGGAGCGATCGGCGCTTCGAGCGCCGGCATGACAGCGCCGTGCACGGCTGCCCCTTCATCGTCCGGATCCGGACCCAGGAGCTCAGTCTGGATCGTCTCCGCCAGGAGCGGGATCTGGACGACGGCGAGCGTGAGCACGACGGCGGCGAGTGCGGCGACGGTCGTGATGTCTTTCCAGCTGCGGCTCGGTGACCGGTTCATGGGGACCTCGTGCGATGGAGAATTAGGATCGCAGAGGCAACTATCAATGACCGTGCCAGAGAGCTTGTGAGGCGGGAACAGCGGTTACGGGCGGACGCGCGTGGGCGGGAATGTACCTCTAGGTGCGATGAGGCAATCGTTTCTACAAGCGGACCCGGGGAAGGCTCTGCCTCACTCCCGGGAGAGCGCCCCAGGGATCCTTCTTTCGGAGCCGGGACGCCGCGGTTCGGACGGTGAAGCGGCTCGGCCTCAATGCCGGCGTGACTTCGTTCCAGGCGAGCGGCATGGACACTGGGGCGCCTTCCCGTGCCCGCGGCGAGTACGGCGCGACCCACGTCGCGCCGCGCCGGTTGCGCAGCGTGTCGATCAAGATCTTCCCCCGGCGCTTGGCCTTCGAGAGGGTCGCGGTGAATCCGTCGGGATCGTCCTGGATCATGGACGCGGCCACAGCCGAGCCGACGCGAGCCACGTCGTCCCAGGACGGACCGCGCCGAAAGGGCGCGACGACGTGAAGCCCCTTGCCTCCGGTCGTCTTCGGAAAGGACTCGAGGCCGAGGGCTCGGAGCCGCTCGCGAAGGTCGAGCGCGGCGTGCACGGTTCTCGACCACGGGACCGAGGGATCGGGATCGAGATCGAAGACGAGTCGATCGGGCGAATCCTGGCGGTCTTCGCGCGCGCCCCAGATGTGGATCTCGATCACGCCGACTTGGATCAGGCCGACGAGCCCCGCCACGTTCGACACGGCGAGATAGGTCGCATTCCCCTTCGACTCGCGCACCGTGATCTGCCGAACCGAGCGGGGAACGCTGAAGCCCGGGTGCTTCTGGAAGAAGCAGCCGCCTGTGCGCCCTTCCGGGCACCGGACGAGCATGAGCGGACGTCCCTTCACGTGCGGGAGCATCCGCTCGGCCACGGCTTCGATGTAGGAGGCGAGATCCCGTTTGGTGATTCCCGCCTCGGGAAAGAGGACGCGCTTCGGATGCGTGATGGCCACGCCGGCCACCGTCGCCTCGCGCGCTTCATCCGGAGGCTCGCGAACCGGAGGATGCTTGGGCTCCTCGGGCGGCGGATCGCGAAGCGGAGCCTTCCTGCCGGGATCCCTCTTGGGCGGTCCCTTGCGCGTCGGCTTTGGCGGCGGCGCAGGCCGCTCGCGCGCCGAGGGCCGGTCCGAGTGCCACACCTTGCCGTTCTTGCCCACCTCCTCGATGGCGCGTCCCGTCTTCACGCTCTCGGGACGGTCCCGGAGCACGTCGCCGCGGGCGCGTGATTCCGCGTCCTTCTCCTTGAAGAGAAGCCACGTCGGCTTCCGATCCTCGTCGCGCCCCTTCATGCGAATGAGGTGCCACGTTCCCTTCAGCTTCTCCCCGAAGAGGTCGAACGAGAGCCTGCCCTGGCGCAGCCCCTCATGCGCATCTCCCACCGGCTCCCAGGTACCGCGATCCCAGAGGAGCACCGATCCCCCTCCGTACTCCCCCTTCGGGATCGTTCCCTCGAAGCCCCCGTACTCCACCGGATGGTCCTCGACTTCGACTGCGAGCCGCTTATCCGCGGGATTCAAGCTCGGTCCCTTCGGCACGGCCCAGCTCTTCAGCACCCCGTCCAGCTCGAGGCGGAAGTCGTAGTGGAGGTGCGACGCGGCGTGCTTCTGGATCACGTACGCGAGCCTAGTGCGGCGGCGAGCCGCGCGGCCGCCTCCCTTCGGCTCGGGGGTCTTGCGGAAATCGCGCTTCTTCCGATAGGTGGTGAGCGGCATGGCTCAGGCGGTCCGCTTCTTCCGGACAGGAGTCTTCGCACGCCCGAGCTTTCGCGCGGCCGGCCTGCGCGACACGGAATCGTGCGCCGCACGCTTCCGCGAGCCTCCGCCCTGCGTCCCCTTGCGCTCCGCCGTCGCGCGCTCCTCGAGGCTTCGCTTGAGGAGCGGGATCAGATCCACGACGTCGGACCGGGCGCTGGGACGTTTCGGCGCGGCCTCGGGCTCGAGAATCTCGTGCGTCTTGCCGGCGCGCACCTTCTTCTCGACGAGCGCGAGGACCTCGTCGTGGTACTCGTCCTGGAACTGATCCGGATCCCATTCGGCATACATCTCCCCGATCAGCCGCTCCGCCATCCGGACCTCGGCCTCCGATGCTTTCACGGCCTTCCCCTCGGGGAGCTCGAGGTCGCTTGTGGACCGAAGCTCGTGGGCGTACCGGAGCAGGTTGAGCACGAGGGCCGAGTCGCGCACCACGAGCGCCGCGGTGCGCTGCCGCGTCCGCAGGACGACCCGCGCGATTCCGGTGCGTCCCGTGCGCTCGAGCGCCGTGCGCAGGAGCGCGTAGCTCTTGCTCGCCTTCTTCATGGGCTCGATGTAGTAGGGCGTCTCGAAGTAGAGGGAGTCGATCGAGTCGGACGGAACGAACTCGAGGATCTCGATCGTTCCGGTCGACTTCACGTTCACCGCCTCGAGCTCCTCATCGCTCAGCACCACGTACTGATCCGGCTCGTACTCGTACCCGCGCACCACGTCGTTCCACTCGATTTCACGCCCGGTGTTCTTGTTGTATCGGCGGTTCCCAACCGGTGCGAAGTTGCGCCGGTCGAGGAGCGTGAACGCAAGGTCGTGGCTCACGGTGGCGGGCTGTAGCCGGACCGGAATCTCGACCAGCCCAAAACTCAAACTCCCCTTCCAGAACGATCGGGCCATCGCGGTCCTCCTATCCAATGGTTCGCCGCTTGCATTGCCTCTCCATGCAGAGCACGCGCCACCGCACCCGTCCACGATTCCGGCTCAGGTGGGGCCGGTCCAGACGGCCGGAACCACAAGGGAATCATGGATCTTGGACGATGGGGCGCCAGTCGGGTGAAGGCCGGGGGTTGGTTGAGCCCTGCCCGGCTTTGAAGGAGCTTCTTACAACCGGTGGCAGCTTGGAACTCCGGGCATCCCCGCCCCGGGACGACAGGATGCCGGGAGGACTCATGGAACAGTACCGTTGCCCCCGTTGCCAGGCCGAGTTCTCCACGGCGGAGCAGCTCGATCGACACATGAAGCAGCACACCGGAATGCCCGAAGATAGGCGCTCGTCCGGAATGTTCCGTTCGGCCGAGGAAGTCGAGCGACGGCCCGAGGGACGCGCACCCTACAACTGTCCGCGTTGCGGGGCGGGTTTCTCGACCCTCGTAGAGCTGGAACGGCACGGCCGGGCCCAGCACTTGATGGACTGACGGAGGAGTGATGGACGCAGGGCGCCACCGCCATTCGGCTCCGCACCTCACGCTCATCCGCTCCCACGCCGCTCCGGCGAGGGACGACGGCGCGTGGGAGGACTCGCTCGCTCGCGAGAGCGACGCGGGGAACCGGGTCCCGAGCTCCTTCGGGTCCGACACGACCTCCGGCCGCCACACGATGCATGTGGTGTTCGCGCTGCTCGTGACGGCGGTGTTCGCCGTGTTCCAGCTGGCCACGTGGCCGCTTCTCGAGGCGAGCCCATTCCTGCTTTTCTGCGCGGGCGCCGTCATCGCGGCCAGCGTGGCGGGATTCGAGGGCGGGGTGATCACGACCCTGTCGAGCGCGCTCGTCGCCCAGTTCTTCTTCATCACGCCGCATCGACTCGTTCCCAACGATCCCAAAGAGGCGCTCGGCCTCGCGGGCTTTCTCGCGACCGGGTTCCTGATCAGCCTCCTCGTCGCGCGCCTCGATCGCGATCGCGCGCGCTTGGCCCGGGTCCTCGACAGCGTGAGCGACGGATTCGTGTCGGTGGACCGGGACGGACGTTGCCGATACGCGAACGAGGCAGCTGCCGCGCTCGAGGGACGGAGCCGGGAGGAGCTGGTCGGAGAGCCGTTTGATCTCGTCCCCGGCGTGCCGCTCGACCGGACCGGTCTGAGGGACCACGAGCCAGCGCGGGTGGAAGGGTACGTGGCCAATCTGGAGCGGTGGATCGAGGTGACCTCGTACCCCGCCGAGGACGGAACGACCCTTCTCTACCGGGACGTGACGGCGCGGCACGAGTTCGACGAAGCCATCCAGCGCGCGCACGACCGCGAGCGCGAGGCGCGCACCATCGCCGAGTCGGCGAGCCGCGCGAAGGACGAGTTCCTCGCCATGATCTCCCACGAGCTCCGCGCCCCGCTCACGTCGATCCTGGGCTGGCTCCGTCTGCTCCAGGAAGGAAGCATGGACGAGAAGGAGACCCCGCGCGCGCTCGACACGATCGAGCGGAATGCGACGGCGCTCTCCCATCTCGTCGGGGATGTGCTCGACGTGTCGCGGCTCGTCTCCGGCAAGCTGGAGCTCGACCGGCGGCTCCTCGATCCAGAGCCCGCTCTGCGGACGGCGGCGGACGCGGTGCGCCCGCTCGCCCAGAGGAAGCAGATCGAGATCGTGGTGGAGACGTACGGAGCGCGCCCCGTCTTCGCGGATGCGGCGCGTCTCCACCAGATCTTGTGGAATCTCCTCGCGAACGCCGTGAAGTTCACGCCCCAAGGGGGACGCGTGCATGCGGCCCTCCGCACCGACGTGTCCGACGTGGTCTTCACGATCTCGGACAACGGCATCGGGATTCGCCCCGAATTCCTGCCCCACGTTTTCGATCGATTCAGCCAGCACGACAGCTCGTATTCACGCCGGTTCACCGGACTGGGACTGGGGCTTGCCATCGCCCGCAACCTGGCCGAAATGCATGGAGGGAGCGTGGAAGCCAAGAGCGCCGGCGAGGGACAGGGAGCGACGTTCGTCGTCCGCATTCCTCGCGCGTTGCGGGAGGAGTCGTTCCCCCGTATGGAGCCGGTGCCCCCGCGGAACGGCTTGGAGCCGTCGCCGTTCGAATCGGGCCCCGGCCCGGATCGGGACCCCGAATCCACTCCCGAGCGGCTGGATCGTCTTCCGTCGCTCCAGGGCCTGCGCGTGCTCGTCGTGGACGACGAGCCGGACGCGCGCGCGCTGGTCGTCGAAATCCTCACGAGGCGGGGGGCGAATGTGCGCGCGTGTCCATCGGCGGTCGAAGGGCGCGCCCTGTTCGCGCAGTGGAGGCCCGACGTCCTCGTATCGGACATCGGCCTGCCCGAGGAGTCAGGCTACAGCTTGATCCGGAGCATCCGCGCGCTCGGCAAAGAACAGGGCGGAGACGTGCCCGCGATCGCGCTCACCGGCTATGCCCGCCTCACGAACCGCCTCGAAGCGCTCTCCGCCGGGTACGACCTCCACATCCCCAAGCCGGTCGAGCCGTCGGAGCTGGTGCTCATGGTGGCGAGCGTGGCCGGCCGGCTCACCGAAGGACCGCTCGGGCATCCACGCCCGTACCGCACCTGATTCAGGAGCGCGTTCCAGCCCCCACCCGCGCGCGCACGGCGCGCGCCAGCCGATTCACATCGTCGAGGTCGTTGTAGATCTGCGCGGAGAGCCGCACCCAGAGCCGACCCCGGAACTCATGGAGTTGGATCTCGATCTTGTCCTCGAAGAGGAGCGCGTCGCGGAGCGCGTGCGCCTCGTCCCCCGTCGAGCCGGCCGCGGCCGGGAGCGGGACGGTGATCATGCATCCGATCATGTCCTCGCGCGCGCGGGCGTCCGTGTCCCACGCCTTCTCTAGGCGCTGCCCCGCTTCCCACGCGAGCGCGTGGTTGTGTGAGAGCACGACGCCGGCCCCCCACTGCTCCAGGAAGGCGATCCCCTCGGGCGCGGCCAGGAACGCGGATGGATCGCGCGTGCTCCCCCAGTCGAACTCGGTCGTGAATCCCTGGTCGAGCCCCCAGGTCACGACGGCCGGGTGAAGATCCACCTGCCGGTTGTCCCGCGCCCAGAGAAAGCCGCACGGCCGCGGCGTGAGCGCCCACTTGTGCAGATTCGCCGCGTACCAGTCGGCCCCCAAGGCGCCCACGTCCACGGGTACGGCGCCCGGGCCATGCGCCCCGTCCACCAGCACCGGCACGCCGCGCGCGCGGCACGCGTCCGCGATCTCACGGACCGGGAGGACGAGCGCGGTCTCGGACGTGACGTGATCCACGATGACGAGCCGCGTCCGGGGCGTGAGCGTCTCCTCGATGGCGCGAACGATGGCGTCCGGATGCTCGACCGGATGCGGCATGGTCGCCTCGCGCACGGTCGCGCCCGCGCGGCGCGCAACGTAGTGGGCCGCCTTGGTGACACCGCCGTATCCGAACTGCGTGGCCACGATCTCGTCCCCGGCCCGGAGATCGAGCGAGCGGAGCACGGCGTTGGCGCCGGTGGTCGCGTTCTCCACGAACGCGAGGTCGGCTTCGCGCGCGTGGACGAAGCGCGCCACCTTCCGAGCCGCGGTGCGGAGCAGAGGCTCCGGGAGGAGCGACCGCCCCGTGTCGGACGGCATGAGGTCTCGTAGAAGGTACTCCGAGGGGCGCCGCTCGATCTCGTCCCGGATCTTCTGCTGGGCCTCGAGCACGCGGCGCGGCGGCGCGCCCACCGTGCCGTGGTTCAAGTAGGTGACGTCGGGATCGAGGAGCCACTCGCTGCGCCACGCGCGGCCGAAGTTCATCGAGAGCCTCCGAGGGTGAATGGCGCCGGCACGCGCTCGGCCATCAGCCGTAGCGATCCGGATCGAGAAGCGTGAGATCGTACTCCGGCCGCTCGTCCGAGAGGATCTCGGCCACCACGCGGCCCGTGATCAAAGACATCGAGAGCCCCATCATGGCGTGTCCGGCCGCCACGGATAGGTTCTCGTAGCGGCGAAACCGCCCGACGTAGGGAAGCCCGTCGGGCGAGCACGGGCGAAGCCCGGACCACGCCTCGAGATTCTGGAAGTGATCCTCGCGAAATGCCGGGAGGTGCTTGAGCGCCGACCGCACGATGCCGCGGATGCGAGGGGGATTGATCTCCGGTCCCCAGGCGCCCAGCTCCAGCGTCCCCCCGAAGCGGAGCGATCCGTTCATCGGCGTGATCGCGACCCGCACTTCCTGGAGGAGGAGCGGCCGCGTCGGCATCTCGGGAGGCTTCGGCATCGTGAGGCTGTACCCCTTTCCCGGCTGGAGCGGAAGGCCGATGCCGAGCGGAGCGACGAGCGTCGACGAGTACGCTCCTGCCGCGACGAGGAACTCGTCCCCTTGGATGTCCCCCTGAGTGGTCGCGACCGCGCGAATTCGCCTCGAGTCGCGGCTGAAGCCCCGGCTCTCCGCGTTCCACAGGAACACGCCCCCCTTCTCCGCCACACGTCGGGTGAGCGTCGCGTGGAAGAGGCTCGGCGTGACGTGCGCGTCGAGCGGATAGAACACGCCCCCCGTCACGTCGAGGGAGACTCCCGGCTCCAGCGCGGCGACGGCCTTCGCGTCCAGTACCTCGGCGTCCATGCCGAGCGCCCGTGACCGCTCGGCGTGCTCGGCTTCGCGGTCGAGGCCCCGCTGCGTCTGGAAGAGAGTGAGACAGCCGCGGCGCACGAGCGAGAACGCGTCGTGGGTGTCCGCGGCGAGCGATTCGAAGAGAGACCGGCTCGCGAGGTTGAGATCGCGCATCAGGGGCCCCGCGGCGTGCGCGCGCGCCGGGGAGGACGCCAGCCAGAAGCGCCACATCCATCCCGCGAGCGCCGGATCGGGACGCGGACGCACGTAGAATGGGCTCTCGGGATTTCCCATCCAGCGGATCGCCTGGCCGAGGAGGCCTGGGGCCGCGAGCGGCAGGAAGTGGCTCGGGGAGATGTACCCCGCGTTCCCGAGCGAGCAGCAGTCGTGATCGGGACCCCCGCGCTCGACGATCGTGACCCGATGGCCGCGCGCGAGGAGCTCGTCCGCGGACGCGAGGCCCACCGCTCCTCCCCCGATCACGACGACGTGGCGCGCGCCCATGGAGGCGAACTATACCAGCCTCGCCGCGCGTCTGGCGCGCGGACGCCCACGGTGGTAGCGTCACCGCTTCCCTAGCGTCCCAACCAGGAGGAATCCATGGATCCGTCTCCCTCGATTCCGAGACGCCGCTTCGTGAAGCTCCTCGCCGCGAGCGCGGCGTCGCTCGCCATGACCTCCGATCCGGCGCGCGCCGCCGCAAAGACCACGGAGCGCCATCGCGCGGCCGCCTCGGCACCGCCCAAGAGCACCGCCCTCGACAAGGAGCTCCGGACCGAGAAGAAGAGCGTGGCCGACATGCTGAAGGCCGTGCGGAGCTACAAGCTCCCCGCGGGGAGTGCCCCCGCGATGGTCTTCCGTCCGATGAAGGCACGGCGCGGGAGGACCTCATGATCGGCGAGGAGGTCCTCTACCGCACCGTCACCGAGCTGTCCGAGGACA
>DASTKC010000202.1:0-6155 GCA_035716085.1 Candidatus Eiseniibacteriota bacterium | reverse complement strand
ACTGGGTCTCATCGAAGTGGCGGAAGAGCTCGATCGTGGCGCGGCGCACCGCTTCGTATTCGTCCGTGAGATCGCGCAGCGTGCGCGCCCCGAAGTTCCCCGCGGGAATGTAGTCGTCCTGCTCGAAGCTCGCGAGCGGCGTCGTGTCCTTCCGTGCGAAGCGAAGCGCCCGGTAGGTGAAGACGCGCTCTCCGTCGATGACGTGCCCCACGACCTCCTTGATGCTCCATTTCCCCTCGGCGTAGCGGTGGTCGGCGCGGGACTCGGGGATCGAGCGGAGGAGGGTCAGCGTTTCCTTCATGCCGGAGGTGAGCACGTCGACGATCGGGCCGTCCGGCACCTTCTCGATGTACCGGCCATAGTACGGATTGAACTCAGTCGCGTCGGGTCGTGGCACGGCGCTCCCTCCAGGCGTGCTCCGCTTCGGCCATGCCGTCGCGATACGAGCGGGTGGGAGCAAAGCCCAGCTCGCGACGGATTCGTTGGGTGGAGACGGCTCCGATCCAGAACGTGCCGGGCTGGATCTCGGCGTCAGGAACGCGGTCGAGCTCCGGCAGGTCGAACCAGCGGCGGACCTCGTCCGTGTACTCGCGCCACGTGTGGTGCTCGTCGGCGACGTCGTAGACCCGGCCGACCGCGCGGTCCGAATGGAGCGCAAGCATCACCGCGTCGACGAGATCTTCGACATGGATGAACGGGATCGTGTCGGTGCCATCCTTGCGGAGCTTGACCTTGCCCTCCTGCACCATCTGCGGCACGCGCGTGGCCCACGTGGATGTCTCGCCGGCTCCGAGGATCGCGCCGGGGCGGAGGATCACCGCTTGGAGGCCCCGCTTCATGGCGTCGAGGACCACGCGGTCGGCTTCGGCTTTCGTGAGGCCGTAGGGATCGCCCGAGGTCTTGAGCGGCGAGTCCTCGTCGATGGCGCTCCGCCCCTCGCGATCGTAGACGGAGATCGTCGAGATCTGGATGAACCGCCGGACTTGCTGCCCGAGCGCGGCGTCCACGAGTGCCCGAGTTCCGTCCACGTTCACGCGGCGCACCGGCGCGATCTCGGGACCGGCGGTGGCCGCGCAGTGGATCACGTCGAACACGCCGTCCACTCCTCGCCTGGCCGTGTCCGGGTCGACGAAATCCCCGCGAACGACCTCGATCCGCTCGTCCAGGGGCGGCTCCGCGGTCTCGCGCACGATGACGCGCACGGGAATGCCCTGCTCGAGGAGGCGCTTCACGACGCGCCCGCCGACGAAGCCGGACGCTCCGGTCACGAGCGCCGTGGGGCGTCCGTTCCGGCCCGGCTGTGCGTGTGGGTCAGGATGGTTCACGCAGGGAGGATAGCAGACGGAGAGGCCGCCGTGCTTCCGGCGGCCTCTCGCCTCAAATGATGCTTTTGTCCCTAAGCGCCCGTCCCAGGCGCGCTCGACTACTTGGTGCCCGTGTCGCCGCTCGTGCCGGCCGTCCCTGCCGCTGCCGGCGGAGTCACTGCCGCAACCTCGATCTTCGCCGGCTTGCCGTCGGCGCGCGAGGAGCCCATCGCCACCTTGGCCTCGCTCTTGACCCCGCTCACGACGTTCCCGAGCTTGAGGTCGAGACCGCTCGCGATCGACCCCCAACCCATCGCGTCGGTCGTGCGCATGGTCATGACCTCGTCGAGCGTGACGCCGGTCAGCGTGTTCGAGGCGAGCGTGTGCGCGATCATGAGATCGCCCCAGCCGGTGTTGTACTTGGCCTTCTCCGCCATGAGTGCGTCGGACGAGACGCCGAAGTCGGACGAGAGCCGTCCCGCCACGGTGGCCTCACCCGCCTTCGCGGCCAGGTCATCCACCTGCTTGGTCACGGTCGTGAGCTGCTTGTCTACGGTCGCGGTCTCCTTCGCGGTCACGCCCTTGCCGCGCTCGCGCGCCGCGAGATACGCGGCGCTCGCTGGCGGAGCCTGCGCGGTCGTTGCTTCCGTCGTGGTCGTTGTGCTCGTGGTGCTCGGGGTGGCATCCGTGGGCGGAGTCGTGCTCGGCGTTGTGGTCGTCGTCGTGGTGGTGCTCGTCGTCGTCCCGGGCGTGCCGGGAGCCGCGCCCGAATTGTCCGGGGCTTGCGCATACGCGAGTTCCCACCCGGCAAGCGCCATCACGACGAACGCCGGAATGAGGAGCGATCGTTTCATGAGCTGTTCCTTCCTTCCTTGAGTGCCCCGTGGCGGGGCGTGTGCGGGTACGACCCCCTGTGCGGAGGAGTACAGCCAAAGCGGGCGGCGGGTTCCTATTGTTCGATCGATTCGCTATTGCCAGCGCCAACCTGTGATTGTCAAGAGCGAGCTCGAATTGAACCAGGTTCCCGCCGCCCTAGGCGTTGAGAAGACTAGGGGACACTCAAGCAACACCCGTTCCACTGAGGAGAAATGCGCGTGAATCCAGGCTGGACGGTGCTCACGCTGGACTTGCGCCGAAGACCGTTCCGCGTAGGCGTCCCCGCGGCCCGCCAGCCCTGTACGCATCGGAACAGACTCCGCGCATCCTTGTAACAACGGCGCCCACTCATGACGAAGAGCCGGCGCCCGAGGCGCCGGCTCTCCCGATGCAAACCTACAAGGGCCACCGCGTGCGCTACTTCACGATGGTCGTGCTGCCCCCTTCACTGCGCCCGCGCGTCAAAGCGAGGATGAGGATGACCACGAGCACCGCGCCTACGACGGCCCAGAGTCTCCAGTCCGTGATCCATTCGGACGTGGTCGTCGTGGTCGTGGTGGTCGTGGCGGAGGTCCCGCCCTCCGTCGTTCCCGTGCCCCCGTCCTGTGCGAGCGCTGATGTGACGAGAACGGGCAGCGTGGCGAGACTCACTATCGTGCGATGCCATAATTTGGTCAGCATATCGTCTCCTTGGAATGTGGCAGGTGGGGAACCTTGGGTTCCCCACCTGCACTACGGAAGCGGATGCAGGCTCTCTACTCCCCCCGTTTCAAGAGCCGACGGCGCTCCCGTTCCTTGGTGAGCTCCTCGGTGTTGAGGACCTTGAACTCGACGCGGCGATTCCGCGCCATTCCCTCGACCGTCCGGTTCGTCGCAACCGGCTTCCGCTCCCCGTACCCCTTGGCCGTGTACTGGTCGCGGGTGATCTGCGGGAAATTCGTGATGAGATAGTCCAGCACGGACTGCGCCCGCTTCTGGGTGAGGTCCATGTTGTAGGCGTCCGAGCCACGCGCGTCGGCATGGCCGCCAACCTCGATGTGCAGCTTCGGCCACTGGATCAGCACCTTGCCGATGCCGTCCAGGATGGGCCGCGACTCGGGAAGGATGTCCCACTTGGCCGTCTCGAAGTGGATCTCGCGGGTCGTGATCACGCCCTTGTCGAGCAGCTGCGTCTCCATCTCGGTCAGCTCGATCGGGCAGCCCTGCGCGTCCACCTTCACGTCGGCCTGCGTGTTCGGGCACAGATCCTTGTCGTCGGTCACGCCGTCGTTGTCCGAGTCGGCCGCGCATCCACGCGCGTCCACCTGAGCCCCCGGCAGCGTGTTCGGGCACTGGTCGATGCCGTCCGGAACCCCGTCCTGATCGCTATCGACGGGGCAGCCGCGCGCATCCACGCGCGCTCCCGTCGGGGTGTTGGCGCACTGGTCGACGCCGTCCGGAACGCCGTCACCATCCTGATCCGCGGGGCATCCCTTCGCGTCCACCTGCGTGCCTCCCGGCGTTCCGGGGCACGTGTCGATTCCGTCGGGAACGCCGTCGTTGTCGGCGTCGCTCGGACAGCCGCGCGCATCCACGGTCGCGCCCGAGGGCGTGTTCGGACACTGGTCGATGCCGTCCGGAACGTTGTCTCCGTCGGCATCGAGCGGGCAGCCGCGCTCGTCGACCAGAGCGCCGGCCGGCGTGTTGGGACACGCATCCTTGCTATCGGCCACGCCATCGTTGTCCGCGTCGCTTCCCGTCGCACCGCCGAAGGAGACCTGAAGCCCTGCGTTGTAGAAGAGGTTGTGGATGTTGTCGTTTCCTGGCGGATTGGGAATGGTTGGACTGTCGCCGAAGGACCAGAGCTTGTCGCGGAGCTCCAACCGTACAGCGGCGCGGCGGCTCACGCCGATCTTGACGCCTCCACCGAACTCAGCGCCGTTCTGGAAACTCCTAGGCCCGGGACTGTCGGGGGTGATTTTCTCTTCGTGCCACCCACCGAGGAGGTAGGGGTTGAACTTCGACTTGGGAATGAGATTCAGGACGAGATCCGCACCGTACAGCTGCAGGTCGGTCGTGTTCCGCGGCGACGTGCTCAAGCCTTCCTGGAAGAAGAGCGAGTCCCCGGTGCCGTACTCCGTGTGCGTGCCCATCCAGCCGTAGTAGCCCTCGACCCCGAGATAGGGGCCGATGCCGACGCCGAGCCGGCCGCCGAAATACGCGCGGCTGTCGAGATTGATGTCCTTCGCCCAGTCGCCGTAACCCACGAAGGGTGTGACGTTGAGGTGTACTCCGCCCACTTCGCTGGACGCGTGCTTTGGCGCGGCGAGGAAAGCCGCCGACGTCGCGGCCACCAGGACGATCGCCTTCCGCAGTGACTTCATCATTCCTCCGGGGGGTGGGATGGAAGCGTGCTCGGATGAACGCAATCCGCGCCAGCCTTGAGCACGGTCTGTGCCACGAAGGAGGATCGTGAGCGAGGCCACCTACTTACATGCCGAGAGCCTGCTTCCCCGGTTGGACGGTGTCTGCGCCGAAGCCGGCCGGCCGGAGCGTCTCTTTCAATAGCCGTGTAGGAATTTCAAAGGATGGAGGTGGAACGATCTGCCTCCCCGTAGCGGGCGCGTCTTTGGCTTGGCTCTTGCGTGGCGGGGACCTGTCGGCGCGATCGAGCGCCGCATACGACAGGAGGAAGCATGAGACCGCTTTCCATACTCGGCGTCGCGCTGATCGTGCTCGGTTTGGTCGCGCTCCTCGCTGGGGGCTTCAGCTATACGAAGGACAAGGAAACTGCGGACCTCGGGCCGGTGGACATCACGGTCAAGGACAAGGAGCACGTGCACGTTCCCACGCCGGTCAGCGCGGGCGTCATCGTGCTCGGCGTGGTACTCCTGTTTGCGGGGAGGAGACCGAGTACCGCGTAGCGCGAGTGGTCAGCCGCGGAGGAGGTATTCCACGGTGGTCACGACGCGGACGAGCTTGAACATCTGGCTCTGCTCGCCCATGCCCGGACCGCCGCCGGAATCCGACGCGTCGCGCGGAAGGATGACGAAGACGCCCTGGTTGGCGCGATGGATTCCACCGAGCCGGCTCTTCGAATCCTTCGCGAACTGCTCCGCCGCCTTGCGCGCTTCCGCGGTCGCCTCCGCGATCATGCTCGGCTTGAGATCGTTGAGCTTGCGGAACACATAGGTCGGCCCGGTCGCGCCGTACTGGCCGGACGAGAGCGGGATGCCGGCGTTGACGAGCTCCCCCACGCGCCGGCTCGCGGCCTGCACCAGATCGGGGCGCGTCGTCCGCACGAGCACGGTCTGCTCGATGATGTAGCGATTGCCGACGCGATTCGGAGGGTTGTAGGGATTCGCGAGAACGTCGGTCACGCGAAGGCTCGTCAGCTCCACCTCGCTCGTGTCGATTCCGTTCTCCGCGAGGAAGGACGCGATCTTGATGACGTTCGCCGTCACCCGCGCCTGAGCGGCGGGAATGTTGTCGTCCGTGACCGCGAACTGGATCGGCCAGATCGCGAGATCGGCCTTCACCTCACGCTCGGCCACGCCCTTCACGCTGACGAACCGGTCGGCGGTGCGGACGCTCTGGATCCCATTGCCGACCAGCCAGCCGGCAAGGACCATCCCCAAGGCGAGCACCATGAGTCCCGGACCGACGAGGGCGGGACGCGATCGTTCGTCGTCCATGCGGCGGCGATCCTACTCTGGCGCAACCATCCCGTTCAATCGAACTCGCTCGCAGGACCTGGGTCTTGGGCGATCCTGGGTGGGCGGGTCCCTCTTCCCCCGGACCGTCGTCCCTCCCTCTAACCGTAATCGGGGCCTCATCCGGGGAGCCACCGACCAGGCCGTCCTGCGGAAGCCGTTGCTGACCGCCCCCACCTGGTAAATAAGCATGGCGATGTGGCCGATGGGACGGTTGAGATCTACCGCGAGAAGCGAGAAGTCTGAGAAAGCCGGGTAGGCCGTCTCCGGAAATGGGGCGGTG
>DASTKC010000201.1:0-3404 GCA_035716085.1 Candidatus Eiseniibacteriota bacterium | reverse complement strand
TCGACCCCGATCGGGGCTTCGCTTTGGTGGCGCGTGGGGCCATGGGGCCCGCGGACGTCATCGACCCGACCATCTGGGTCAAGGAGAAGCTCGCGCTGGCCCTCAGCACCACGCTGGACGCCGAGGAGACGCCCTTGAAGCGAGTCATCGGTGCGCTCCGCGCGCTCCATGCCGAGCTCATGGCCCGGCCCGAGGGAGATCGGCCCTGGGTGGCCGTTCTCGCTCTTCTTCTCCACGGCGGGGACGCGGTGGCCGTGAGCGCAGGGGATTGTCCCTGTTTCCGGCATCGGAGCGGCCTCCTCTCGCGCTTGGGGCGCGCAGAGCCCGATTCGGGGCACAGCGCGCCGCGCGGGGCGCTGGGATCGGAGCCGCAGGTCCGGATCGAGGTCGTGCCCCTGAAGCCCGAGCCGGGCGACGTCTATGTGCTCTCGACCCGCCCGCTCCGAGACGGGGAGATCGCGCTCCTGGCGCGAGACCTCGCGGGGGCGATGAACCCGGTCCAGGTCCTGCGAGCGGCGTCGGACGGTGCGGCCGACCGCGGCCGGGTCGCCGTGCGCGTCCTCCAGCCTCAGGAGCCCGAATCGATCGGTCCCGAGGCCGAGCAGGCAGCGGAGATGCACGACGTGGTGACCGCGGTCGCGGAGACCGAACCGGTCGAGCCACTCGACGTGGCCGGTTTCGCGACGGAAGCGCCCCCGGCTTTCATGGGGGAGCACGCGGCTGCCGACGTGATCGAGGAGGCCCCGGGTCACGGCGTGCTCGATCCCATCGCTCCCGCGATCGCCGACAGCGCTCCTTCCGTGGCGAGCGGCGCCCCTGGCTTCGTCGTCGAGGCGATCGACGACGCAGCGAGGGAGGGAACCGAGGCATCCGTTGAAACCGAGGAGTCCGTCGCATCGAGCGACTCGGACCGTCCTCGCACGCCGACGCTCGCTCCGATCGGCGAGGAGCGCGCGTGGTACGAGCCGCTCGCGCTGTGGGGCGGAGGCGCGCTCGCGATCATCGCGGTCGCCGTCCTGATCCGTGCGCTTCTTCCCGGAATCCTGGGCGATTCGTCGAGGCGCTCCTCGGCGCCTCCCATGCCCGCGGCGGTGAGCGGCACGGCCGACATCTTCTCCGATCCGCCCGGCGCCGTCGTGCACGTGGACGGCGTGGCGCTCGAAGGACGCACGCCGCTGACCGGCGTCTCGCTCGACGCGGGACTTCACAAGGTGGAGCTCGACTGGGGCCCGTACGGCGCGTGGCGCGACACGGTCGAGATTTCCGCCGCGACGCGTCTGACGCTCCACCCCGCGCTCTACGGCACGGTCGCGATCACCTCTTCGGAACCGAAGCGCGTGCTCGACGTCTATCTCGACGGCGTCTACATGGGAACGACGCCGATCACGCTCGACCAGGTGGTCGTGGGGCGGCATCTCGTGCGGTTCAGCGGTCCGGGCATCGCCTCGAGCACGCAGGGGATCGACGTTCTGAAAGACAAGAGCGCGGAGCTCGTCGGGAGCGTCGGCCCCACGCCGCTGGACGGCTCCGTGGAAGTGAAGAGCACGATCCTGGGCGACGCGGGGTTCGAGCCGAGCAAGGGCGATCCCTTCTGGGTCGACGGCGTTCCGCGCGGCGTGACACCGGGCAAGATCACGCTCGGACCGGGGACGCACAGCGTGCGCGTGGCGCGGCGCGGTTTCCCGCCGCAGGTCTCGATCCTCGACGTGAAGTCGGGCGGGCAGGCGTTCGTCACGGCGGAGTTCGGCGAGCATTCCGATGAGCCGCTCCGGTTCGACGCGCCCGACGCGGTCGACCGGTCGAATCCGCTCCCGCTCACCATCACGCTTCCCGAGTCCGAATGGGATCCGTCGCTCGCGCTCTGGCTCTACGCGGCGCCCCCGGGCGGCACGTTCCAGCCGAAGCGAATGACGCGCCTCGAAGAGGGCTCGCGCTCCTACGCGGCACTCGTGCCCCCCGAGGTGCTCCGGTCCAAGGTGGGTCAGGTGCGCATCTATTTCATGGCGTCCGGCACGAGCGGACACGAGATCTACTCCGAGATCTACACACTCCCCGTCCGGAACTAGCTGTACGCGCGGCCCCTCCTCGCCGCGCTCGATGGACCTCCCCGCAGCGAGGACGCGATGCGTCCCTCCTGGCCTCACTTCGTCTGGCCTGCGCCGGTCGTTCTGTGGTTCCTGATCGCGCTGGGACATCTGGCTTCGACATGGGCGACGGTGCCGGCGCGCATCGAAGAGCCCGCGCTCGTGGCCGCGCTCGCGTGCGGCGTGTTGTCGCTCGGGATCGGGGGGCGCCCTCATCCGTACCGGCGCGCCCTGTGGTCGTGGCTCGAAGCGGCTCTCGGCGCGGCTTCCTTGATCGCGGCCGGCGTGACGCTCGGGGCGGAGGCCGATTCGCTCGCATGGCCGCTCCCCGTGCATCCCGCGGAAACGCCCGTGGTGATCGAGGGGCGCGTGCTCGACACGACGGCGACCGACGCGGAGTTTCCGAGCCTCGTCGTGGAAGCCCGCCGCGTGCGCGTGGGGAGCCGCGAGGCCGCGTGCCGCGCGAAGGTCACCGTCCGCTGGCGGGACGACGCGATCCCGCCGCGGTGGGTGTTGCCGGGGTTGTGGCTCCGGTTGCGCGGCGATTTTCGTCCCCCGGAAGACGCGCGCAACCCGGGCTCGAGCGCGCCTGGGCGCGCCCTCGAGCGGCTCGGCCTCGCCGGCACCGTCACGATCGATCCGCTCTCGATCGAGGCGCCCGCGGATCCGCCGGAGCGCGGCTCCGATCCGGGCGCGATCATCCGCGACCGCCTCGCGCGTGCGTTCGCCGCGTCGCTCTCCCATCCCGTCGCGGCGCTCGCGCGAGGGATGCTCCTGGGGGACCGCTCCGGCATCGCGCCCGCGATCCAGCACTCGTTTCGCGACGGCGGCACGGTCCACATCCTCTCGATTTCGGGACTCCACGTCTGCATTCTCGCGGGCTTCATCGCTCTCTTCGCAGGGATGCTCCGGCTCCCGCCGGCCCCGACCGCGGCGATCGAGCTGGCGGTGCTCTGGGGCTACGTCGCGCTCGTGGGCGCGCCGGCATCGGCGCTCCGCTCCGCGCTCCTCTGGACGTCCGCGCGATGCGGGCGCTTGCTCGGGGTCGTCGTGCGTCCCTTCACCGCGTGGGGCATCGCGGGGCTCGCGCTCCACCTCGCCGATCCGCGATCGGTGCTCGATCCCGGATTTCAGCTCTCGTTCCTCGCGGTGCTCGGGCTGGGCGCGGCCGGACCGCTCGGCGGCCTGGTGAAGGCGGGTGCCTCCGGCGGAGGGCATCGCGGCCTCGCGCGGCGCACCGCAGCGGGAGGCTGGTCCCTCTTCGTGCAGAGCGGCGGGGCCACGATCGGAACCGCGGGCGTCCAGTCGACGATGTTCGGC